>JANINR010000157.1 GCA_024508915.1 Lysobacteraceae bacterium | reverse complement strand
TGCGCCGGCCGCGGCGGTGGCCCGGCACCGGCCGGCGCGACGCGGGCACGAGCAGCGCTCGCAGCCCGGCGAAGCTGTCGCAGCCCGCCTGCCCGCGCGCGACGAGTTCGGCGAGCGCGTCCTCCAGCTCGGGACGGAGCAGGCGCGAGTCCGCGGCGAGCTCGTCGAAGAACGATGCGCCGTTCGCGCGCAGGCACTCGGCGACCTTCTGCGCGCGCGAGGAGAGTCCCGGCGCGTCTTCGTGCTCGCCCGCGGTCGCCCGGGTCCACAGCGCGAGCTCGCGGCGCGGCAGCAGCGCGATCGGGGTCGTGCGCAGCGAGCCGCCGTGGCCGCCTTCCGCCGCGGTGGTCGCGCCGCGCAGCCGCGCCCAGGCGATGCGCCCGGCGGTGCACAGGTCGTCGAGCCATGCGGGCGCATAGTCTGCGATGCGCGCCGGCAGCAGCTCCGCTTCCCACGCGGCGGCCGGGGCCTCGAAGCCCTCGAGCTGGGCCAGCACGTTCGCCAGCGCTTCCGGGCCGCTGCCGCGCGCGCCCTTCGACACGCGCTGCCAGTCGCACAGGAAACGCATGAAGTCGTGCGCCGCGACCGGCTCGATCTCCTTGCGCAGGCGCCCGATCGTGTAGCGGTGGATGCGCGCCAGCAACTGTCGTTCGCACCACTCGAGCGCCGGCGTGCCGGAAAAGTGGCCGCGCATCGCATAGCCTTCGCCTTCGAGGCCGGCGAGCGCCATGTCGATCTCGAACTGCGGCAGCGCCAGTTGCGCGGCCAGCGTGCCGGCGGCTACGACGCCCAGCCCGGAGAGGCGCGCGCGCAGCACTTCGACCAGCGCGGCCTCGCGCGTCCACGATTCGCGTGCGTACTCCGACGGCGCCTCGATCGGCGGGGCGACGGCCGCATCCGGATGCAGCGCCCGCACCAGCGGGAGCCGCTCCGCGGCGACCCACAGGCTGGCGCCGGCTTCGATCCGCGCCGCGCGCTGGTCGTTCGCGAGTTGCCGCAACCAGTCCGGCCAGCCCGGCGTCGCCAGTGCCTCGGTGGCGGTGACGCAGCCCAGCGCCATCAGCGCGTCGTGCATCTCGTCGGCGTTGCGCGCGCGCGGCCAGGCCTGCTCGCGCACTTCGGCGATCGCCGTCGCGTCGAGGCGGGCCAGGTCGCCGGCGTCGCCGCGGTCGGCGATGCCGCGCGTCATCACGGCCTGCGTGCGGCGTTCTTCCAGCGGCGCATCGTCGAGGAAGGCGTAGGGCTTGGCGCTGAGCGCCTCGGCCGCGAACGGCGACGGCGCGGTCAGGTCGCGCGCGACGACCTCGACCTCGCCGGCCTCGATCCGCCGCAGCAGCGCGAGCCAGCCTTCGGTGTCCATCGCCTCGTGCAGGCAGTCGTCCAGCGTCTGCGCGACCAGCGGATGGTCCGGGACCTCGCGCTCGCCGACGATGTTCTCCAGGCACGCGACCTGGTCGGGGAACACGCTGGCCAGCAGGTCCTCCGACTTCATCCGCTGCAGCTGCGGCGCGACCTTCTTCCCGCCGACGAAGCGGGGCAGCGCGAGCGCGGTGGTCGCGTTCCAGCGCCAGCGCACGCCGAACAGGGGCGCGTCGAGCAGCGCCTGCACCAGGATGTGCTCGGCCGTGTTCGAGTGCAGGTAGCCGGCGACTTCGATCAACGGGAACGAATGGCTGGTCGAGAGCGAGAGGACGATCGCGTTCTCGGTCGCCGCGGCCTGCAGTTCGAAGTTGAACTTGCGGCAGAACCGCTTGCGCAGCGCCAGGCCCCAGGCGCGGTTGACGCGGCTGCCGTAGGGGGTGTGGATGACGAGCTGCGTGCCGCCGGACTCGTCGAAGAAGCGTTCCAGCGCGATCGTCTCGCGCGTGGGCATGACGCCGAGCGCGGCCTGCTGGTTGGCGCAGTAGTCGGCGAGCTGGCGCGCGGCTTCCTCAGGCAGCCCGACCTCGTCCATCAGCCACGCGACGAGCGCTTCCGGGTCGCCGCCCACGCGCTGCGCGATCTCCTCGCGCAGCCGCGACACCCCGATCGACATCTCGTCGGTGCGGCCGGGCGCCTCGCCCAGCCAGAAGGGAATCGTCGGCGGCTGGCCATGCGCATCCTCGACCCGCACGCGCCCGGCCTCGACGCGCAGGATGCGGTAGCTCGCGTTGCCGAGCTGGAAGATGTCGCCCGCCATCGACTCGATGGCGAAGTCCTCGTTCACCGTGCCGATCATGATCGACTGCGGTTCCATCACCACGCTGTAGTCGCCGGTGTCGGGGATCGTGCCGCCCGACATCACCGCGGTCATGCGCCCGCCGGCGCGCCCGCGCAGCCGCCCGTGTACGGCGTCCCGGTGCAGGTAGCTGCCGCGGTTGCCGCGCCGCGTCGCATACCCGTCGGCGAGCATGCGGATCACCTGGTCCCAGGTGGCGCGCTCGAGGTTGCGGTACGGCCAGGCCCGGCGCATCCAGTCGTAGAGCGCGTCCTCGGACCATTCGGTCGCGGCGACTTCGGCCACCACCTGTTGCGCGAGCACGTCCAGCGGCGCCTGCGGCATCACCAGCGCGTCGAGCTCGCCGCGGCGGACGCAGTCGAGCAGCGCCGCGCATTCGACCAGGTCCTCGCGCGAGGTCGGGAACATCCGGCCCTTCGGCGTGCCGCCCACGAAGTGGCCCGAACGCCCGACGCGCTGGAGGAACGCCGCGATCGAACGCGGCGAGCCGAGCTGGCACACGAGGTCCACGTCGCCGATGTCGATGCCGAGTTCCAGCGACGCCGTCGCCACCAGCACCTTCAGCGCCCCGGCCTTGAGCCGCTGTTCCGCGTCCAGGCGCAGCTCCTTCGCGAGGCTGCCGTGGTGCGCGGCGACGTGCTCGTTGCCGAGCAGGTCGGCGAGGTGGCGCGCGGCGCGTTCGGCCATGCGCCGCGTGTTCACGAACACCAGCGTCGTCCGGTGCGCTTCGACGAGTTCGGCCAGGCGCTTGTAGACAAGTTCCCAGTGTTCGTTCGACATCACCGGCTGCAGCGGCACCGGCGGCAGCTCCAGCGCCAGGTCGCGGCGGCGCGAGTAGCCGATGTCCACGATCGCGCAGTCCGGCACGCCGTCCGCGCCCACGTTGGCCGCGCCGACGAGGAAGCGCGCGACCTCGTCGATGGGTTTCTGCGTCGCCGACAGCCCGACGCGCGCGAGGGGCGCGCCGCATAGCGCTTCCAGCCGCTCCAGCGACAGCGACAGGTGGCTGCCGCGCTTGCTCGCGGCGACCGCGTGGATCTCGTCGACGATCACGGTGCGGGTCGGCGCCAGCATGGCGCGGCCGGATTCGGACCCGAGCAGCACGTACAGCGACTCGGGCGTGGTCACCAGGATGTGCGGCGGCTGCCTGCGCAGCGCCGCGCGCTCGGCCTGCGGCGTGTCGCCGGTGCGGACCGCGGTGCGGATGTCCACGTCCGGCAGCCCCAGACGCGCGAGTTCCTCGCGGATGCCGGCCAGCGGCGCCTCGAGGTTGAGGTGGATGTCGTTGGACAGCGCCTTCAGCGGCGAGACGTAAACCACCTGGGTCGTGTCGGGCAGTCCGCCTGCGGCGAGCCCCTGGCGCACCAGCGCGTCGATCGCGGACAGGAAGGCGGTCAGCGTCTTGCCGGAGCCGGTCGGCGCGGCGACCAATACGTGGCGGCCGTCGCGGATCGCCGGCCAGGCCTCCCGCTGCGCATCGGTGGCGCCGCCGGGAAACGCCCGTGCGAACCAGCCGGCGACGGCCGGGTGGAAGCCTGCGGTCGGATCGACCGGGCCTGGCACGGGAGGCGTGGGCATGCCGGCATTATCCGGCGCGCCGCCGGGCCGCGGATGAATGCCGAACCGGAGGGCGATCTGCGCGGCCATGGGCGCGAGGCTGGCATCGGGGCGTCGCACCGCCTGCGACGACCCCACGCCGGGTCCGGGCGGCCGCATCCGGGACTTTCGTCATGGTCATGGCGCTCCGGCGCCGGGTTACCCTCGGAGGATTCCTTCCCGAGGCACGACGATGATCCAGCGCCGCTCCCTGCTCGCCACCGCCCTGCTGGCCGCCACCGGCCTCGCGTCCGCCGCCGCGCCGGCCAGCGACGTCGCCGTCCCCACCGGTCCGTTGCCGCGCACCGTCGTCCCGAGCGAGGTCGGCCTGCACCTCAGCATCGATCCGACCCAGGAGCGTTTCTCCGGCCGCGTCGAGATCAGCGTCGACGTCGCCCAGGCCACCGACACCATCTGGATGCACGGCAAGGGGCTGAACATCCGCAAGGCGGTGTACATGCCGCGGAACGGCCGCAACCAGGACCTGAAGGCGGCCGAGGTCGACGTGTCCGGCGTGTTGAAGCTGACCGCGCCGAAGGCCATCGCGCCCGGCAAGGGCGTGATCGCGATCGACTACGACGCGCCGTTCGGCCAGCTGCAGGGCGCGTACAAGGTCAAGCCGGACGGCCGCGACTACGTGATGACGCAGATGGAGCCGCTCGGCGCGCGCACCGCGTACCCCGGCTTCGACGAGCCCAGCTTCAAGCAGCCCTGGCGCATGTGGTTCACGGTGCCGGACGCCGACGTGGTCGTCGCCAATGCGCCGGAGGTGAAGACCACCGACCTCGACGGCCCGATGAAGGAAGTCGAGTTCGCGAAGACCGAGGCGCTGCCCAGCTACCTCGTGGCGTTCGCGGTCGGCCCGTGGGACGTCGTGCCCGGCCCCGACATCGCCCCGAACGGCGATCGCACCGCGCCGATCAAGCTGCGCGGCGTCGCCGCCAGCGGGCAGGGCGGCAGGATGCGCTACTCGCTCGCGAACACGCCGGAGATCGTGCGCGCGCTCGAGACCTACTTCGGCATCCCGTACCCGTTCGCCAAGCTCGACAACCTCGCCGCGCCCGACTTCTGGGCCGGTGCGATGGAGAACGCGGGCCTGATCGCGTACCGCGACAGCCTGATGTTCCCCGACGAGGCATCGGCCGTGAGCCGCCGCCAGGCCTTCTGGGGCGTCAGCGCGCACGAACTCGCGCACCAGTGGTTCGGCGACCTCGTCACCATGCGCTGGTGGGACGACCTGTGGCTCAACGAGGGCTTCGCCACCTGGATGGGCAACAAGATCCACGGGCAGCTGCAACCCGAAGCCCACACCGACCGCGGTTTGCTCGAGGGCGCCATCGGCGCGATGGGCGCCGACAGCCTCGCCAGCACGCGCCGCGTGCACGAGCCGATCAAGGATTTCACCGACATCCAGTCGGCCTTCGACGGCATCACCTACCAGAAGGGCGGCGCCACGCTGAACATGTTCGAGCAGTACATCGGCCCGGAGCAGTTCCGCACCGGTATCCGCAAGTACCTGCAGGCGCACGCGCGCGGCAATGCCACCAGCGCCGACCTGATCCACGCGGTCGCCGCGGAAAGCGACGCGCCGGAGGCCGTGGCCGCGGCGTTCTTCACCTTCATCGACCAGCCCGGCGTGCCGTTCGTGTCCGTCGACCTGGACTGCAGCGGCAAGGTCCCCGCGCTCGTGCTGCAGCAGCGCCGCTACCTGCCGCTGGGCTCGACCGCGCCGAACGAAGGCAGCTGGGGCGTCCCGCTGACCGTGCGCTACGCCGACGGCGGCACGGTGCGCACCGCGAAGACCATCTTCACCGGCGCCAGCGGCCGCATGGAACTGACCGAAGCGGGCGCGTGCCCGGCGTGGGTGATGCCGAACGCGCACGGCAACGGCTACTACCGCTTCGCGCTGTCGCCCAAGCTGCAGGAAGCGCTGTCGGGCGCCTTCGCGCAGCTCGACGAGCGAGAGCAGCGCGTCTACGCCGATTCGGTCACCGCCGCCTACGGCGCCGGCAGCCTCACGCCGTCGCAGCTGCTGGCCGCGCTGCCGCAGTTCGCCTCCGCCCCGGTGCGCCAGACCGTCACCGCCGGCATGGGCAGCACCGAATGGATGGCCGAGTACCTGTTGCCCGACGACAAGGCGCGCGACGCGTTCCACGCGCAGGTCGCGGCGATCTACCGCCCGCGCCTGCAGCAGCTGGGCATGGCGCCGAAGGCCGGCGAGCCGGACGACGACGGCCTGCTGCGCGCGACCCTGGTCGGCTTCTTCGCCGGCACGCTGAAGGACCCGGCGGTGCGCAAGGAAATGAACCAGGCGGGCCGCGCGGTACTCGGCCTCGACGGCGACGGCGCGCTGCACGCGGACGCGGTGCCGCAGGACCTGCGCGACACCGCGCTCACCGTGGCGGTGCAGGAAGGCGGCAAGGCGGCGTTCGACGCCGCCGAGAAGCACTTCCGCGCCAGCCAGGACGCGGTGCTCCGCAGCCAGCTGCTCGGCGCCATGGGCAGCACCCGCGACCCGGGGCTGAACGAGCGCGCGCGCGCGCTGGTGTTCGAGCCCGGCCTGCTTCGCCGCAACGAGATCTTCCCGGTGGTCGGCGGCCAGGCCGGCGACGCGGCCACGCGCCCGGCGCTGCGCGCATGGACCGACGCCCACTTCAAGGAAATCGAAGCGAAGCTCGCCCCCGCCGGCGCGGCCGTGGTCAATCTCTACGCGGCCGGCATGTGCAGCGACGCGGACGCCGCGGAGCTGCAGGAGAAGTTCGCCGCGCGCATGGCCGACGTCGAGGGCGGCCCGCGCCAGCTGAAGCAGACGGTGGAAGCGATCCGCATGTGCGCCGCGCAGGTCGCGGCGCGCAAGGACCAGCCGGTGGCGTTCCCGAAGCGCTGAGCGCCGTCGGCGGCCCGCATGCGCGCATGACCGACGTCGCCGCCCTCCTGCGCCAGGCCGCGTCGCGCGTCGACGCGGCCGACGCCGCGCTGCTGGTCGCGCATGCGCTGGGTCGCACGCGCACCTGGCTCTACGCGCACGGCGACGACGTCGTGGACGCGTCCGCGCTCGAGGCCTGCGAGCGCCTGATCGCGCGCCGCGAGGGCGGCGAGCCGGCGGCCTACATCATCGGCACGCGCGGCTTCTGGCGCTTCGACCTCCGGGTCACGCCGGACACGCTGGTGCCGCGGCCCGAAACCGAGCGGCTGGTCGAGCTCGCGCTGGAACGCCTGCCGGAGGATCGCGCGCTGCGCGTCGCCGACCTGGGCACCGGCAGCGGCGCGATCGCGCTGGCGATCGGGCACGAGCGCCCGCGGGCGCGCGTGGTCGCGGTGGACGCGAGCCGCGCCGCCCTCGAGGTGGCACGCGGCAATGCGGCCGCGCTCGGCATCGGCAACGTCGAGTTCCGCGAAGGCGACTGGCTGCAACCGCTCGGCGGCGAGCGCTTCGACCTGATCGCGTCCAACCCGCCGTACATCGCGCTGGGCGACCCGCACCTGGACGATCTGCGGCACGAGCCGGCGATGGCGCTCTCCTCCGGCGCGGACGGGCTGGACGCCATCCGCGCCATCGTGCGCGACGCGCCCGCGCGCCTCGTGCCCGGCGGCTGGCTGCTGCTGGAGCACGGGCTGGAGCAGGGCGCGGCGGTGCGTGCGCTCCTGTCCGCGGCCGGTTTCGCGGACGTCTCCACCGCGCGCGACCTGGAGGCGCGCGACCGGGTCACGCTCGGCCGCTACAATCCGGCGCAAGAGGCAAGCTGACCGCCATCGCCGGAGCCCGCACCATGCGCACGCTGTACCCCGAGATCGAACCGTACGACACCGGCGTCCTCGAGGTGGATGCGCGCCACCGGCTGTACTACGAACAGTGCGGCAACCCGCAGGGCAAGCCGGTGGTGCTGCTGCACGGCGGTCCCGGCGCCGGCTGCAGCCCGAAGATGCGCCGCTTCCACGACCCGGCGAAGTACCGGATCGTGCTGTTCGACCAGCGCGGCAGCGGCCGCTCCACGCCGCACGCCGACCTGCACGACAACACCACCTGGGACCTCGTCGCCGACATCGAGAAGCTCCGCGCGAAGCTCGGCATCGGCCGCTGGCAGGTGTTCGGCGGCAGCTGGGGCTCGACGCTCGCGCTGGCCTACGCCGAAACCCATCCGCAGGTCGTCACCGAGCTCGTCCTGCGCGGCATCTTCATGCTGCGCCGCTGGGAACTGGAGTGGTTCTACCAGGAGGGCGCCTCGCGCCTGTTCCCCGAAGCCTGGGAGCACTACCTCGCGGCCATCCCCGAGGTCGAGCGTGCGGACCTGATCTCGGCCTTCCACCGACGGCTCACCTCCGACGACGAGGCGACGCGGCTGGCCGCGGCGCGCGCCTGGAGCGTGTGGGAAGGGGCCACCAGCTTCCTGCACGTCGACCAGGACTTCGTCGCCGGCCACGAGGACGCGCGCTTCGCGCTCGCCTTCGCGCGCATCGAGAACCACTACTTCGTCAACGGCGGCTTCTTCGAGGTCGAGGACCAGCTGCTGCGCGATGCGCACCGCATCGCCGGCATCCCCGGCGTGATCGTGCACGGCCGCTACGACGTGGTGTGCCCGGTCCAGAACGCCTGGGAACTGCACAAGGCGTGGCCGGCGTCGGAACTGGTGGTCAATCCGGGCTCGGGCCACTCGGCCTTCGAGGCCGAACACGTGCACGCGCTGGTCGAGGCCACCGACCGTTACGCGGCCTGACGACGACGGCGCCGCTCATGGCGCGAGCGGCGATCCGTCCGGGTTGCGTTCCAGCATCCACAGCCCCGCCCACAGCTTGAGGTCGAGTTCGTAGCCCTCGGCCTGCTTGCGCACCAGCCAGGCCGGCGCTTCCGCGCGCGGCACCTCGTGGACGACGATTTCCTCCGTCTCGTCGCCACCGCCGGGCCCGACCCGCACCAGCCCGGTCGCGCGCACGAAGGCGATGCGCTCGTTGCTCATGCCCGAGGAGGTCGGGCCGACCAGCAGCACTTCGACCTTCGAGGGTTCCCAGCCGGTCTCCTCGACCAGTTCGCGCCGCGCGGCCTCCTCCAGCGTGTCCTCGCCGCCCTGGTCGCCGACCAGGCCCGCGGGCATCTCGATCGTGGGTTTCCCCAGCGGGATGCGGTACTGCTCGACGAACAGCACGCGGTCTTCCGGCGTGCACGCGATGATGATCACGGCCATGCCGTCGCCATGCGTCCGTTCGGCGTATTCCCAGCGGCCGCGGTGGCGCAGGCGCAGCCACTGGCCTTCGTAGAGGGTTTCGGCGGGGGCGTCGGCGTCGGCATCGGTCATGGCCCGATGCTAGCGCGCCCGGAGGCGCGCGTGTCGCGCGTCGCGCGTCAGGCGATGGCGGGCGCCGCGGCCGGCACCGGCGCGGGCATCGGCAGGCCGGCGGCGTCGTGCAGGCGGCGGCGCGTCATCGGCCCGAAGCGCAGCGCGTCGCACAGCGACAGCAGCAGCGCGGCGTCGGGCGCGCCGCGGGCGAAATCCGCGTCGTGCGAGAGCGGGGCATCGCAGGCGATCGTCGTGAGCCGGCGATAGAGCAGGGCCTGCTCGCGATGGCCGCGCAGCTTCGCCGCGATCGACGCGGCGCCGCGAACGCGCAGGTACGGCACTTCCTCGATCCGCTCCAGCAGCGCGTCGAGGCTGCCGAAGTGGGACAGCAGCACCGCGGCGGTGCGCGCGCCGATCCCGGGCACGCCGGGGATGTTGTCCACCGCGTCGCCGCACAGCGCGAGGTAGTCCGCCACCTGGTGCGCGTCGACGCCGTGCCGCCCCTTCACGCCGTCGGCGCGCCAGCGCTGGTTGCGCGCGTAGTCCCACTGCTCGTCGAACTCGCCGAGCAGCTGCGACAGGTCCTTGTCGGCGGACACGATCACGCCGCGCTGGCCCTGCGCGCGGCCGTGCGCCAGCGCGCTCCCGATCAGGTCGTCGGCCTCGTACTCGCCGTGCGCCAGCACCACCAGCCCGAGCGCGACGCACAGCGCCTTGCAGTGGCCGAACTGGCGCCTGAGTTCCTCCGGCGCCGGATCGCGGTTGGCCTTGTACGCCGGGTAGAGCGCGTTGCGGAAGCAGGAATCCAGCGCCTCGTCGAAGCACACCGCGATGTGCTGCGGCCGCGCGCGTTCGAGCAGTTCCAGCACGAAGCGCGCGAAACCGTGCACGGCGTTGGTGGGCCAGCCTTCGGCGTCGTGGAACTCGTCCGGCATCGAATGCCACGCGCGGAACACGTACATGCTGGCATCGACCAGGTACAACGCCGGCCGCGGCGCGCCGCCGTCGCTCACGACGGCCTCCAGTCGGTGAGCAGCGCGCGCGGATCGGGGCGGTCGCGCTCGGGCGCCTCGAGCTTCGGCGTGCCGATATGGATGAAGCCGGCGATGCGCTCGTCCGGCCCGAGGCCCAGCAGGCGCAGGATCGCGTCGTCGTACGCGGGCCAGCCGGTGAGCCACTGCGCGCCGAATCCCTCCGCCTGCGCGGCCATGAGCAGCGCGAAGCACACGCAGCAGGCGGAGGCGAACCGCTCCGCTTCCGGGATCTTGTCGTCGTGGCCGAGCCTGGCGACGACCGCGATCGCGAGCGGGGCGTGGAATCGGTTGCGATCCTTCTCGAGCACGGCCTGTGCCGCATCGGGGTCGCGCTCGAGCGCGCGCGCGACCAGCGCTTCGCCCAGCGCGCCGCGCGCGTCGCCGGCGATGCGCACGAAACGCCACGGCACCCGCTTGCCGTGGTCCGGGACCCGCACCGCCGCCGCGAGCATCCGCGCCAGCGCGGCATCGTCCGGCGCCGGGGATTCCAGCTGCTTCGCCGGCACCGAACGCCGCCCGTTCAGGAATGTGAGCGCCCCTTGCCCAAAAACTTCATCTCGCTTTGGGATGGGCATCACATATCCTTGCGCCGGCAATGGACGGCTTTCCTGCGGCCATTATGCTCAGTCGTGGTCGCTTTGTGCCGTGGCAGGGAGCCCGGCAGGGAGTCGTAGCGTGTCCATCCAGCATCCAGACATGGGCGTTCCCGCAGGACGCGATCCCGAACGCGTGCTCGAGGAGCTCAAGCGCATCGCCGTCGAGCAGCTCGGCGCGGTCCCGGCCGGCCTGTACCGCCCGATCGAGGAGCAACTGCACGACAGCCTGCGCGTCGGCCAGGAGGGCACGCAGCGCAAGGACCTGATGGCCGTGCTCGCGCTGCGCCAGCGCGGCTCCGGCTACGTGATGAAGTTCCGCGAGCTCATCGGCCGCGCCTTCGACGAATTCTGCGGCCGCACGCTGCCGGGCAGCAACGCCGCGCCGCTGGGCCTGGTGCGCGAGAACGAGCTCGACTTCCACCTCGACGGCCAGCGCCTCGCCGAATCGATCGGCGCGCGCTACCAGCGGCCGCTCGAGATGCTCGGCCTGCGCTTCGATTCGCTCGCCGAAGCGATGCGCGTGCCCGGCACGACCAACCCCGTCGGCGCCACGCTGCTCGCCAACGCCTTCGTGCAGACCTTCCGCGACGCCGACGTCGGACCTTCGCTGCGCCTGCTGCTGTTCCGGCAATACGAGCAGGAACTGGCGAAGGTGCTGGGCGAGCTCTACGGGCGCCTGAACACGCTGCTCGCCGCGCACGGCTTCCACGCCGACGCGCGCCGCGCCCCCGCGCCGGGCACCGCCACGGCGATGCCGTCGGCACCGGCCCCCGCTCCCGAAGCGATCCCGGGCGTGCCGTCGCGGCACGCCGCCGGTGCGTGGCTGGAAGCGGGCATCGGTGGCATCGCGCCGGAAGCGGTGCCGTCGCTGCCGCCGTTCGCGTTCGACGCGGGTGTTGCGGCGTTCGCCGCGCCGCCTCCGGCGGCCATCGCGCCGTCCCCGATCGAGGCCGCGCGCCCGCACGTCGTTCCGCCGCCCGCCTCCGCGCCGATCGAGCAAGCGCCCATGCCGGCGCAGGCCGGCAGCGCGGAAGCCTTCCGCTCCAGTCCCGCGGCCCGCGTCCAGCACCAGCAGCTGCGCGACATGCTGCACCTGTGGCGCGCCGGCGTGATGGGCGGCCAGGCAGGCGCCCAGGGCGCCGGTGCCTCGCCGGCACGCGGGGGTGCCGACGCTGGCGCCGACGCGCGCCGCGAGCTGCGGTTGCAGGAGGTGGTGAGCGTCGCCTCGCTGCTGCAGCGCGACGGTGCGCGCAATTTCGAGGCCGCGCTGGCCGGCAAGTGCGCGCTGCACCAGGCGATCCGCGAGGAGCTGGCCGAGGGCGCATCGCGCCTCGGGCTCGATCCGTCGCATACCCGCCTGGATGCCCAGCAGGAAGACGCGGTCGACCTCACCGGCATGCTGTTCGAATCGCTGCTGCGCAGCCACGGCATGGGCGGCGACGCCCGCCGCCTGTTCGCGCGGCTGGTGATGTCCTACGTCAAGGTCGCGCTGACCGACGACAACCTGTTCGTGCAGGGCGACCATCCGGCGCGCCGCCTGCTCGACGCGCTCGCGCTGGGCTGCGAAGGCAACGACGGCGTCTCGGTGCAGGACCGCGAGCTGCTCGACCGCGCCGGCAAGCTGGTGGATCGCGTCATCGCCGAATACAACGAGGACCTCGCGATCTTCGAGCTGAGCGCGCGCGAGATGCAGTCGCTGCTGGAACAGCAGCGCCGCCGCGCCGACATCGCCGAACGCCGCAGCGCCGAGACGGCGCACGGGCGCGAGCGCCTGGCGCGCGCCCGCGAGGAGGCGGCGCGCGCGCTGGCGGAGCGCATCGCGAACCGCACGCTCACGCCGACGATCGCGCATTTCCTCGAGCGCCACTGGCAGCACCACCTCGTGCAGGTGCTGCTGCGCGAGGGCGAGGACAGCGCCCGCATCCCGAAGGTGCTGGCGATGGCCGACGACCTGGTCGCGCTCGACGAGGCCGCGGCGCGCGGGCTCGGCCGCGAGGTCGCCACGCGCGTGCTCGCGCTGCACCCGGCGCTGGTCGAGGCGCTCGCGAGTTCGGGCCTGGACGAGCAGGTCGCCGGCGAATGGATGGCCGGCCTCGCGCGCACGGTCGCGTTCCCGGATGCGCCGCGCGAGCTGCGCACGCCGCATCCGCAGCCCGCGGAAGCCGAGGCCGACGAGGCGCCGGTCCTGCGGGTGGTGGGCGGGCATGGTGCGCTCGAGTTCGACCCGGCGGTGGCGGAGCGCATGCGTGCGCTGCAGCCCGGGGACTGGATGCGCCTCACCGATGAACGCGGCCAGGAAGCACCAGTCAAGGTCGCCTGGACCAGTCCCCTCAGCGGCCGGCTGCTGTTGGTGAACCGCCGCGGCGTGAAGCAGCTGGTCGCGTCGCCGGAACAACTCGCGGCGCTGGTCCGGAGCGGGCACCTGTTCGCCGAAGCCGACGAGATGCCGTTCGACGAGGCGATGCGCCTGGTGCGCCAGCGCCTCGGCCGCTCGGCCAGCCGCGCGGCCTGAGGCAGGGCGCGCCCGGCGCGCATTCGCTAGGATGCGGGCAACGACCTGGCGGAGCGGGGCATGGCGATGGCGGTGACGATTGCGGCGGCCCGCGAGCGCGCGGCCGGCGAGCGGCGCGTGGCGCTGACGCCCGAGACCTGCAGGAAATTCGTGGCCGCCGGTGCGCAGGTTCGCGTGGAGCGCGGCCTGGGCGACGCCGCCGGGTTCCCGGACGCGGACTACGAGGCGGCGGGCGCGGCACTCGCCGCGGACGCGGAAGCCGCGCTCTCCGGCGCCGACATCGTGTTGTGCGTGCAGGCGCCGGCGCCAGCGCTGCTGCAGTCGCTGCGCGAGGGCGCGGTGCTCGTCGGGATGCTCCAGCCCGACGCCGACCCGGCGCGCGCCGACGCGATGCGTGCGCGCGGCATCGTCGCGTTCCCGCTGGAGCGGCTGCCGCGCACCACGCGCGCGCAGGCGATGGACGTGCTCAGCTCGCAGGCCGGCATGGCCGGCTACAAGGCGGTCCTGCTCGCGGCGCAGCTGTCGCCGCGCTTCTTCCCGATGCTCACCACCGCCGCGGGCACGATCCGGCCATCGAAGGTGCTGGTGGTCGGCGCCGGCGTGGCGGGCCTGCAGGCGATCGCCACCGCGAAGCGGCTCGGCGCGCAGGTCGAAGGCTTCGACGTGCGCCCGGAGACGCGCGAGCAGATCGAGTCGCTCGGCGGCCGCTTCCTCGACCTCGGCGTCAGCGCGGCGGGCGAGGGTGGTTACGCGCGCCAGCTCACCGACGAGGAGCGCGCGGAGCAGCAGCGACGGCTCGGGGATCACCTGCGCGGCGTGGACACCGTCGTGTGCACCGCCGCGGTGCCGGGACGCCCGGCGCCCCGCATCCTCACCGCCGGGATGGTGCGCGGAATGCGCGCCGGCAGCGTGATCGTCGACATGGCCGCGGAGACCGGCGGCAACTGCGAACTCACCCGGCCGGGCGAGACCGTGGTGGACGCGGGCGTGACCATCGCCGGGCCGCTGGGCCTCGCCAGCAGCGGCGCGTTCCACGCCAGCGAGATGTACGCGCGCAACGCCTGGAACTTCGTCGCGCCGATGCTGCGCGACGGCGCGCTGGCCATCGACCGCGACGACGAGCTGTACGCGCGGACGGAATGGCCCGCGCGCGACTGAACCCGCGGCGGGCGCGGCGGCGCTAGCGCGGCGCCTTCGGCGGGTTCGCCTCGACCCAGGCGCGTCGTTCCGCCGCCGTCATCCCGTGCCAGCGGTCGCGCAGCGCCTTGCGCTGCTCGGGCGTCATCCCGCGCATCTTCTCGAACAGCGCGCGCATCTCGCGGCGCCGCTCCGGATCCATGTGCTCCCAATGGCCGAGGCCGCGGCGCGCGCGCGCGCGCTGCTCGGGCGTCATGGCGCGCCAGCGCTCCGCATGGTGGTACATGCGCGCACGGTCGCCGGGGCTCGCGTTCCAGCGTTCGCGCAGCGGCGCGACGAGCAGGTCGCGCTGCGCCTCGGACAACTGTTCCCATGCCGGCAGCGCGGCCTGCGCCTGCGCCGGGGCGGGCGCGGCCTTCTGCTGGGCGCAGGCGCCCCCGGCGGTCGCCAGCAGGAGCGCGGCGAGTGCAAGGCGGATCGAGGGGTTCATCGCGTCACTCCGAGGCGAGGGCGACGGCGTCGGCGGACGCCAGCCACAGGTAGAAGTCGGGATCCTGCTCGAGCGTCGCCGGAGCCGTCGCCGTCGCCGCGGCCACGGCGCTGGCGGCGGCGACGGGCGCGCCCGGCGCCGGATCGTGCGCGGTCCGCCACGGCGCGGCGAATGCAAGGGCGAGGGCGAGCGCAGGGGCGCCCAGCCATGCCCAGCCGTGGGCGCGACGGCCCGGTGCCGGCGTCGGGGCCGCCGCCGCGAA
>JANINR010000156.1 GCA_024508915.1 Lysobacteraceae bacterium | reverse complement strand
GCGGGCGGCGCTCGAGGCCCTGGCGGCCGCGTCGCCCGGCGATGCGGGCCTGCGGCTGCAGCTCTCCTACATCGAATCGCTGGCCGGCGACTACCGCGCCGCGCATGCGCGTGCGCTCGAGGCCGATGCGCTGGCGCCGGCCGCGCCCGACGCGGTGATGGAACTCGCCGCGCGGCTGCGGACCTTCAACGAGATCCCCCGGCTGTTCGCCTACGCCGAACGCCATGCCGCCTCGGCCGCGCCCGATGCCGGCGTGCTGCTCGCGCTCGCCACCCACCTCGGCAACGTCAACGTGCCGGAGCGCGCGCTGCCGCTCGCCGACGCGGCGCTGCGTGCGGCGCCCGGCTCGGTCGCCGCGCTGGCGGTGCGTGCCAACCTGCTGACCTTCCTCGGCCGCTTCGCCGAAGCGCGCAGCGACCTGGAGCAGGCGCTCGCCACGGCGCCGATGCATCCGCAGTCGCGCTGGCTGCTCGCGCGCCTGCGCAAGGCGACGCCCGGCGACCACCAGGTCGCATCGCTGCGCGCCGCGCTGGCACGGCCGCAACGCCCGGCCGACGAAGTCGCGATGCTGGCGTACGCGCTGCACAAGGAGCTGGACGACCTGGGCGAGCATGCCGCGGCGGCCGCGGCGCTGGACCAGGCCTGCCGCGCGAAACGTTCGACGCTGCGCTATTCGAGCGGAGACACCGAGGCGCTGGCGTCCGCGCTGGAGGCGTGGCGCCCGCCGGGAACCACCGCCGCCCCCGACGTCGCGGATCGCCCGGTGCCGCTGTTCATCGTCGGCATGCACCGCTCCGGCACCACGCTCCTCGAGCAGATGCTCGACGGCCACGGGCAGGTGCGCGGCGTCGGCGAGCTCTACGACTTCACCGCCGCGATGCGGCAGGCGACCGGGCACCATTGCCGAGGCGTGATCGACGCGACGATCGTCGAGCGCGCCGCCGGCGTCGACTTCGCGGCCGTCGGCCGCGCCTACCTCGACGGCCTCGCCTGGCGGCTCGGCGACGAGCGCTGCTTCACCGACAAGCTGCCGTCCAACTTCCTCAACCTCGGCTTCATCTGCAGCGCGCTCCCGCACGCGCGCATCCTGCACATGGTGCGCGATCCGGTCGAGGTGTGCTTCTCGAACCTGCGGGAACTGTTCTCGGACGCCAATCCGCATTCGTACGACCAGCGCGAACTGGCCGACTACTACCGACAGTACCGCCGGCTCATGGCGCACTGGCACCGCCTGTTCCCCGGCCGGATCCTCGACGTGGAATATGCCGCGCTGGTGCGCGACCCCGAGGGGCAGGCGCGCCGCATCGCCGCGTTCTGCGGCCTGCCGTACTCGCCGGCCATGATCGACATCGCATCGCGCGAGCGCGGCGTGGGCACCGCGAGCACGGTGCAGGTGCGGGAAGGCATCGTCGTGCGCGAGCGGCCCAAGTGGGCGCCGTACGCGGATTACTTGCAGCCGATGATCGACGCCCTCGGCGGGCTCAGAGATCCTGCTCGTACTTGACGTACGGAACCGCGCCGTCCTCGCCCTCGCCGCTGCTGGCCGAGAACGGGTTCTTGCCGCGCGTCACCACGTTGTCGGCGCCGACGGTGAGCTGGCCGCTCCACGGCGTGCGCCAGGTCAGGCCCAGGCCGAGCCCACTGAAGGCGGACTGGCCGGGCGTATCGAGCACGTGGCCGACGATGCTGGCGCCGAACGCACCATAGCCGCCGCCGAGCGTGACCGACTTGCTGCTCCAGCGATCCGCCAGCTCAGGAGACGCTTCCGACGCCGGCACCAGGCGCGCCTTGGCGACGGTGCCCGCGATCGACACGTAACCCTGGCTGCGCAGGTTCTTCTGCGCGAAGACGGTCAGGTCGTTGACGTCCACCTGGCCGCGCGGCGCGCCCGGGACGAGCCACGCGGGCAGGGTGTCGCGGCCGCTGCCGGCGGTGACGCCGACCTTGTTGCCGCCGCGGACGAGCGCCGCGCTCGCGCTGGCGCGGCGGCTCCCGCCGTCGTCCAGCCCGTTGCCCAGCGCGGCGAGCATGCAGTTGTGCGGCAGGCTCGGCAGCGCGCCGGCGATGCCGGCCTTGCCGTTGCACAGCAGCGCGAGCGAATCGCCCGCCTGCAGGCCGTAGGTGGCCTCGAGCGAATTGTTGCCGAAGCGCCAGCGGCTGCCGACCTGCGGCGATTCGTCCGCCGGTTCGAGCACCAGGTAGGCCTCGAGCTTGCCGCTGGTGTTGTTCCAGACCGGAAGCCAGGTGCTCTGGGTGCGACGCGACTGCGCCGCCGCTCCGGCTGCGAGGCAAAGCAGCAGCGCAAGCGCGACGACGCGCTGGAAGAGCTTCGTGCTGGCCGGTGTTGCGCGCATGGCGGACATGTGACCCCTGCTCCGATGGGGAGTTCCCCGGGAGCGAGCTTCGAGCCTAGCGGATTTATGTTTATTTAACAATCAGCGGGAGGTGAAAACCGGGCTCTCCGTCACTATTGCAGCGCCGCGGGCCCTTCGACCGTCTGGGCAGGCGTGGCGAAGAGGTCTTCAATTTGACCCGGGTCGAAATCATAGATTTCGCCGCAGAACTCGCAACGCACCCGGACGTCGCCGCCGTTCGCCTCTGCGGCCGCCTCGGCCTCGTCCCGGCCCAGCGAGCGGAGCATGGCGCCGACCCGCTCGCGCGAGCACGAGCAGCCGAAGCGGAGCGGCCGGCCGCCCATCGCCTCCGGCGACTCCTCGTGGAACAGGCGATGCAGCAGGGTGGCGGCGGGCCAGTCCAGCAATTCGGCGGGCGCGAGCGTGTCGAACAGGGCACCGGCACGGGCCCATCCGTCGTCGTCGCCCGCGTCGCCGGGAAGCTTCTGCAGCATCAGGCCCGCGGCGCGGCGCTCGTCGGCCGCGAGCAGGATGCGCGTGGGCAACTGCTCGGACTGGCGGAAATAGTCCTCGAAGGCCCCCGCGAGCGAATCCGACTCCAGCGGCACCAGGCCCTGGTAGCGGACCGGCTCGCGGCCGGGGCCGGCGGGATTCTCGATGGTGATCGCCAGGACCGCACCGTCGCCCATCGCGCGCAGGTCGCGCGCCGGTTCGCCGTCCTCGACCTGGGCGATGCCGCGCAGCGTGTCCGCGGCCGTGCATTCGGCGAACAGGGTGCGCAACGGCCCCGTGCCGCGCAACTGCACCGACAGGCGGCCGTCGACCTTCGCGTGGCCGGTGAACAGCGCGGCCGCCGCGGCCGCTTCGCCGAGGAGCTCCACCGCGGCCGCGGGCAGGTCGGTGCCGCGCGCGCGGATCTGCGCCCAGGTGTCGTCGAGGTGGACGCGGACACCGCGGACGCCTGCGCCCGGCAGGAGGAAACGGGCGAGGGCGTCGTGGTCGCGGGGAGCGGAGTCGTGCGTTGCGGTGTCGGTCATGACGATAATGGTGGCGGGGACGTTGGTCGATATGCCGGGCAATGGCCCGGCCCTACATGGGGGCTCGGGCAGGATGACGCAAGCGCGGGACGGGCGTGCGAAGACGCGCAGGAAGCGGTGGCGTCGCTGGCTGTGGCGGCTGCCGCTGCTGTTCGTGGCCGCCACCGTGCTGCAGGTCGCGGTGTTGCGCTTCGTGGACCCGCCGTTCTCGGCGTTCATGGTCGCGCGGCAGTTCGAAGCCTGGGCCGAGGGCGACTGGAGTTTCCGGCTCGCCCACGACTGGCGCGACCTCGACCGCATGGCGCCTTCCCTGCCGCTCGCGCTGGTCGCGGCGGAGGACCAGAACTTTCCCAGCCACCACGGCTTCGACTTCGACGCGATCGCGAAGGCGCGCGCGCACAACGAGCGCGCGCAGCACCGCGCGGAGCGGCGCGGCCGGCCGGTGCGCGGCATCCGCGGGGCCAGCACGATCAGCCAGCAGACCGCCAAGAACCTGTTCCTGTGGCAGGGCAGCGGCCCGACGCGATGGCTGCGCAAGGGGCTGGAGGTCTGGTACACGGCGCTGATCGAAACGCTGTGGCCGAAGCGCCGGATCATGGAGATGTACGCGAACTTCGCCGAGTTCGGCGACGGCGTCTACGGCGCCCAGGCCGCCGCGCGGACCTGGTTCGGCCGCGACGCCTCGTCGCTGTCGCCCGCGCAGTGCGCGCGGCTGGCGGCGGTGCTGCCCAGCCCGCGGCGCTACAGCGTGGCGCGCCCGGGTCCCTACGTGCAGCGCCGCGCGAACGCCATCCAGCGGCAGATGGGCCACCTCGGGCCGGGCTACCTCGACGCTACAATCCCCCGATGACCCAGGACCGGCTCACCGTGGTGGTCGCGGCCTACAACGAGGCGGACGCGCTGCCCGTGCTGCATCCGCGCATCGCATCCGTGCTCGATGCGCTCGCCGGCGAAGGCATCGACGGCCGCGTGCTCTACGTCGACGACGGCAGCCGCGACCGCAGCTGGGCGGCGCTGGAGGCGATCGCGGCCGGCGACCGCCGCGTGGCGCTGCTGCGCCTCTCGCGCAACTTCGGCAAGGAAGCCGCGCTCACCGCCGGGCTCGACCTGGTGGAGGAGGGCGCGGCGATGGTGCTCGACGCGGACGGCCAGGATCCCCCGGAACTGATCCCGCGCTTCGTCGCGCACTGGCGCGACGGCTACGACGACGTGCACGGCACGCGCGTGCGGCGCGAGGGCGAGGGCCTGCTCAAGCGCGGGACGGCCCACCTGTTCTACCGCCTGATCGGGCGGCTGTCGCACACGCCGATCCCGGCCGACACCGGCGACTTCCGCCTGCTGTCGCCGCGCGCGCTGGCCGCGCTGCGCACGCTGCGCGAGCGCCAGCGCTTCATGAAGGGCCTGTTCGGCTGGGTCGGTTTCCGCCGCATCGCCGTGCCCTACGTGCGCGAGGCGCGCCTCGCCGGCCGCAGCAAGTTCGGGTTCTGGAAGCTGTGGAACTTCGCGATCGAGGGCATCACCAGTTTCTCGACCGCGCCGTTGCGCATGGCCACGTGGCTCGGGGTGGCGACGGCGCTCATCGCCTTCGCGTACGCGGCCTGGATCGTCGTGAAGGCACTGCTGTGGGGCGACCCGGTCGCGGGCTGGCCGACGATGATGGCCGTGATCCTGCTGCTGGGCGGCGTGCAGCTGGTGGCGCTGGGGGTCGTCGGCGAGTACCTCGGGCGCCTCTACATGGAGGCCAAGCAGCGCCCGCTCTACCTGGTGGAGCAGTGGCGGCCGGCGGGAGTATCCTCGGCCTGGTCCACCGGCGAAGGAGAGGGTCATGCGCACGGTTCGGCAACTGTTGGAGGCCAAGGCCCCCGGGGTGTTCGCGATCGGGCCTGATGCGCCCGTCATCGACGCGATCCGGCTGATGGCGGAAAAACGCATCGGCGCGCTGCTGGTGATGGACGCCGGCGCGCTCGCGGGGATCGTGTCCGAGCGCGATTACGCGCGCAAGGTCGTGCTGCAGGGACGCTCGTCGCGCGAAACCGCGGTGCGCGAGATCATGACCGCCGACGTCGTGTCGGTGCGGCTCGACGACAGCACCGATCGCTGCATGGGCCTGGTGACCGACCGGCGCATCCGCCACCTGCCGGTGGTCGAGGGCGGGCACGTCGTCGGCGTCGTGTCGATCGGCGACCTGGTCAAGGCGGTCATCGAGGACCAGCAGCTCGAGCTCGACCAGCTGCAGCGCTACATCGCCAGCTGACGTAGAGCCGACCCATGGTCGGCTGCGCCCGTGAGCCGACCATGGGTCGGCCCTACTTGGCGTATTTTCCGCCGCAGTCGGCGTCCTTGCCGGGGCCGAGCTCGATCGTCGCCAGCAGCGCGGCGGGCGGCGCGATGTTGCCGAGCACCAGCGCGAGCGCGCCGCGCAGGCCGACGCGGGCGTAGTCCGGATGGAAGCGCGGATGCTTGAACGTCCCTTCCACGATCAGTGGCGAGCGGAAGACCAGGAAACTGCGGTCCTTCGGCCGCGGCCGCAGCTTGAGCCGCAGCGCCTCGTCCTTCAGGCTGATCGTGCCTTCGCCGACGATGATCGTGTCGGTGGTGTCGAACGCCAGCGACTTCGACGTCATCAGGCCGTCGGCGACGGCGAAGTCGCCGAAGGCGCAGCGGATCGGGATCTGGCGGTCGCCCTTGATCATGAATTTCAGCGCTTCGGCGATGTCGAGGCCGGCGAACTCCATCACCAGGTTGCTGATGCTTCCCTTGCCCATGCCGACCAGCGCGGTGCCGTCGCTGGTCCCGAGCATCGTGGCGATCGAGTTGCCGCGGCCGGCGAGGCGGACGTCGCCGCCGAGCTTTCCGATCGCTTCCTTCGCGAGCTTCACGTCGGGCAGCAGCGCGCCGAGGTTGAGGCCGCGCGCGGCGATGTCCGCGCGGGTGCGGATGGGCGATTCGCGCGCGTCCATGCGGATGGTGGAGCGGATGTCGCCGCCGGCGACGCCGAAGTTCAGCGGATCCAGGCGCAGCAGCCCCGCCTCGAGCTTCAGGTGCGCGTCCATGTCGTCGAGCGGCAGCTTCGGCGCGTCGATGCGGCGCGCCTTGAGCCGCACGTCGGCGTCCATCGCGCGCAGCTTCTCGAGGTTGTAGGGCGTGTCCGGCAGCAGCCGCGGGCTCGCGGCACGCTGCGCGGCGAGCGCCGCGAGCTCGGGATTCGTGCTCTCGCCGCCGCCCGTGTCGGGTGCGCCGCCGACGAAGCCGGCGAGGTCGTCGAAATCGAGCTTGCGCGACACGAGGTCGCCGCGCAGGTAGGGCCGCGCGCCGCCGGTGGTGACGCTTGCGCTGCCGGCGAGGTCGCTGTCGCCGACCTTGCCGGTGAAGCGGTCGTAGTGCCAGGTGGTGCGCTTGCCGTCGATGTCGCGGGTGAGCCGGCCATCGAGCGAATACGGCGGCGTCGGCGGCAACGCCAGGCCGAGCAGCGGGTACAGGTCCTCGAGGTTCTTGCCCGACAGCGCGAGCTTGAGGTCGAAGTCGCGCATGCGCAGCGGATCGAGCAGCGTTCCGCGCGCGTGCGCCTTCGTCGCCCCGGCCTGCGCATGCGCGTCGATCCGGTACGGGCTGTCGGTGTCGCGCAGGTCGAGCGGCGATTCCGCGCGGCCGCGCAGGGTGAAGCGGTTACCCTTCCAGTGGCCGTCGCCCTTGACCTGGATCGGCGGCGCGGCGTCGGGCTTGTCCTGGGCGATGCTGGCCACGGCGAAGTCGATGTCCGTCTTCCCCGCCGGATCGAGGAACAGCAGCCGCCCGTCGTCGATCCACAGGCGCCGCAGGCTCAGGTCCCACTTCGAAGGGCCCTCGCGTTCCGGCAGGAAACTCCAGTTGTTCGCGCCCTTCGGCCCTTTTTCCAGGCGCAGCCGCGGCGTGGAGAGGTGGATGTCGGGGATGACCACGTCGCGGCGCAGCAGCGGCCAGACGCGCACGCCCGCCTCGATGCGGTCGGCGGCGGCCATGTCCCGCTCCTTCGACCATGGCGCGTTGCCGAAACGCACGGCATCGGCACGGACGACGGTCGTGCGGCCCAGGTCGACGTCGAGGTTGCCGCCGATGTGGAACTCGCGGCCGGTGCGCGCTTCCACGTAACGCTCGATGGGGCGCTTGAACCAGTTCCAGTCCCAGAGGACGATCAGCACCACGATCGCGATCGCCAGTACGCCGAGCGCCGTCAGCCAGGGGTGGCGGCGCAACGCGGCGCCGGCTCCGCGCAATCGCGTCGCGGGGTGGTCGGGCGGCGTGGCGGGAGCGGCCGTCATCCGGTCAGCGCGCGGTGCAGTGCAGTTCGTTCGCGCGATCGCCCTGCGTGAGGACGGCGTCGCCGTCGCCGATGCGCAGGTAGAGCGACGCCCCGGTGTACACCGGCGGCTCGCTGCCTGCGATGCGGCCCATGCGGACAGCCGGGTTGCCGGGCACTTCGGCGCGATAGCTGCCGTCGTCGTTGCGCGTTAGCGTGGTGCCGGCGTCGCAGGCGTAGCGCGCCGCCCCGGTCGCGCCCGTGCCCTGGGGCTCGCAGGTCGTCGCGGCGCGATCGCCGTCGTGCAGCTGCAGGCGCGCGCCATCGCGCTGCAGGGAGGCGGTGTCTCCCACGTAGACATCGCCGCCGCCCTTCGACGCGGATTCCGCGCGCGGCAGCGTGAGCGCGCGGCCATCGGCCCAGCGCACCGCCGCCTCGTGATCGCCGAACGCCACGTGCACCCGGGTGCCATCGGCGCAGGCGTAGGCGC
Organism: Lysobacteraceae bacterium; assembly: GCA_024508915.1. Lineage (GTDB taxonomy): Bacteria > Pseudomonadota > Gammaproteobacteria > Xanthomonadales > Xanthomonadaceae > Cognatiluteimonas. The sequence continues at coordinate 7,011 of JANINR010000156.1, read as the reverse complement.
TCCCCGCTTCGGTGGCGGGCGCAGCCGCCCGTGCCGCCGGCGCGGCCGGCGATTCCTCCTGCACCGGCGGCGCGGTGGCGGCTTCGTTGTCGGGCGAGCGCTGGCACGCGGCGGCGAGGCACAGCAGGCACGCGACCGGCACAAGGCGGAAGGACGGGGTCATGGCCGTCTCCTGATCGTTGCGACGCCGCCATGCTCGCCGAGGCCGCGTGGGGGCCCGGTGAGGACGCCGCGAAGGGCGCGGGGACGGGCAAGGCCCGCGCAGGGCCGGCGCGGGCCTCCGCGTCAGTCGACCGCCACCGCCTGTGCGTGCTCGCGGGTCGCGAGGAACGCCACCGCCGGCGCGCGCTCCTGCGCGAGCTGCAGGTTCACCCGCGTCGGCGCCAGGTAGACGAGCTGCCCGGCGGCGTCCACCGCGAGGTTCATCGCGTTCTTCTCGCGGAACTCCTCGAGCTTCTTCGCGTCCTCGCAGCGGATCCAGCGCGCGGTCGCGACCTGCACCGGCTCGAAGCTCGCGTCGACGCCGTACTCGTCCTTCAAGCGGTAGGCGACGACGTCGAACTGCAGCGTGCCGACGGCGCCGAGGACCAGGTCGTTGGACATCAGCGGACGGAAGAACTGCGTGGCGCCTTCCTCGCTGAGCTGGGCGAGGCCCTTCTGCAGCTGCTTGAGCTTGAGCGGGTCGCGCAGGCGCGCGCGGCGGAAGAGTTCGGGCGCGAAGTTCGGGATGCCGGTGAACGACAGCGGCTCGCCCTCGCTGAAGCTGTCGCCGATCGAGATCGTGCCGTGGTTGTGGATGCCGATCACGTCCCCGGGGAACGCGGTGTCGACCAGTTCGCGGTCGGAGGCCATGAAGGTCAGCGCGTTGGCGAGCTTCACTTCCTTGCCGGTGCGCGACTGGAAGGCCTTCATGCCGGCGCTGAACCGGCCCGAACAGATCCGCATGAACGCGACGCGGTCGCGATGCTGCGGGTCCATGTTCGCCTGGATCTTGAACACGAAGCCGGTGAGCGGCGCCTCCGTCGGCGCGACCTCGCGCGTCGTCGTCGCGCGCGGGCGCGGCGACGGCGCGTGCTCGACGAAGAAGTCGAGCAGCAGCTGCACGCCGAAGTTGTTGACCGCCGAGCCGAAGAACACCGGCGTCTGCTGGCCGGCGAGGTACTTCGCCTGGTCGAACGGATGCGAGGCGCCCTGCACCAGTTCGAGCTCTTCGCGAAGCTCCGCGAGCATCTGCGCGCCGATGCGCTGCTCCAGCCGCGGATCGTCGATCGACGGGAAGATCGTGGAATCCTGGCGGGTGAAGTTGCGGCCCTGCTCGTACAGGTGCACTTCGCCCGTCACCAGGTGCACGACGCCCTTCAGGCGCTGGCCCATCCCGATCGGCCAGGTCACCGGCGCGCACTGGATGCCGAGCACCGATTCGACCTCGTCGAGCAGGTCCACCGGGTTCTTGCCCTCGCGGTCGAGCTTGTTGACGAAGGTCATGATCGGCGTGTCGCGCAGCCGGCACACCTCCATCAGCTTGATCGTGCGCTCCTCGACGCCCTTGGCGACGTCGATCACCATCAGCGCGGAATCGACCGCGGTGAGCACGCGGTAGGTGTCCTCGCCGAAGTCGGCGTGGCCGGGCGTGTCGAGCAGGTTGACGATGCGCCCCTCGTACGGGAACTGCATCACCGAGCTGGTCACCGAGATGCCGCGCTCCTTCTCCAGCGCCATCCAGTCGGACGTCGCGTGGCGGGCGGCCTTGCGGCCCTTCACCGAGCCGGCCATCTGGATCGCGCCGCCGAACAGCAGCAGCTTCTCGGTCAGCGTGGTCTTGCCCGCATCGGGATGGGAAATGATGGCGAAGGTGCGGCGGCGCGCCGCCTCGCGGGATACGTCGGACATGGACGGCGCAGGGCGCGGCGGCGGGGAGGGTGCGCATTATAGGCCGGCGCCGCGGCCGGCCCGGACGCCGCTAGAATGGGGCGATGATCGTTTCCCACCGCCATCGGTTCATCTTCGCCGCCGTACCCAAGACCGGGACCCATTCGGTGCGCCAGGCCCTGCGCGAGCACCTGGGGGACGAGGACATCGAGCAGGTCGGCCTGTTCGTCAACAAGCGCTTCCCCTACGAGGACCTCGCCGCGATCCGGCACGGCCACCTCGGGCTCGCGCAGGTCCGGCCGCACCTGGGCGACGACGCGTTCGACGCGTATTTCAAGTTCGGTTTCGTGCGCAACCCCTTCGACCGGTTCGTGTCCTACTGCGCCTTCATGACCCGCGACGGCGACCTCTTCAAGCGCAGCCCGCACACGGTGATGGAGCATTTCCTGTTCGCCGAGCCGCCGGAAAACCACATCCTGTTCCAGCCGCAGTGGACGGTCCTGGCCGACGCGGACGGACGCCTGCTCGCGGACGACGTCGGCCGCGTCGAGGACATGCAGCGCAGCTACGACGCGATCTGCGCCCGCATCGGCATCCCGTCGCGCGCGCTGGAGCAGGTGAACGGCTCCAGCCGCGGCGATTACCGGCAGTACTACACGCCGCGCCTGGCCGACGCCGTGGCGGCGCGCTACGCCCGCGACCTCGAACTGTTCGGATACGAGTTCTGAGCATGCAGCCCAATCCGCGCAAGACCACGACCATCCGCCGCCTCGGCGCCGTAGACGTCGGCGCGCTCCGCGACGCGGTGCTTGCGATCCCGGAGTCGGTCTGGGACGCGGAGAACGCCAGCAAGCCGAACCGTTTCGGCGCGCTCGACGCGACCCGCCACATCGTGTTCCGCTTCGTGAGCAACTTCCGCGACTGGCGCGATTCCTACTCGGCGCCGCTCTGGGAGGAATGGCGCGCGCTACTGGAGCCGGTACTCGGGCAGGCGGTCCGGCCCTACGGCTACGCCCGCGGCGAATTCCCGAGGGTCATGCTGGCGCGGATGGCCCCGGGCGGCGTGATCCTCCCGCACCGCGACGCCAACCCTGCGGCGAAATGGCCGCACAAGATCCACGTTCCGCTGCTCACCAACGACGGGGTCACGTTCTTCATCGACGGCGTCGGCCACCACCTGGCCGTGGGCGAGGCGGTGGAGGTGAGCAACATGGCGGTGCACTCGGTGGAGAACGCGGGCACGACGGACCGGATCCACCTCATCTTCGAGTACTACGACCTCGACCAGCCGCCGCCGGACTGGCTGGAGGCGGGGGCGTCCGCCGGCGCAGGCGCCTGAAGCGCGCCGGCGTCGCTCAGCGCACGCAGGATTCGTCGAGGCCGAGCGCCGCGACCACGTCGCGCAGGTCGAACGCGGTCACCGCCACGTCGTTGTCCACGGCGTAGAGCGCCCCGCCCGGAAAGCGCGGGCTGGCCGTGGCATCGAGCGCGATGCCGTCGGTGTAGGCGGTGGCGGTGCCCTGGAAGCTGCCGGCCGGCGCGAGCGTGTCCCGCTCGAACAGGTGGAAGGTGGTGAGGGGCGCGAGCTGGTCGACGGCGATCCAGTAGCCGTCGCCGCCCGGGCAGCTCCACAGCGCCACGCCTTCGGCTTCGGCGGCGAAACTGCCCTGCGGCATGCTGCGGCCGGTGGGTCTGCCGTCGAAGGTGTACTCGCGCAGCGTCGAGCCGCGGTGGCCGCTGTCGTCGGAGCGCGATTCGTCGGCGATCATCAGCCGCGACGCGGCCGGGTCGCCGGCGATCGATTCGACGATGCGCAACGCGGTCGCCGGCGCGGTGTCGCCGAACGTGCCGTTGTCGTGCGCCCGCAGGCGGCCGGCCTGGTCGAACTGCACGCGGAAGCGGTGCACGCGCTTGTCGAGCTGGTCGAACGGCGGCACGACGTCGAAGCGCGCGCCGTCCATGAAGCTGTCGGTGACGTAGGCCTCGTACTCGTCCGGCTCGGTCTCGTTGAGCCAGAGGCCGTACGGACTGCGCAGCACCTCCGCGCCGAAGCTTCCGATCGGGCGGAACGAGGGCAGCGCCAGCACCTGCACGCGGTGGTTGTCGCGCTCGACGACGAACAGCCGGTCGCCGAACACCGCGACGCCGTTGGGCCGGTTGAACTGGCCCGGTCCGGCGCCCTTGCCGCCGACGGTGCGCAGTTCGCGCCCGTCCTGGGCGTCGTACACGACCAGCCGGTGCGTGGACTTCGCGCTGGCGATGAGCCAGGTGCCGCCTTCGGGCGTTGTCCAGGTCGCGAGCGAATCGAGCTCTTCCGCCGGGGTTTTCGCCGACTCCCAGGCTTCGGGAACGGTGCGGACCGCCGGGGTGTCCGGTGCCGGGGCCGGCGCGATCGCCGCGGGGGACGGGGCGGGCGGTGGCGGCGCGTCGCGCCGGGTCGTGGCGCAGGCAGCGAGCAGCAGGGCGGCGGCGCAGGCGCCGGCAAGGGGTCGGATCGGCATGCGCGCGATTATGCTGGGTCCGGGGCGGTCACTGTGTCATCGCTTCATCCGGATGAAGCGATTGACATTCGGCCCGACCGGGGGCAGGATGGCGCCATCCATCGAGACCGGCCGAGGGACAGGCCCGACGACGCCGGGGCAACCTGATGGAATCCGCCAGCCATGCCGGCGGGTTCCTTCGCGGTGCCAAATCCTGCGGGGACCTGTCGGTCCACCGGAAGATGGTTGTGCCCCGGCGGTCTCCCCCGGCCGGGACGCGGCATGCGCTTCCGGCGATCCCCCGCAGGGCTCGATGGGCCTCTCCCATCGGATCCCGCCATGAGCCTGACCACCGCGATTCCCGCAGCCGACTGCCGCGCTGCCCCCTGTCTTCCCCCGCGCATCGAGGCACGACGCGGCACCGTCGACTGCACGCTCGCGCTGCGCCACGCCGGCCCGCGCGCCGTGAGACTGCGCCACGAGTGCGTCGGTGCGCCGGGTCGGCCGGTGGTGCTCGTGGCCGGCGGCATCTCCGCCGACCGCCATGTCGTGGCGAGCGACGCCTTCCCCGCGCGCGGCTGGTGGCAGGACCAAGCCGGCGCCGGGTGCGCGCTGGATCCCGCGCGCCACCGGCTGCTCGCGATCGACTGGCTCGGCGCCGACGGCACGCTCGACGCCCCCATCGATCCCGCGGACCAGGCCGACGTGATCGCCGCGGTGCTCGACGCGCTCGGCATCGAGGTGCTGGCAGGTTTCGTCGGCTGTTCCTACGGGGCGATGGTCGGCCTGCAGTTCGCCGCCCGGCATCCCGCGCGCCTGTCGCGGCTGGTGGCGGTCAGCGGCGCGCATCGCGCGCATCCCCATGCGAGCGCGTGGCGGGCGCTGCAGCGTCGCGCCGTCGCCCTCGGCGCGCTGCAGTGCGACGAGCACGCCGGGCTGGTGCTGGCGCGCCAGATCGCGATCCTCGGCTACCGGACCCCGCAGGAATTCGACGCGCGCTTCGCCGCATCGCGGGTCGTCGACGGGCGCGTCCGCACCGGCGCCGAGGACTACCTGGACCACTGCGCCGGCGCCTGGGCCGCGCGCACGCCGCCGACCGGGTTCCTGCGGCTGTCGGAGTCGATCGACCTGCAGGCGGTGGCGCCGGAAGCGATCGAGGTGCCCGTCACCGTGGTCGCGGTGGCCGAGGACCGTCTCGTGCCGATCGAGGATGCGCAAGCGCTCGTGGAGCGCCTCTCCCACGCGCGCGCGCCGCGCCGGCCGCAACTGCGCGTGCTGCGTTCGGTCTACGGGCACGATGCGTTCCTGAAGGAGCCTGCCGCGCTGGACGCGGTGCTGCGGGAGGCGCTGGCATGAGCGCGCACGTGCAGACGCTGGCGGTGCGCGCCGGCATCGATCGCGATGCGGCCTTCGGTGCGGTCGTGCCGCCGATCGTGCTGTCGAGCAACTTCAGCTTCGCCGGATTCGACGAGAAGCGGCGCTACGACTACACCCGCAGCGGCAATCCGACGCGAGACCTGTTCGCCGGCGCGCTCGCCGAGCTGGAGGGCGGCGCCGGCGCGGTGGCGACGGCGAGCGGCATGGCCGCGGTCGCGCTGGTGCTCAACGCGCTGCTGTCCCCCGGCGACCGGCTCGTGGTACCGCACGACGGCTACGGCGGCAGCTGGCGGCTGTTCGACGCGCTGGCGCGCAAGGGCCATTTCGTGCTCGACGTCGTCGACCTCGCCGATCCGCGCGCGCTGGCGGCGGCGCTGCACCAGGCGCCGTCGCTGGTGTGGATCGAGACGCCGTCGAATCCGCTGCTGCGGATCACCGACCTGCGCTTCGTGGTGGACGCTGCGCATCGTGCCGGCGCGCTCGCGGTCGTCGACAACACCTTCCTGTCGCCGGCGCTGCAGCGGCCGATCGCGTTCGGCGCCGACGTCGTGGTGCATTCGACGACGAAGTACATCAACGGCCACAGCGACGTGGTCGGCGGCGCCGTGGTCGCGCGGGACGCGGCGCTCGCCGCGGCGCTCGGCTGGTGGGCGAACGCGCTGGGCCTCGCCGGCGCCCCGTTCGACAGCTTCCTGGCGCTCCGCGGCCTGCGCACGCTGGACGCGCGGCTGCGCGTGCACCAGGAGAACGCGCAGGCGCTGGCGGCGCTGCTCGACGGGCATCGCGCGCTGCGGGCGCTGCACTACCCCGGCCTGGCATCGCACCCGGGCCACGCGCTGGCCGCGCGCCAGCAATCGGGCTTCGGCGCGATGCTGTCGTTCGAGCTCGAGGGCGGGACGGCGGCGGTTCGCGCGTTCCTCGACGGCCTCGAATGCTTCACCCTCGCCGAATCGCTCGGCGGCGTCGAGAGCCTGGTCGCGCACCCGGCGACCATGACGCACGCGGCGATGGCGCCTGAGGTGCGCGCCGCGGCCGGCATCGGCGACGGGCTGCTGCGGTTGTCGGTCGGCATCGAGCACGCCGACGACCTCGTGGCCGACATCGCGGCAGGCCTGGAGCGGGCGGCGGAGGCGGCGGCCGTGGCGGTGGCGCGATGAGCGCGGCGACGCTCGCGCTGCTCGGCACCGGCAACGTCGGACGCGCGGTGATCGCGCGCCTGGCCGACTGGGAAGGCCGCGGGCCCGGCGCGCGGCTGCAGCTCGCCGCCGTCGCCAACACCCGTTCG
>JANINR010000155.1 GCA_024508915.1 Lysobacteraceae bacterium | reverse complement strand
AACGGTCGCCGCCACGACAGCGCCGCGACGAGCGCGGCGGCGGCGCCGATGCCGACGCCGAGCGACTGCGGCAACTGCAGCAGCAGCGGCAGCAGGCAGGCGCCCGCGGCCGCAAGCGTCCAGCCGCGCGCGTGCAGGTCGAGGGCGGCGGCGGCCGGTGCACTCATGCGGGCAGCAGCGCGAGCGCGCGCAGGCAGGCATGCCGGTGGCGCGGTCCGCTGTCCGGCCCCAGCGGCGCCTGTCCGGGAAGCTGCAGGCGGTAGCGGCGGCCCTGCCGCTCGGCGTCGTCCACCCAGCGCGCGAGCCGCCGGATGCGCGCTTCCGCATCGAGCGGCGCGAGCGCGGCCCAGTCGAGCATCACTTCGCGGCCCTGCGGCTGTTCGTACTCGCGCACCATGAGCGTGTCGCGTCGCGCCGACGGCTTCCACGCGATCGCGCGCCGCGGGTCGCCGCGCCGGTACGCGCGCAGGTGGTGCACGTCGTCGCCCGCGGGATCCAGCCGCGCCGACGCGCCTTCGCCCCCGCGCGGCAGGTCCGGGCCGTGCGCTTCCGGCGCCGGATAGACCAGCAGCGGCGCATCCGGCCACGCATAGGCCCAGGCGACGGCGAGGCCGAGCGGCCGCACGGTCGAAATCCGCAGCCGCCCGGGCTCCAGCCAGCCGCGATGGACCGTCGGCACCGCCAGCGTCGCCACGCCCGCGCCATCCTCGATCGAGACCGACGCGGCCGCGTCGCCGTGCGCCACGCGCAGGCCGCGACGCTCGCGCCCGGGTGCGGCGCGCAGCTGGACGCGCAGCGCCAGCGGCGTGCCGGCGGGCACCGGCTCCGCGCCCACCGCGCCGACTTCCAGTCCCGAGAGCTGCAGGTGCGCGGCGAGCAGGCTGGCGTTGGCGACGCCGGCGAGCAGCAGGACGAGCAGCAACGCCGGGTTGTTGTTGTAGTTCAGCGCGCCCAGGCCCATCGCCGCGAGCAGCAGCGCGAAGAACAGGCCGAAGCGGGTCGGCAGCACGTACACGCGGCGGCGATCGATCGAGACCGGCAGCGCTTCCGCGTGCCGCGGCCGCGCCCAGGCCGCGAACAGGCGGCGCAGCCGCGCGACCACGTCAGTCCACCGGCACCGTGTGCAGGATCGCCTTCGCCAGCGACGCGGGGTCGCCGGCGTCGCCGTCCGGGACCAGCCGGTGCGCGGCGACGGCGCCGAACAGCGCCTGCACGTCCTCGGGCAGCGCGTGCCCGCGGCCGAGCACCAGCGCGTAGGCGCGCGCGGCACGCAGCAGCGCGATGCCCGCACGCGGCGACAGCCCGACGCGCACCCCGGGATGCGTGCGGCTGCGCTGCAGCAGCGCCTGCACGTAGTCGAGCAGCGCGTCGCTGGCGTGCACGCCGGCGACGGCGGCGCGCAGCGCGACCACGTCGTCGGCCCCGAGCAGCGGCGGCGCCTGCGCGATCAGGTCGCGGCGGTCGGCGCCGGCGAGCAGCGCGCGCTCGGCGGCCTCGTTCGGATATCCGAGCGCGAGCCGCAGCAGGAAGCGGTCGAGCTGCGAATCGGGCAGCGGATACGTGCCCGACAGGTCGACCGGGTTCTGCGTCGCGATCACGAAGAACGGTTCCGGCAGCGGATGCGTCGTGCCGTCCACCGTGACCTGGTGCTCGGCCATCGCTTCCAGCAGGGCGCTCTGCGTGCGCGGCGGCGCGCGGTTGATCTCGTCGGCGAGCAGCACGTGCGCGAACACCGGCCCGGGATGGAATTCGAAGCGCCGCGCCTGCGCGTCGTACACAGACACGCCGACGATGTCCGAGGGCAGCAGGTCGGAGGTGAACTGCACCCGCTGGAAGCCGAGCCCGAGCGTCGCCGCGAGCGCGTGGGCGAGGGTCGTCTTGCCGAGCCCCGGCAGGTCCTCGATCAGCAGGTGGCCGTCGGAGAGCAGGGCGACGAAGGCGAGCCGCACCTCCTGCGGCTTGCCCAGCACCAGCGTGTTGACCTGGGCGAGCGCGGCCTGCAGCGCGTCGCGCAGCGGCTCGGTTAGCATGGTGCCGGCCGGTGTCGTGGACATGCGCCGAGTGTAGCGAGGCAGCGAACGATGCGGGAAGCGACGGCGGGCACGGAATCGGCGGGACGACGGCGGCCCGGCACCCGCGCATGGTTCCTCGGGCTGTGGGGACTGCTGTTCGCGCTGAAGCTGGCGTTCGCGGCCCGCCTGCCGCTGTTCGTCGACGAAGCCTTCTACTGGCAGGAAGGCATGCATCCCGCCTGGGCATATTCCGACCTGCCCGCGCTCACCGCATGGCTGGCGCGGCTCGGCGTCGAGGCGGGCGGCCCGCATGCGCTCGCCTTGCGGATGCCGTTCCTGCTGCTGGCCGCCGCGGTGCCCTGGCTGGTCGTCGCGATCGCGCGCCGCGTCGGGAGCGACGCCGACGCCTGGCGCGCGGGGCTACTCGCGCTGCTGCTGCCGCTCGCGGGCACCCTGGGGCTGCTCGCGCTGCCCGACGTGCCGATGACCGTGGCCGCGCTGCTGTGCCTGCACGCGGGCTGCCGTCTGCTGCAGCGCGTCGATGCGGCTGCGGCGGCCGAACTCGCGCTGGGACTGGTGATGGGCGGGCTCAGCCATTACCGCTTCGCCGCCATCGTCGGCGTGGGCGCGTTCGCGCTGCTCGCCTCGGCGCGCGGACGCGCGGTGCTGCGCGACCCCCGCGTGTGGGCGGCGATCGTGGCGGGCGCGCTGGCATGGGTGCCGCTGCTGGCCTGGAACCTGGCGCACGCCGATGCCGGCCTGCGCTTCCAGCTCGTCGATCGCCATCCCTGGGCCTTCCACGCCGACGGCGTGCGCTTCGTGCTGCTGCAGGCCTTGCTCGCGACGCCCTTGCTGTTCGCCGCGCTCGCCGCGGCCGCGTGGCGGCATCGCCGCGACGCCGGCGCTTCCGGCGGCGATGCGCGTCGCCATCTCGCGCTGAGCGGCGGCCTGTTCGTGCTCGCGTTCTTCGCGCTCGCCTTCTTCGCCGACAACGAGCGCGTGAGTTTCCACTGGCCGCTGCAGGGCCTGCTCGCGCTGCTGCCGCTGGCACCGGGGGTGCTCGCGGCGTGGGGACCCGCCTGGCGGCGCGCAACGGTCGCGCTGCTCGCGGCCGGGCTCGTCGTGGCGTTCGCCGGCTACGCGGTACTCGCGACGCCCGCGGCGCGCGCGCGCCTGGCCGGCACGCCCTGGTACCCGTCGAACTTCGCCGGCTGGGACGCCCTCGCCGATGCGGTTCGCGCGCAGCTCGCGGGCATGCCGCCGGGCACGCGCATCGTCGCCGACGACTTCAAGATCGGCGCCGAACTCGGTTTCCTGCTCGGCCGCGCGGACATCGCCGTGCTCGACCATCCGCTCAACCATCGCCATGGCCGCGCGCCGCAGTTGCGGCTCTGGGGCCTGCAGGCGGCGGCGGACGGCACGATGCTGGCGCGACCCGCGCTGCTGGTGGTCGGCGCGACCGACGTCAAGTTCAGCGCGCTGCCGGAGCGCTACCGCTTCGCCTGCGCCGCCGCGGGCACGCTGCCGGTGCCGCGGACCGTGGACATCGACCACGGCGCGCAGCGCTTCCAGCTGTTCGCGCTCGAGGGCGAGGCGGGCGGCGGCGGCCCGTGCGTGCCGCCGGCGCTGGCCACGATCACGCTGCCAGCGCCCGGCGCGACCGTGCGCGTGCCGTTCGTGGTCGAAGGCTGGGCGGTGAAGGACACCGTCGGCATCGCGCGCGTCACCATCACGCTGGACGGCAGGCCCGTCGTGCGCGCGGACTACGGCATCCCCAACCAGTGGGTCGTCACGTTCTGGGGCGGGCGTTCGCACGATCCGAACCTGCCGCGCGTGGCGTTCTCCGCGCGCGTCGACGCGCCGGGCATCGCGCCGGGCCGCCACTGGCTGGGGCTGGAGCTGGAGGGCGCGGACGGCAGCCGCGAAACCTGGCCCGCGCAGCCGGTGATCGTCGCGCCCTGAGCGCGGCCGTCAGGGCAGGGCGAAGCCCGCCTGCCGCAGCAGGCGCGCGGTGGCGATCAGCGGCAGCCCGACCAGCGCGGTCGGGTCGCTGCTCTCGATCGCGTCGAAAAGCGCGATGCCGAGGCCCTCGGACTTGAAGCTGCCCGCGCAGTCGAACGGTTGCTCCGCATCGACGTAGCGTTCGATTTCCGCGCGTTCGAGGCGACGGAAACGGACGCGGGTGACGTCCTCGGCGGCGTGCGGCGCGTCACCCGCGCGCAGCAGGCACACGGCCGTATGGAACGCGATCGTGCGGCCGGACATCGACGCGAGCTGCGCGATCGCCGCCTCGCGGCCCCCGGGCTTGCCCAGCGGCGCGCCGTCGAGTTCGGCGACCTGGTCCGATCCGATCACCCAGGCCCCCGGCGCCAGCGCGGCCACGGCGGCGGCCTTGGCGTGGGCCAGCCGCGCCGCCAGCGCCGCCGGTGCTTCGCCGGGGAGCGGGGTTTCGTCGGCCTCGGGCCGGGCGACGTCGAACGGCAGCCGCAACCGCTCCAGCAGTTCGCGGCGATACCGCGACGTCGAGGCGAGGACCAGGCGCATGCTCAGTGGATGGAGGGCGCGCGGGCGCGCTCGATCCGCGCCAGCTGCTGGTCGATGCGCTCGGCGCCGGCCTGGATCGAGTCCCGCACCTGCGACAGCTGCTCGAGGGTCGCCGCGTCGCCGTGCTGCTGCAGCCACAGGCGCTGGCGCAGCATCTCCTGCAGGGCCTCGCGCACGGGGTTGTCGTCGGTGCCGGCGATGGCCTCGATCTCGGCGCGCGCGGTCCGCAGCCGCGCTTCCAGCGCGTCGGCCGCGTCGAGCACCTGGGCCAGGGCGCGGGCACGCCCGCGCGAGGCCGCGTGGCGGCGCCCCAGCGTGAAGGCGACGGCGAAGACGGCCGCGGCCGCGAGGAGCAGGAAGACGATGGTCAAGGGCGGTCCCGGGCCGGTCGAAGGGGCAGTCTGAACCGCCCCGCCGCGGGGGGCAAATCCCCCGCCCTGGCAAGTACTTGGGTTTGACAGCAGGGCCCGCGACCCCTAACATTTTGCGGCTTATGTCCGCGGAATTGCCCGAGGTGCTCGACGCCTGGCGCATGGTGGCCGCAAGGCGGGGGTTCGAAGGGACCCTGCCATTGTCCTCCATGGCGCGCCTGCGCGATGCCCTCTGCGACGACGCGGGCGAGGTGCGCTACACGATCGGCTTCGACCGCGACACGCTCGGCATCCCCTACGTGGAGGTGCAGGCGCAGGCGGACCTGCCGCTGACCTGCCAGCGCACCATGGAGCGCTTCCTGCATCCCGTGCAGGTGGTGCAGCGGCTCGCGCTGCTGCCCGCCGACACCGACCTGGAAGCGGCCGAAGCCGGGCTGCCGCCGGGCTACGAGCCGCTTCCGCTGCCGGCGGACGGGGCGATGCGGCCTGCCGACCTGGTCGAGGACGAACTGATCCTCGCGGTGCCGGTGGTGCCGGTCTCGCCGGGCGGGGAAGCGCTGGAGCAGGAATGGCCGGCGACGGCGGACGAGGTGGCGCAGGCCAGCCCGTTCGCGGCGCTGGCGGCGCTGAAGAAGCGCGAAGAATGAGCGGCGCCGGGAACCCCCGGCGGCGAATAGGTTTCAAGTAGCGGCATCACGCTGGAGCGATTCCCATGGCTGTGCAGAAGTCCCGAGTTTCCCCGTCCCGCCGCGGCATGCGCCGCGCGCACGACGCCCTGAGCGCCAAGCAGCTGTCCACCGACCCGACCTCGGGCGAGACCCACCTGCGCCATCACGTGACTGCCGACGGCTACTACCGCGGCAAGCAGGTGGTCGTGCCGAAGACCAAGATCGTCGAAGAAGACTGATCCCCCGCGATGGCGGCCGAAACCACGGCGGCGGCAACGGGCGTGGGCCAGCGCATCTACGCCCGCATCGCGGGCACCGGCAGCTACCTGCCGGACAAGGTGCTGACCAACGATGACCTCGCGAAATTCGTCGACACGAGCGACGAATGGATCGCGGCGCGCACCGGCATCCGCGAGCGCCACGTCGCGGCCGAGGGCGAGACCACGGGCGACCTGGCGTACGAGGCCTCGCTGCGCGCGCTCCAGGCCGCGGGCGTCGACGCCTCCGAGCTCGACCTGATCGTGCTCGGCACGACCACGCCGGACCTGGTCTTCCCGTCCACGGCCTGCCTGCTGCAGCATCGGCTGGGCGCCAACGGCTGCCCGGCGTTCGACGTCAACGCCGCGTGCTCCGGCTTCGTGTATGCGCTGTCGGTCGCCGACAAGTTCATCCGTTCCGGCGCGGCGAAGACCGTGCTCGTCGTCGGCGCCGAGACGCTGACGCGCATGCTCGACTGGAACGACCGCAGCACCTGCGTGCTGTTCGGCGACGGCGCCGGCGCGGTCGTGCTCAAGGCCGACACCGACACCGGCATCCTCAGCACCCACCTGCACGCCGACGGGGGCAAGAAGGAACTGCTGTGGAACCCGGTCGGCGTGTCGGTCGGCTTCAAGCCCGGCGAACACAACGCCGGCGTCAAGGTGCTGATGACCGGCAACGAGGTCTTCAAGCACGCGGTGCGCGCGCTGGACTCGGTGGTCGAGGAAACGCTCGAGGCCAACGGCCTGGACCGCCACGACATCGACTGGCTGATCCCGCACCAGGCCAACCTGCGGATCATCGAGGCCACCGCCAAGCGGCTGGAAATGCCGATGGACCGCGTCGTCGTCACCGTGGACAAGCACGGCAACACGTCCTCCGGCTCCGTGCCGCTGGCGCTGGATGCGGCCGTGCGCTCGGGTTCGATCCAGCGCGGCCAGCTCGTGCTGCTCGAGGCCTTCGGCGGCGGCTTCACCTGGGGCTCGGCGCTGCTGCGCTACTGATCGTCGCGGCCGGCGCGCCGCGCCGGCTGCATACGGGTCGGTACAGACGCCTCCAGCCCATCGCCCGTATCATGCCGGTCCCGTTTTCCGAACCCCCCGGCGCAGTCCCATGACCGAATCGCTCGCCTTCGTCTTTCCCGGCCAGGGTTCGCAGTCCGTCGGCATGCTCGCCGAACTGTCGGAACTGCACCCGCTGGTGAAGGAGGCGTTCCGCGAAGCCTCCGAGGGCGCCGGCACGGACCTGTGGGCGCTCTCGCAGGGCGGCCCGGAAGAGATGCTCAACCGCACCGAATACACCCAGCCGGCGCTGCTCGCCGCGGGCGTGGCGGTGTGGCGCCTGTGGCAGTCGCGCGGCGGCGCGCAGCCCTCGCTGCTGGCGGGGCACAGCCTCGGCGAGTACAGCGCGCTGGTCGCGGCGGGCGCGCTGTCGCTCGCCGACGGGGCGCACCTGGTGCGCCTGCGCGGACAGCTGATGCAGGACGCGGCACCCGCCGGCACCGGGGCGATGGCGGCGGTGCTCGGCGCCGAGGACGCGCTCGTCGCGGACGTGTGCCGCGAGGCGTCGGGCGACCAGGTGGTCGTGCCCGCCAATTACAACTCGCCCGGCCAGGTCGTCATCGGCGGGCACGCGGCGGCGGTCGACCGCGCCCTCGCGCTGCTCGCGGAACGCGGCGTGCGCAAGGCGGTCAAGCTCGCGGTGAGCGTGCCCTCGCACACGCCGCTGATGCGCGAAGCGGCCAACCGCCTCTCGGAGACGATGGCCGGCATGCGCTGGCACGCGCCGAAGATCCCGGTCGTGCAGAACGTCGACGCCGAGGTGCACGACGGCGCGCAAGCCATCCGCGATGCGCTCGTGCGCCAGCTCTACCTGCCGGTGCAGTGGACCGGCTGCGTGCAGGCCCTCGCCGCGCGCGGCGCCACCCGGATCGGCGAATGCGGCCCCGGCAAGGTGCTCGCCGGCCTCGTCAAGCGCATCGACAAGTCCCTCGACGCGCGCCCCCTCGGCACGCCCGGCGACTTCGAGGCTGCCCTGGCCGATTGGAACAACTGAAAGAAATTCAGCCACAGATTGCACAGATCACACAGATGTAAAAGCAAAAAAAGCGTTGCTGTTCGCTGTTGAATCTGTGTGATCCGTGAAATCTGTGGCCAAAGTTTTGAGGAGTGCGTGATGGAGAAGGTGTTGCAGGGTGAGGTGGCGCTGGTGACGGGCGCGAGCCGCGGCATCGGCGCGGCGATCGCGGACGAGCTGGCGGCGCAGGGCGCGACGGTCATCGGCACGGCGACCTCGGACGCCGGCGCCGCCGCGATCGGCGAGCGCCTGGCCGCGGCCGGCGGCCACGGCCGCAAGCTCGATGTGACCGACGCCGCCGCCGTCGAGGCGCTGGTCGACGACATCGCGAAGGAGTTCGGCGCGATCGGCATCCTCGTGAACAACGCCGGCATCACCCGCGACAACCTGCTGCTGCGCATGAAGGACGAGGACTGGCAGGCGATCCTCGACACCAACCTCAGCAGCGTGTTCCGCACCAGCAAGGCGGTGATGCGCGGCATGATGAAGGCGCGCAAGGGCCGCATCGTCAACATCGCCTCCGTGATCGGCGTGACCGGCAACGCGGGGCAGGCGAACTACGCGGCGGCGAAGGCCGGCATCATCGCGTTCAGCAAGTCGATGGCGCGCGAGATCGGCAGCCGCGGGGTCACGGTGAACGTCGTCGCGCCCGGCTTCATCGACACCGACATGACCCGCGGCCTGCCGGAAGACGCGAAGCAGGCGATGCTCGGCCAGATCGCGCTCGGGCGCCTCGGCGAACCCGCGGACATCGCGCGCGCGGTGGCGTTCCTCGCGGGGCCTTCGGCGGCCTACATCACGGGCGAAACCCTGCACGTCAACGGCGGCATGTACATGCCGTGAGAACGGCGCGAAAAGCGACCGCAAGTCACTGAACGCAAAGGGGTTGCGGGCACATATACCGCGCCCCGGCTTTCCCTTACACTATCCGTCTGAACAGTCTCCCGGGAGGAGCAAGCACCCATGAGCAGCATCGAAGAGCGCGTCAAGAAGATCGTTGTCGAACAACTGGGCGTCAAGGAAGAAGAAGTGACCAACGGCGCTTCGTTCGTCGACGACCTCGGCGCCGACTCGCTCGACACCGTGGAACTGGTCATGGCCCTCGAGGAAGAGTTCGAGTGCGAGATCCCGGACGAGGAAGCCGAGAAGATCACGTCGGTCCAGCAGGCCATCGATTACGTCAAGGCGCACGTCAAGGCGTAAGCCTCGGCGTCCGCGAGACCTTGCCGGGGCCGCATTTCGCGGCCCCGCGCATTTGCAACACGGAGAGTCCGGCATGTCCAAGCGTCGCGTCGTCGTCACCGGCATGGGAATCGTTTCGCCGCTCGGCAACGACCTTGCCAGCAGCTGGGACGGCATCGTCAACGGCCGGTCGGGCATCGGCCCGGTCACCCACTTCGATGCCTCCGCGTTCCCGACCCGCATCGCCGGGCTGGTGCGCGAGGACTTCGACGTCACCCGCTGGGTGTCGCCGAAGGACGCCAAGAAGATGGAGGACTTCATCCATTACGGCGTCGCCGCGTCGATGATGGCGCTAGAGGACGCGGGCATCACCGTGGACGAGTCGAACGCCGAACGCATCGGCGCGCTGATCGGCTCCGGCATCGGCGGCCTGCAGGGCATCGAGCAGCAGACGATCAAGTTCCACGAAGGCGGCCCGCGCAAGATCTCGCCGTTCTACGTTCCGAGCACGATCATCAACATGCTGCCGGGGCAGGTGTCGCTGCTCACCGGCATCAAGGGGCCGAACTTCTCGGCCGTGTCCGCCTGCGCCACCGCCAACCACTCGATCGGCATGGCGATGCGCATGATCCAGTACGGCGACGCCGACGTGATGGTCGCCGGCGGTGCCGAGCGCGGCTCCACGCCTACCGCGATGGGCGGCTTCTGCGCGATGAAGGCGATGTCCACGCGCAACGACGAGCCGGAGCGCGCGAGCCGGCCGTGGGACAAGGACCGCGACGGCTTCGTCCTCGGCGACGGCGCCGGCATCCTGATCCTGGAGGAATACGAGCGCGCGAAGGCGCGCGGGGCGCGGATCTATTGCGAGCTCGCCGGCTTCGGCGCCAGCTCCGACGCCTTCCACATGACCGCGCCCAGCGAGAACGGCGAGGGCCCGGCGCGCTGCATGGCCGCGGCGATGGCGGACGCGGGCATCGGCAGCGGTGACATCGGCTACCTGAACGCCCATGGCACGTCGACGCCGCTCGGCGACCTGGCCGAGACGCTGGCGATCAAGCGCGCGCTCGGCGACGACGCGTACCGCACCATGGTCAGCTCGACCAAGTCGATGACCGGCCATCTGCTCGGCGCCGCCGGCGGCGTGGAGGCGATCTTCTCGGTGATGGCGCTGCACACCGGCATCATCCCGCCGACGATCAACCTCGACGAGCCGGGCGAAGGCTGCGACCTCGACTACGTGCCGAACGTGGCGCGCGAGAAGAAGATCGACGTCGCGGTGTCGAACGGCTTCGGCTTCGGCGGCACCAACGGCACGCTGGTGTTCCGTCGCGCCTGAGCGCGGCGGCGCCATGCTCGCCACTCGCAGCCTTCCCGCCGACACGGACCTGCCGGCGCTGCAGCGCCTGGCGGCGTCGCGCTATCCGCTGCTGCTGGAATCCTCGGCGGCCGGCACCGCACAGGGACGCTGGGACATCCTCCTCGCCGCGGGCGGCGGAACGCTGGAACTGGCGCGCGACGGCGCGCTGTTGCGCGACGGCGTCCGCGTCGAGGCCGGCGGCGCGCACGACGGCGATGTCCACGACTTCCTCGCCGCGCTCGATGCGCAATGGCAGGCCGCACGCCTGCCGCGCGAGGAGCCGCGCTGGCCGTTCCGTGGCGGCTGGGCGCTGTTCCTCGCCTACGAACTCGCGGGCCAGGTGGAGCCGGTCCTCGCGTTGCCGCAGGCGCCCGGGCGCGTTCCCGTCGCGCTGGCGCTGCGCTGTCCCGCGGCCGTGCTGCGCGACCGCACCAGCGGCGAATGCATGGCCGTCGCCGAGGCGGGCCACGAGGCGATGCTGGACGCGATCGCCGCCGACGCCGCGGCGGCCCGCGCGCTGCCGCCGCTGCCCGCCTGGACGCCGCCCGCGGCGATCGACGAGGAAGCGCCGCAGCGCTTCACCGCCAGCGTTCGCCGCGTGCTCGACTACCTCGCAGCGGGCGACCTGTTCCAGGCCAACATCTCGCGCGGCTGGCAAGCCCGCTTCGATGCGCCTGCCCCCGAAGCGGCCGCGCTGTTCGCGCGGCTGCGCGAGCACAACCCGGCGCCTTTCGCGGGCGTCTTCGCGGGCGAGGGCTGGGCGGTGGTGAGCGCGTCGCCCGAGCGCCTGGTCTCGGTGCGCGGCGACCTGGTCGAGACCCGGCCGATCGCCGGCACGCGCCCGCGCTTCGAAGGGGACGACGACGCGGCGCGCGTGCGCGAACTGGTCGGCAACCCGAAGGAGCGCGCCGAGCACATCATGCTGATCGACCTGGAGCGCAACGACCTGGGCCGCGTCTGCGCCCCGGGCAGCGTCGAGGTCGACGAGCTGATGACGGTCGAAAGCTACGCGCACGTGCACCACATCGTCAGCAACGTGCGCGGCCGCCTGCGCGGCGGCACCACGCCGGGCGCGACGATCCGCGCGGTGTTCCCCGGCGGCACGATCACCGGCTGCCCGAAGGTGCGCTGCATGCAGGTCATCGCCGAGCTCGAAGGGCAGGGCCGCGGCGCGTACACCGGCGCCTTCGGCTGGCTCAACCGCGACGGCGACCTCGACCTCAACATCCTGATCCGCAGCGCGGAACTCGAAAGCGGGCCGGATGGCGGCGCCACGCTGCGCTTCCGCACCGGCGGCGGCATCGTCGCCGACTCGGATCCGCAACGCGAACTCGACGAGACCCGCGCCAAGGCGCGCGGCATGCTGCGCGCGCTGGGCGTGGCCGGATGAACGCCGCGCCCGCGGACGTGCGCAGCTTCGAGGGCGATGCGCGCGTGGCCGCGCTGGCGCCGGGCAACCGCGGCCTCGCGTACGGCGACGGCCTGTTCGAGACGATGCGCGCGCACGACGGCGCGCTGCCCTGGTGGGACGCGCACTGGGCGCGGCTGGCGCTCGGCGCCGCGCGGCTCGGCATCGCGCTGCCCGGCGAGGCCTTCGTGCAGGCACAGGCCGGCGAACTCCTGGGCGGCGGCGATGCCGTGCTCAAGCTGCTCGTCGTCCGGGGCGGCACCGCGCGCGGCTACGCTCCGGCTGCGGGTGCGCCGCCGGGGTGGCAGTTGTCGCGCCATGCGCTTCCGGATGCGCCCCCCGCCGGCGGCCTGCGCCTGTACTGGTGCGCGACGCGCCTCGCGGTGCAGCCGGCGCTTGCCGGCCTCAAGCACTGCAACCGCCTCGAGCAGGTGCTGGCGCGTGCCGAAGCCGACGCGGCCGGTTGCGACGAAGGCCTGCTGCGCGATCGCGACGGCCATGTCGTGTCGGCGACCTCGGCGAACCTGTTCGTGCTTCGCGGCAGCCGCTGGCACACGCCGCCGGTCGATCGCTGCGGCGTGGCGGGCACCTGCCGCGCGCACCTCCTCGAGCCCCTGGATGCAACGGAATCGCGCCTGTCCGTGGCGGAGGTGGAAGCGGCCGACGCGGTTTTCCTGTGCAACGCCGTGCGCGGTATCCTGCCCGTCGCCAGCCTCGGGTCGCGCCGCTGGCCGCCGGGGCACGCGGTGGTGGCGGAGGCGCGGCGCGCGCTGGCGCATTCGCATCCCGGCTTCGCGCGCGACGCCGGCAACGCATAGGGAACCACGATCTTGGCCAGGCGCAATTCCATCGCCCGCATCCTGCTGCTGCTCGTGCTGGTCGCGGGCGCGGCGGCGTGGTGGGCTTCGCAGCGCTACGCCGGATTCGCGGACCGCCCGATCGCGGGGCTGGAGCAGGGCGGCAGCCTCGTGCTCGCGCCCGGCGATTCCTTCGCCACGATGCTGCGCAAGCTGCACGAGGCCGGCGCCGTCGGCGGCCACGACACGGAATGGCGGCTGCTCGCGCGCGAGACCGGCGCGGCCGGCAGGCTGCAGGTGGGCGAGTACGCGCTCGCGGCCGGGACCACGCCGCGCCAGCTGCTCGAACGCATGCGCGACGGCAAGGTCATCGCCCGTCGCGTGACCATCGTCGAGGGCTGGAACCTGCGCGAGCTGCGCGCGGCGCTGGCGAAGGCGGAACCGCTGCTGCACGCATCGAAGGACATGGACGACGCGGCGCTGATGCGCGCGATCGGGCATCCGGGCGTGCATCCGGAAGGCCGCTTCCTGCCCGAAACGTACCAGTACGTGCGCGGCGACAGCGACCTGGACGTGCTGAAGCGCGCCTACGACGCGATGGACAAGGCGCTCGACGCCGCCTGGGCCGCGCGAGCGCCGGACCTGCCGCTGAAGTCGAAGGACGAGGCGCTGGTGCTGGCCTCGATCGTCGAGAAGGAAACCGGCATCGCCGAGGAGCGCGACGAGATCGCCGGCGTGTTCGTGCGCCGGCTGAAGATCGGCATGCGCCTGCAGACGGATCCCACCGTGATCTACGGCATGGGCACGCGTTACGCCGGCAACATCCGCAAGGCCGACCTGCTCGCCGACACGCCCTACAACACCTATACGCGCGACGGACTGCCGCCGACCCCGATCTCGATGCCGGGCAAGGCCGCGCTGCAGGCGGCAACGCACCCGGCAGGCGGCGACGCGCTGTACTTCGTCGCGGTCGGCGACGGCAGCGGCCGCCACGTGTTCACCCGCTCGCTCGCCGACCACCAGGATGCGGTGCGCGAGTACCTGCGCAACTACCGCGCGCAGCGCAAGGCGGAGAGGCAGTGACCGCTGCCGAGACCGCCGTGGCCGCGTTGCCCGCGCACCCCCGCTTCCTGAGCCTCGAGGGCGGGGAGGGCGCGGGCAAGACGACGGTGCTCAAGGCGCTGCGGGCCGAGCTCGAAGCCGGCGGCGACGAAGTCGTGTGCACGCGCGAACCGGGCGGCTCGCCGCTGGCGGAGATGATCCGCGCGCTGCTGCTCGACCCGGCGCACGAGCCGCCCACGGCGGAGACCGAACTGCTGCTGATGTTCGCCTCGCGCGCGCAGCATGTCGCCGAGACCGTGCGGCCCGCACTCGAGCGCGGGGCGTGGGTGGTCAGCGACCGCTTCACCGATTCGAGCTACGCCTATCAGGGCGGCGGGCGTGGCCTCGATCCCGCGTTCATCGCCGAGCTGGAGCGGCGCGTCGTCGGGCTGCGGCCGGGACTGACGCTGTTGCTCGACCTCGGCGTGGACCAGGGGCGCGCGCGCGCGCGCGGCCGCGACCTGTTCGATCCGGACGCCTCCGGCTCCGGGCCGGACCGCATCGAGCGCGAACACGACGCCTTCTTCGAGCGTGTGCGCGATGCCTTCCTCGCGCGCGCCGCGGCGGAACCGGCGCGCTTCCGCGTCCTCGACGCGACGCAGCCCGCGGAGGCGGTGGCCGCCGCGGCGGTGGCGGCGTTGCGCGCGTGGCGCGACGGCGCCTGAGCGCACCCCGCATGAGCGCGAACCCGACATGAGCCTCGCCGCGCTGCCCCCGCTCGCGCCCTGGCAACAGCGTGCCTACGACCAGGCCGCCGCCGCGCTGGACGCCGGCCGCCTCGGCCATGCGCTGCTGTTCTGCGGTCCGGCGCAGCTGGGCAAGCGCCTCGTCGCCGAACGCCTCGCACAGCGCGTGTTGTGCGCAGCGCGTGCGCCCGGCGCGGAACCCTGCGGCCAGTGCCGGAGCTGCACGCTGTACGCCGCGCGGGTGCAGGCCGATCCGCCGGAACTGCGGCCGGACGGCGCGCTCGCGCATCCGTGGGGCCGCCCGGGCCATCCGGACGTGCGCTTCATCGGCTATGCCACGAACGAGCGCACCGGCAAGGCGCGCACCGAGATCGTGATCGACCAGGTGCGCGCGCTGTCGCAGGCGTTTGCGCTGACGCCGCAGATGGGGGTGGCGCAGGTCGCGCTGGTCGAGCCGGCCGACGCGATCGGCCACGCCGCCGCGAACGCGCTGCTCAAGACACTGGAGGAGCCGCAGCCCGGCCGCTACCTTTGGCTGGTCGCCTCCGAACCGGCGCGGCTGCCGGCGACGATCCGCAGTCGTTGCCAGAAGCTCGAGTTCCGCCTGCCCCCGCGCGAGGAAGCGCTCGCCTGGCTGCGCGCGCAGGGCCACGACGCGAAGGCCGCGGGCGAGGCGCTCGACGCCGCGCGCGGCCATCCCGGGCAAGCCGCGGCCTGGCTCGCGGGCGACGGGCTGGCGCTGCGCCGCGAAGTCGCGA
>JANINR010000154.1 GCA_024508915.1 Lysobacteraceae bacterium | reverse complement strand
GGGGCCGGCAGGCATCGCGGTGGGCGCCGCGGCCGGCGGCGCGCTGGGCGCCGTCGCCGGGCAGCGCGCGTCGGAGAAGGCCGACCCGCGCGAGGACCTCGGCCACTTCCAGCAGATCTTCAGGACCATGCCCTACTACGTGGACGGCATGGACTGGCACGACTACGCGCCGGCCTACCGCTACGGCATCGAGACCTGGCATGCGAACCGCGGCCGGAGCGTCGAGGCGATGGAGACCCAGCTGCACGGCGGCTGGGAGCAGGCGGCGCACTTCGGCTCGCGGCTCGAATGGGCGCAGGCGCGGCCGGCGGTCGCCCACGCCTGGCAGTCGCTCTCCGAACACGCCTGAGCGGGCCTTTGCACATGCGATCCGGCACGCCCGCCGCGGGCGTCCGGTACGATGCGCCCTGCCCCCGCGACGGACCGGACACCCCATGAGCGACCCCCGCAAGCCCGACGATGCCGGCGCCGATCCCGGCGTCAGCCGCGAACAGGCCGAGGACGCCGTCCGCACCCTGCTGCGCTGGGCCGGCGAGGATCCGGCGCGCGAAGGCCTGCTCGACACGCCCAAGCGGGTGGCCAAGGCCTACCGCGACTGGTTCAGCGGCTACGCCCTGGACCCGGACGAGTACCTGCGCCGCACCTTCGAGGAGGTCGCCGGCTACGACGAGCTGATCGTGCTGCGCGACATCGAGTACGAATCGCACTGCGAGCACCACATGGCGCCGATCATCGGCAAGGTGCACGTCGGCTACCTGCCCGACGGCAAGGTCGTCGGCATCAGCAAGCTCGCGCGCGTGGTCGACGCCTACGCGCGGCGCTTCCAGGTGCAGGAGAAGATGACCGCGCAGATCGCCGACTGCATCCAGCGCGTGCTGCAGCCGCGCGGCGTCGGCGTGGTCGTCGAGGGCGCGCACGAATGCATGACCACCCGCGGCGTGCACAAGCGCGGCGTGAGCATGGTGACCTCGAAGATGCTCGGCTCCTTCCGCGACGACGCGCGCACGCGCAACGAGTTCCTCCGCTTCGTCGGCCGCTGAGATCGCGATGGCTGTGGACGTGAAGCTGCGGCATCAGCATCACGCGGAGTGCCAACCATTCGCCGAGTGGAAAAACACGCTTGTTCCGGGGCCGTGAAAATAGATCACCTCGTCGTCGGCGATCCTCGTTCCATCGAAAACGATTCCCCTTCTTTGACCGAGTCCGAGCGTGACGACGGGCCCAGTCGAACTGACGCTCACTATCCCTGACACGCGTTGCAATAGCCGAACGGCGTCTTCGCGCGGGTTCGAGCGCCCCGAGCAAAGCACATCGCCATTGTCGACATAGGACCAAATCGCCAAGCAAGAACCGACCTCCCACTCGTGACGACTCTTGTGATGCCTCCCTCCCAGGATCACGGAGTGGCGTGGCCCAAAACCCAGCTGGAGAGCGCCGTGCGTCGAAATCGACGCGGATTGGCAGCGGAGCCCCATCAACGGCGCGAGCAGTTCTTCTACAAGCCTGTCCTGCGCCTCGCTCATCCGCCGCTTTCCTCTCCGGGGCCGCCTCCGCACTCTGCGAAGATGTGATTGGCCCGAGGACCCCTCGCGGGATTTTGCGCTCAAATTCGATCCTGGCCAGCTCACGCCGCCGCCACGGCGGCGCACGGACAGTCGCGCCATGGCGGAACTCCTCGATTGCCTCATCGTCGGTGCCGGCCCCGGCGGGCTGGTCGCTGCCACCTACCTGGCCCGCTACCGGCGCCGCATCGCGGTGGTCGATGCGGGCGCGAGCCGTGCGCGCTGGATCCCGACCAGCCACAACTGCCCGGGCTTCCCGCTGGGCGTGAGCGGCACGACGCTGCTGGCGCGGCTGCGGGAGCAGGCGGAAACGCACGGCGTGGTGGTGACGCATGGGCGCATCGATTCGCTGGAGCGCGAGGCGGATGCCTTCGTCGCACGCGATGCAGCCGGCGGCGAATGGCGGGCGGCCACGGTGCTCCTGGCCACCGGCATCGTCGATCGCCTCCCGACGGTCGAGGGCGGGCCCGAGGTGCTCGCCGCCGCGATCGAGTCCGGCACGCTGCGCCTGTGCGCGGTGTGCGACGGCTATGAGGCGCGCGACAGCCGCATCGCCGTGCTCGGGCCCGCGGAAGAGGCCGGGCGTCATGCGGATTTCCTGCGCACGTTCTCGTGCACGGTGGACGCGATCGACAGCGACCAGCCGTACCGCCTGTCCTGCGACGACGCGGGGTGCCGCGTCGAATCGGGCGTCGAACGCGACGGAAGTCCCGGCACGGCGCGCGAGTACGACACGCTCTACCCGGTGCTCGGGGGCGATTCGCAGTCGCAGCTCGCGACCGCGCTCGGGGCGGCCGTGGACGAGGAGGGCGCGCTGCGCACCGACGCGCACCAGCAGACGTCGGTCGACGGGCTCTACGCCGTCGGCGACGTGGTCAGCGCGCTCAACCAGATCGCCGTGGCCGTGGGCCACGCGGCGATCGCCGCCACGGCGGTCCACAACCGGTTGCCGCCGAATCCGCGCGTCGGCCGCGGCATTAATTCGTCCGGGTGATATTGACAGCCGGATTAACGCCCGGGTAAATTGCGCGCCATGATCAGCTCGCATCCCCTCTCGACCCGGGTCACCGCCTTCGCCGGCGACCGTCTCATCGCCGCCGGTCCCCTGCGCAGCGTGGCCCTGACCGCGCGCCAGGCGCTCGAAATGGACCCGAACGGCCCGCTGCTGATCTTCGACGACGCCGAGCAGCGCCAGGTCGAGATCGACCTGCGCGGGACCATGGCCGAACTGGTGCAGCGGCTCGCCGCCGCGGAGGCCGGGCGGGGCATCGCCGCGGCCGGGCCCGCGACCGCCGCCGCTACCGGCACTGCCGCCACCGACGAAGCGGGCGCCCCGCGCCGCGGCCGCGGCCGCCCGAAGCTCGGCGTCGTCGCCCGCGAAGTCACCCTGCTGCCGCGCCACTGGACCTGGCTCAACGCCCAGCCCGGCGGCGCCTCCGTGGCGCTGCGCAAGCTCGTCGAGCAGGCGCGCCGCGGCAACGGCGATGGCGACCGGAAGCGGGCCGGCCAGGAAGCCGCCTACCGCTTCATGCATGCGATCGCGGGCGACCGCCCGGGTTTCGAGGACGCCGCGCGCGCGCTGTTCGCCGGCGACCTCGGCCGCCTCGAGGACGCCATCGCGGACTGGCCCCACGACGTCCGCGAGCATGCGACGATGCTCGCCGCGCGCGCCCTGCGCGACTGACGCCGCCGGCGCCGCCTGCGGCGCCGCCCCCACCTCCGGACCGACTGCTTGAACGCACAGACGACACCGCGCGTGCGCACCGCCGCGCTCGCCTTCATCTTCGTGACCGTGCTGATCGACGTGCTGTCGTTCGGCCTGATCATTCCCGTGCTGCCGCACCTGATCGAGGACTTCGTCGGCGGCAGCACCGTCAACGCGGCGTACTGGGTCGGCGTGTTCGGCACCGTGTTCGCGGCGATCCAGTTCTTCTCGTCGCCGGTGCAGGGCGCGCTGTCGGACCGCTTCGGCCGGCGGCCGGTGATCCTGCTGTCGTGCCTCGGGCTCGGCCTCGACTTCTGCTTCATGGCGCTGGCCAACACGCTGCCGTGGCTGCTGGTGGGCCGGATCATTTCCGCGGTGACCTCGGCGAGCTTCACCACCGCCAACGCCTACGTCGCCGACGTCACCCCGCACGACCAGCGCGCGAAGAGCTACGGCATGCTCGGCGCCGCGTTCGGCGTCGGCTTCGTGGTCGGCCCGCTGCTCGGCGGTTTCCTGGGCGACGTCGACCTGCGCCTGCCGTTCTGGTTCGCGGCCGGCCTCGCGCTGCTGAACTTCGCCTACGGCCTGTTCGTGCTGCCCGAGTCGCTGCCGCGCGAGCGCCGCACGTCGAAGTTCGACTGGACGCACGCCAACCCGCTCGGCTCGATGAAGCTGCTGCGCAGCTACCCGCAGGTGTTCGGCCTGGCGGCGGTGGTGTTCATCGCCAACCTCGCGCACTACGTCTATCCGAGCATCTTCGTGCTGTTCGCGGACTACCGCTACGGCTGGGGGCAGAAGGAAGTCGGCTACGTGCTGGCGCTGGTCGGCGGGCTCAACATCATCGTCAACGTGGGACTCGTCGGGCGCGTGGTGAAGCGCCTCGGCGAACGCCGCGCGCTGCTCGGTTCGCTCGTCTGCGGCGCGCTCGGCTTCGCGGTGTACGGCGCGGCCGGCACCGGCTGGATGTTCCTGCTCGGGCTGCCGCTGAGCGCGCTGTGGGCGATCTCCGCGCCGGCGACGCAGGCGCTGATCACGCGGCAGGTCGGGCCGGAAGTGCAGGGCCGCATCCAGGGCGCGCTGATGAGCCTGGTGTCGATGGCGGGCATCGTGGGGCCGGCGATCTTCGCCGGCAGCTTCGGCTGGTTCATCGGCCCGCACGCGCCGGCCCACCTGCCCGGCGCGCCGTTCCTGATCGCGGCGGCGCTGCTGGGCGTGGCGTGGCTCATCGCCTGGCGCTTCGCGCGCGCGGCGCCCTTGCCCGCAGCGACGTCCGCGCCGGAACCCGCGCCCACGCGTTAGCGCGGCCTTGACGCGCGCGCCGCCACAGTCGCGCGCATGTCGCCCGAACAGACCGAAGCCGCACGCCAGGCCGCCGCCGACGCCGGGCTCCGCCATGTGAGCGACGCGTCGCCCGGCCTGCGCCGGCGGCGCAGCGGCAAGCACTTCGCCTATGCCGATGCCGCGGGGCGCGCCTTGCGCGACGAGGCAACGCTCGCGCGGATCCGCTCGCTGGCGATCCCGCCGGCCTGGACCGACGTATGGATCTGCCCGAGCGCGAACGGGCACCTGCAGGCGAGCGGCCGCGACGCGCGCGGGCGCAAGCAGTACCGCTACCACCCCGGCTGGAGCGCGGTGCGCGGCGAGGGCAAGTTCGACCGCATCGTCGCGTTCGGCGACGCGCTGCCGCGGCTGCGGCGGCGCCTGCGCGTCGATCTCGCGCGCAGCGGCTACCCGCGCGAAAAGGTGCTCGCGATCGTGGTGGCGGTGATGGGCGAGACCCTGATCCGGATCGGCAACCCGGAATACGCGCGCGAGAACAAGTCCTTCGGGCTGACCACCCTGCGAAACCGGCACGTCGAGTTCCTGCGCGGTGGGCGCGCGCGCTTCCGTTTCCGCGGCAAGGGCGGGCTCGAGCACGACGTCGCGCTCGACGACAAGCGCCTGGTGCGCCTGCTGCACGGCTGCGGCCAGTTGCCCGGGCAGGCGCTGTTCCAGTACCGCGACGACGACGGCAGCCTCGTGCCGGTGGAATCGGGCGAGGTCAACGCCTACCTGCGCGAGGCCTGCGGCGGCGAGTTCAGCGCGAAGGACTTCCGCACCTGGGGCGGCACGCTCGCCGCGTTCCAGCGCTTCGCGCGCACGACGCTGCCCTACAAGGCCGACGGCGCGCCGGCCGGCGAGCGCGCGCTCGCGGCGATGGAGAAGGCGGTGGTGCGCGAAGTGGCCGCGGCGCTGGGGAACACGCCCGCGGTGTGCCGGCGCGCCTACATCGATCCGGCGGTGTTCGCGGGCTGGCGCGACGGGCGCCTGCAGCGCGCCGCGGCTGCGTGCCGCGGCGAGCGCCAGTGGGAGTCGGCGGCGCTGCGCTTCCTGCGGTCGGCGCATCGCGCGCAGAAGTGAATGCGCGGCACGGCGCCTGCGTCCACGTGACGGACACCGCGGCGCGGCGACACTCGAAGGCCCGCGCGAGGAATCCGCCATGGCGAAGTGCGACGTTTGCGGCAACGACTACGACAAGGCCTTCACGGTCAGCGGGCCGCTCGGCTCGGGCACCTTCGACGCCTTCGAATGCGCGATCCACGCGCTGGCGCCGAACTGCGCGCATTGCCAGTGCCGGATCATCGGCCATGGCATCGAGGCCGGCGGACGCTTCTTCTGCTGCGCGAACTGCGCGCAGCACGCCGGCGTCACGGGCGTGGCGGATCGCGCGTAGGCAGCAGCGCCCAGAACGGGATGCGGCCGGCGGCCCAGCGTGCGGCGGCGGCCTCGAGGATCGAGGCGAGCGTGTCGAAGCCCTCGGGATCGGATGTGCGCAGTTCGTCCGTGCCCGGGAGCAGCAGCAGGTAACCCGGGGCCGGCAGCCATGACAGGTCGGCGAGGCTGTCGGCGAGCGCGTCCCAGTTGGCGCCGAACCATTCCGGGAACCGCAGCGCCGCGGCGATGCGCGCGATCGCGTCGTCCTTGCCCGTGCAACCGGCGAAGTCGACGGCGACGGCGGCGAAGTCGAGCGCGCGCGCGGCCGCGAGATAGTCCTCGTCGGCACCGGGCTCGACGGCGTAGACGCCGCACATCGCCGGATCGGCGAGGAAACCGCGCAGCTGCAGGCGATCGTCCGGCGTCATGGGGTGAACCGGCGGAAGCTGCCGTAGTGGTCGTCGGTGTAGAAGTATTCGACCGGCGGACGACCGCCGGAGACGATGCGGCGCGCGCCACGGTCGGACGCGCCGGGCGTGTCGACGGTGAATTCGCGGTAGTAGCCGCGGGCGCGCTCGGGCAGGCGATGCTCGCGGTTCTCGAAGGTCGCCCCGTCCTGGCGGTAGGGGAACGGGCCGCCGGCCTCGATCAGCGCGAGCGTGTCGCGCGCCTCCGGCGGCAGGAACGCGGGCCAGCGCGCGGCATCGCGTGCTGCGCGCCCGGGCCGCTCGATCGCGTCGCCGCCGCCCGCGTCCGCCGCGGCGATGTCCACCGCGGCGTCCTGTCGCGCGCCGGCGCGCTCCTGCTGCCACGCCCAGAAGACGAACGCCGCGAGCAGGACGAGGATCCAGGCGGGGCGGCGCATGCGGCTCCTCCCCGGCCTAGCCGCAGGTCACGCGGTCGACGCGGTTGTTCATGTCGAGCATGACGTTCACGCGGTCGCCGCGGTAATCCATGGTGACGGCCTCGCCGGGGCGCACGACGCGCGCGGTGCGGCTGTGGGTGTCGGCCGTGACCTTGGCGACCAGCGCGTCGCTCACCGGCTGGCCGACGGCCCAGGCGCCGGCTTCGGCGACGCACTGGAAGGCGCCGCCCGGGGGCGGGGTGGCGGCGGGCGGCGTCGCGCAGGCGGAGAGGCCGAGGACGGCGGCGGCGGCGAGGCTGGACGTGGTCGTCTTGCGCATGGCGGGACTCCTTGTCGGGTGGGGCGTCCGAGGATCGCAGCGATGGCGAGGGTCCGCGGTGAAGGGGGGCGGCGTCAACCGCCGTCGCGCTCCAGCAGCCGTTCCGGGTGGGCGTAGACGTTGCAGCCGCCGGGCCGCGCGAAGCCGACGAGGCAGACGCCGGCGCCGCGCGCGACGTCCACGGCCAGCGCGGTCGGCGCGGAAATGGCGGCGATGAAGCCGATGCCGGCGCGCGCGGCCTTCGACACCATCTCGTGGCTGGCGCGGCTGGTGAGCAGCAGCATGCCGTCGCCGGGCGCGTGGCCTGCGCGGACCAGCGCGCCCACCAGCTTGTCGAGCGCGTTGTGCCGGCCGACATCTTCGCGTGCGAGCACGATGCGCCCGCCGGCGTCGGCCCACGCGGCGGCGTGGACCGCGCCGGTCGCGGCGTTCATGGGCTGGTGCGCCGGCAGCGCGGCGAATGCGCGCGACAACGCATCGGCCGCGAAGGAACGGCGCGCGTCGCCGGGCAGGGCTGGCGGCGGCCGCGTCGCGTCCTCGAGTTCGCGCGTCCCGCACAGGCCGCAGCCGCTGCGGCCCGGCAGCAGGCGCTGCGCCTGCGCGTCCTCGCCGATGCGGGCCGCGGGCGCGTCCGCGGACACCGCCATCGCGAGTTCGATGCCTTCGAAGCGGGAGTCGACGACGAGCTCGTGCAGCTGCGCGGACGCGTCGACCAGGCCTTCGGTGAGCGAGAAGCCCAGCGCGAAGTCCGCGAGGTCGCAGGGCGTCGCCATCATCACCGCGAACGGCCGCCCGTTGTAGCGCAGCGCGACGGGCACTTCCTCCGCGACCTGGTCGGCGACGCGCGCGTCGACGCCCGGCGCTCGATCGCCGCCGCCCGCGCGCAGCCGCGCGACGTCGCGCACGGCGAAGCCGCGCGGAGGCACGGCGGTCGAAGGGGGCGGCGCGTCGGGCATGCGGGTAGGATAAGGCGGAACAGGAGCGCGCCATGGCCGAGCGGGAACCGCCGCGATACAAGCCCTACGACCGGCCCGCGGGCGGCTGGGGCGCGGCCGCGGCGACGGCGAAGGTGCTGCTGGAGCAGAGCGTCGTGGCGAAGGGTTCGCGCGCGCTGCTGGCGATGAACCAGCCCGGCGGCTTCAAGTGCCCGAGCTGCGCGTTCCCGGACGCGGACTGCACGCGCAAGCTCGAGTTCTGCGAGAACGGCGTCAAGGCGCTGGCGCACGAGGCGACGAAGTTCCGCGTCGAGCGCGCGTTCTTCGAGCAGCACACGGTGTCGGACCTGATGCGGCAGTCGGACTACTGGCTGGAGATGCAGGGCCGCCTGACCGAGCCGATGCGCTACGACGCGGCGACCGACCGCTACGTGCCCTGCACGTGGGACGAGGCCTTCGCCACCATCGGCCGCCACCTGCAGGCGCTCGACACCCCGCACCAGGCCGAGTTCTACACCTCGGGCCGCACGCCGAACGAGGCGGCCTTCCTGTATTCGATCTTCGTGCGCGAGTTCGGGACGAACAACTTCCCCGACTGTTCGAACATGTGCCACGAGCCGACCAGCCGCGGCCTGCCGCACTCGATCGGCATCGGCAAGGGCACGGTGGTGCTCGACGACTTCGCGCACGCCGAGGCGATCTTCGTGATCGGGCAGAACCCGGGCACCAATGCGCCGCGGATGATGACGCAACTGGTCGAGGCGCGGAAGCGCGGCGTGCCGATCGTCACCGTCAATCCAATGCCCGAGCGCGCGCTGATGCGCTTCACCGAGCCGCAGGACGTCGTGCAGATGGCGACGTTCGGCTCCACGGCCGTCACCAGCGAGTTCGTGCACATCCGCATCGGCGGCGACCTGGCGTTCCTCAAGGGCATGATGAAGGTGGCGTTCGAACGCGAGGCCGCGGGCGAGCGCGTGCTCGACGACGACTTCCTGCGCGACCACACCGTCGGCCTGGACGCGGTGCGCGAAGAAGTGCTCGCCACCGGCTGGGCGTCGATCGTCGAAGCCTCCGGCATCGACGAGGCGCAGATCCGCCGCTGCGCGGAGATCTACATCCGCTCGAACGCGACGATCGTCTGCTACGGCATGGGCATCACCCAGCACCAGCGCGGTTCGCAGCTGGTGCAGCAGATCGCGAACCTGCTGCTGCTGCGCGGCAACTTCGGCAAGCCGGGCGCCGGCATCTCGCCGATCCGCGGTCATTCGAACGTGCAGGGCGACCGCACCGTCGGCATCGACGAGCGCCCGTCGGCGGCCTACCTCGACCAGGTGCGCGAGGTGTTCGGCTTCGAGCCGCCGCGCGAGTGGGGCCACCACACCGTCGATTCCGTGCAGGCGATGCTCGACGGCACGGCACGCGTGTTCATCGGGCTGGGCGGCAACTTCGTGCGCGCGATCCCCGACACCGACCGCGCCTACGAGGCCATGCGCCGGCTCGACCTCACCGTCGGCATCGCCACCAAGCTCAACCGCGGCCACCTCGTGCACGGGCGCGAGGCGCTGGTCCTCCCGGTGGTGTCGCGATCGGAGCGCATCGAAACGGCGGCGGGCGAGCAGTTCGTCACCATCGAGGACTCGATGTCGAACGTGACGCCCTCGCGCGGCGTGCTCGAACCGGCCGGCGCCGACGCGCTGCCGGAAGTGGAGATCGTCTGCCGCATGGCGCGCGCGGCGCTGCCGGACAGCGTGGTGCCGTGGGAGGACTACATCGACGACTACGACCGCATCCGGGCGAAGATCGCCGAGGTCTATCCGGCGATCTACGCCGGCTTCGTCGACAAGGCGCGCGACCCGAAGGGCTTCCACCTCGACATCCCGCCGCGCCGTCGCGTCTGGAACACGCCGGCCGGCAAGGCGACCTTCCTGGTGCTGCCTGGCCTGGATGCCAACGCGCCGGTCGACGATCCGGGGATGCTGCGCCTGGCGACGGTGCGCTCGCACGACCAGTTCAACACCACGATCTACAGCTACAACGACCGCTATCGCGGCGTGCGCAACGACCGCATGGTGCTGTTCATGAACGAACAGGACCGCCGCGCGCGCGGGCTGGAGAACGGCGCGCGCATCGCCCTGGAGACGATCGCGGACGACGGCGTGCGGCGCCGCGTCGACGGGCTGGCGGTGATCGACTATCCGATGCCGCGCGGCTCCGTGGCCGGCTACTTCCCGGAATTGAACCCGCTGCTCCCGCTCGCGCACCACGACCGCACCAGCGGCACGCCCGCGGCGAAGTCGATCCCGGTGCGCGTGGTCGCCTAGCGCGCGCCGAGGTCCGCGACCGGCGCGGTCGGGTTCGCCGGGACCTCGGCGGGGATCGCCACCGCATCCGGCCCCTGCGGCGTCGCCAGCATCCGCGCCTGGCGCCAGCGGCCGTATCGGTAATAGGCGAGCGACAGCACCATCGACACCAGCGAGCTCGCCGGGAAGCTCCACCAGATCGCGTCGGCGCCCAGCATCGGCTGCAGCCACGAGGCGAACGGCACGCGCACGCCCCACAGTGCGAAGCCCAGAATCAGCAGCGGCGGCACCACCGCGCCGGTCGAGCGGACCACGCCCGCGACGACGAAGGTGACGCCGAAGAACAGGAACGACCAGACCGCCAGGTGGTTGATGTGGCGCGCGATCGCGATCGCCTCGTGCGCATCGTGCAGGAACCAGCCGAGCGTGGTCCGGTCGAACACCACCAGCGGCACGATCAGCGCGGCGGTCAGCAGGAAGTTGAACAGGATGCCGTAGCGCGTGGTGGCGTCGACGCGATCCCAGTGCCCGGCGCCGACGTTCTGCGCCGCCATCGACGAGCAGGCCGCGCCGATCGCCATCGCCGGCATCTGCACGTAGGTCCACAGCTGCAGCGCCGCGCCGTAGCCAGCGGTGGTGTGGGTCCCGTAGCGGTTGACGAGGGTGATCATCGCGATCATCGCCAGCGAGACCAGCACCATCTGCAGGCCCATCGGCACGCCCTTGGCGACCATCGCGCGGACGATGGTCCAGTCCGGCAGGTAGAGGCCGCGCTCGCCGCGACCGATCCACAGCGGGTGCTTGCGGCTCCACAGCCACCACACCAGCGCGGCCAGCGCGATCGCGTCCGCGACCAGCGTGCTCATCGCGCTGCCGGCCATGCCCATCGTCGGGAACGGCCCGATGCCGAGGATGAACAGCGGCGCGAGCCCGATGTCGAGGGCGACCGCGACCAGCAGGAAGGCGAACGGCGTCTTCGTGTCGCCCGCGCCGCGCAGGATCGCCGACAGGTAGGCGAACGCGTACAGGAACGGCAGCGCTAGGAAGATGATCTTCAGGTACGCATCGGCCAGCGGCAGCGCCGCCGGCGGCGTCGCCATCCACTCGAGCACGTCGCGCGACACGAACAGGCCGATCGCCGCGACCACCACCGAGAGCGAGAGGAAGAACGTCGCCGCGCTGCCGATCACGCGCCGCGCGCCCGGCAGGTCGTGCCGGCCCATCGCCTGGCCCACGAGGATGGTCGCGGCCATGCCGAAGCCGAAGATCCCGCCGAGCAGGAAGAACATGATGTTGTTGGCGTTGGCCACGCCGGCGAGGGCGTCCTCGCCGAGCAGCCGGCCGACCCACATCGCGTTGATCGAGCCGTTCAACGACTGCAGCACGTTGCCGCCGAGGATCGGCAGCGCGAACACGAGCAGCGTGCGGGCGATGGGGCCCTGGGTGAGGTCGCGGCGTTGCATGGGCGGCCGTTGCGGAAAGCGCGGCCCCGCACGGTAGCGGATGGCGGGTGGTCGTTGCGAGAAGCGCCTCGCCTCGCGAAGGACGCGACGCCCGTCGCGCCGGCCATGCCTTTTGGCAGGGGCGGGGCCCGGCGCCGCCGCTAGGATGGGACGGTTGTCCATCTCCTGGGGAAATTCCATGCGCCGCCTTGCTCTCGCCGTCCTCTCCCTGGCCGTCGCCGGCCTCGTCCACGCCGAGGTCCCGGCGCCGCAGGACGTGCCGTACGCGCCCGGCAAGATCCGCATCGAGGTCGATGCGACCAACCTCGCCCAGCGCATCTTCCGGGTGAAGGAAACCATCCCGGTGCAGGCCGGCCCGCTGACCCTGCTGTATCCGCGCTGGGTGCCGGGCGGCCATTCGCCGCGCAACTCGCTCGACGACATCGCCGGCCTCACCTTCACCGCCAACGGCAGGAAGCTCGACTGGAAGCGCGACACCATCGAAGTCGGCGCGTTCCACCTCGACGTGCCCGCGGGCGTCACCGAGATCACCGCCGAGTTCGACTACCTCACCCCGACCGGCCCCGGCCAGGGCCGCGTGGTGATGACGCCGAACATGCTCAACATCCAGTTCATCTCGACGTCGCTGTACCCGGCCGGCCACTACATGCACCAGATCATGGTCGATCCGCGCGTGACCTACCCGGCGGGCTGGACCGCGTTCACCGCGCTGCACGAGGACGGGCGCAGCGGCGACACCGTCGACTACGAGGACGTGCCCTACGACATCTTCGTCGACTCGCCCGTGTACGCCGGCCGCTACGCGAAGAACATCGACCTCACCCCCGCCGGCAGCAAGGTGCCGGTGAAGCTGGGCGTCGTCGCCGACGCGGCGAAGTACCTGGAGGCCAAGCCCGAGCAGGTCGCCATCCACAAGTCGCTCATCGAGCAGGCGCTGAAGCTGTACGGCGCGCAGCACTACGACCATTACCAGTTCCTGTTCTCGCTCTCCGACCAGATGGGCGGCAACGGCCTGGAACACCAGCGCTCCAGCGAGAACGGCGTCGGCCCCGACTACTTCACTGGCTGGAAGCCGAAGCAGGGCTTCACCGACCTGCTGGCGCACGAGTACACGCATTCCTGGAACGGCAAGTACCGCCGCGGCGCGGACCTGTGGGTGCCCACGCTCAATACGCCGATGCAGGACAGCCTGCTGTGGGTGTACGAAGGCCAGACCCAGTACTGGGGCAACGTGCTCGCCGCGCGCAGCGGCATGCGCCCGCTGCCGGCCTCGATCGACGCGCTGGCGCTGGTCGCGGCGACCTACGCCGACAACCGCCCGGGCCTGCAGTGGCGCGGCATCCAGGACACGACCAACGACCCGATCGTCGTCGGCCGCGCGCCGCGCGCTTACCGCAACTACCAGATGAGCGAGGACTACTACTCCGGCGGCCAGATGATCTGGCTCGAGGCCGACGCGCTGATCCGCGCCGGCACCAAGGGGAAGAAGTCGCTGGACGATTTCGCCCGCGCGTTCTTCGGCGTCAACGACGGCGAGTGGAAGGTGCAGAACACCTACACCTTCGAGGACGTGGTGGCGACGCTCAACGGCGTGTACCCGCACGACTGGTCCACGTTCCTGCGCGAGCGCCTCGACGGCAAGCACGGCCTCGCCGGCGGCATCGAGGCCAGCGGCTGGAAGCTGGTCTACAAGGACGAGCCCAACGACTACGCCAAGTCGTTCGGCGGGCGCGGCGGTTCCGACTTCACCTATTCGCTGGGCCTGTCGGTCGGCAAGGACGGCACCATCGGCGACGTGCGCTGGGACGGCCCGGCCTTCAACGCTGGCCTGGGCACGGGCACCACGATCGTCGCGGTGAACGGCCAGGAGTACAGCGGCGATGCGCTCGAGGACGCGGTCAAGGCGGCGAAGGACGGCAAGGCGCCGATCGAGCTGCTGGTGAAGGAGTTCGACCGCTATCGCACGGTCAAGCTCGACTACCACGGCGGCCTGCGCTACCCGCACCTGGTGCGCATCGAGGGCAAGCCGGACTACCTGAGCGCGATCCTGGCGCCGAAGAAGTAATGCGGGCAGCGGCATCGCACGGACGGGCGCCCCCAGGGGCGCCCGTTTCGCTTGCGCGCGATCCTTGGCTGCTGGGCGCTGGGCGCATGCGTCGAGCGCTGGTTGTCCGGGCCTGCGGATCGCGCGGTTCGGTCGGCGTTCAGCGCCACGTTCATGCGGCAGGATGCAACTTCGCTGCGCAGTGAAGAAAACCCGCTGGAACCGGGGGTGGCGAGCGCCGGATTCAGTCGCGCGACGGAAAGTTCAAATCGATCGTGATCCGCGTTTTCCTAGGCTCCGCTCCATCGGAGGAGGACAACGATGGACGCGAACCCGAACACCCGCCGCAACACCGCAATCGCCACCCGCACCCGGGCCGCAGGCGGCCGCGTCGTCGCCCCCGGCGCGATCGACCGTCGCGTGGCGCTCCCGCTCGCCGCGGCGCTCGCCGCCGGCTTGCTCCTGGCCCTGGCCGAATCGCCGGCGACGGCGCAGTCGCAGGTCGACGCCGCCGCGCGGTCGATCATCGTCGACCCCGCGAGCCTGCCGCCGCTGGTGCCCGCCGACGGCACGCCGGCGCCGCCGATCCCGGCGGTGATGGCGCCCGGCGATTACGAGTGGATGCCGGAGCGATCGCTCGCGGGCGACGTCGTGGTCGTGGTCAGCCTGCCGCAGCAGATGGTGCATGTGTATCGCGGCGGCGTGCGCATCGCGCGTTCGACGATCTCGAGCGGCAAGCCCGGCCATGACACGCCGACGGGCGTCTTCACCATCCTGCAGAAGAAGAAGATGCATCACTCGACGCTGTACGACGACGCGCCGATGCCGTTCATGCAGCGCCTGACCTGGGACGGCGTGGCCCTGCATGCGGGCCGCCTGCCGGGATATCCGGCGTCGCACGGCTGCGTCCGCCTGCCGTCGCAGTTCGCCGAGCTGCTCTACGGCGTGACCAGCCACGGCGGCGTGGTGGTGGTCGCCGACGACGCGAGCGGTTTCGCCGCCGACGTCGTGCGCCCGGGCGACACCGCCAACGACGACCTGCTCGCGATCGCGGCCCGGGCGACTTCGGCGAAGGACGCCGATCGCGCGGTGGCGACGCGCACTGCCGGCTCCGCGTCGGAGACCGTGGCCGTGCGCGCCGGCACCGGCGCGGCCGGAATGTAAGCATTCCGTTACCGCCACGTGTAATCGTGACGCGCGTCCGCGCCCGTGCTGAACGGCGCGGGCGCGCGGCGTCCCGATTCATGCACGTGAGGAATCCGTGTGGGTATGCTGGCCCACATGCGATTCCATCACATTGCCGTCATCTCCCTCCTCGGCCTGGCGGCGGGCTGCCGTACGCCGGGGCCCGCCACCGCCGCGATTCCCTCGTCCACCGCACCGCTGGTGTCGTCCGCCGACGCCACCGTCGCGGCCGCGACGGCGCTGCCCCGCGCGTCGGCGTCCGCCGACGCTGCGGCGCCGGCCGTCGACGTG
>JANINR010000153.1 GCA_024508915.1 Lysobacteraceae bacterium | reverse complement strand
GCATCAGCGCCCCGCGGCCGCGCGCGCGGCCGCGTCCTCGCGCAGCGCGCGCAGCAGTCCCTGCAGGTCGGCGGGCACCGGCGCGGACACGCGCACGGGCTCGCCCCCGGCCGGATGCGCGAATTCCAGCACTTCCGCATGCAGCGCCTGGCGACGGAAGCCCTTCAGCGCCGCCACCAGCCCCTCGGTGGCACCGCGCGGCAACTTGAGCGGGCCGCCGTAGAGCGGATCGCCGACGATCGGATGCTTGAGGTGCTGCATGTGCACGCGGATCTGGTGGGTGCGCCCGGTCTCGAGCCGGCATTCGAGCAGGGTGTGCGCGTGGAAACGTTCGCGCAGCCTGAAATGCGTGACCGCGTCGCGTCCGTCCTCGCGCACGGCCATGCGCAGGCGGTCGCGCGGGTGGCGGTCGATCGCCGCGCCGGCGGTGCCGCCGGAGACGAGCGCGCCGACCACGACGGCGAGGTACTGGCGATGCACCTCGCGCGCCGCCAGCTGCGCCACCAGCGCCGTCTGCGCCTGCAGCGTCCGGGCGACGACCATGACGCCGGAAGTGTCCTTGTCGAGCCGATGCACGATGCCGGCGCGCGGCAACGCCGCCAGCGCCGGATCCCGGTGCAGCAGCGCATTGACCAGGGTGCCGTCCGGATTGCCGGCGCCGGGATGGACGACCAGGCCGGCCGGCTTGTCGATCACGAACACGTGCTCGTCCTCGAACAGCACGTCGAGCGCGATGTCCTGCGGCTGCGCCTCGACCTCGATCGAAGCCACCGCGCGCAGTTCCACCGCCTCGCCGCCGCGCACCGGGTCGCGCGGTCGCGCCGGCGCGCCGTCGAGGAGCACGTCGCCGGACTTGATCCACGCCGCCAGCCGGGAACGCGAGTATTCAGGGAACAGCTCGGCGAGGACCGCGTCGAACCGGCGTCCGGCCGCGGCCTCGGGCACCCGGGCCTGGCGGGGTGCGGGCTGCGTGGCGTGAACTTCTGTCATGCGGCGGGGTCCTGAGGGGGCGAGTCGCGGAACGTGCGGTCACGGGCCGCGCTGCTATTATCCGACCTTCGTGCCCCCGCCGCCCCCGACGACGACCCCATGACCCCACGCTTGCCCCGCGGCCCCCTCCTGCGCACCGTCCTGCTGGTCCTGCTGGCGGCGCTGTTCCTGTCCGGCTGCGGCAGCATCAAGCGCATGTTCAAGAACAGCGACGCGAACGAGGGCGTGCCCGTCGCCCAGCTGTACGACAAGGGCCACGCGGAGATGGTGAAGGGCAACTGGAGCGCCGCGGTCACGACCTACAAGCGGCTCGTGGCGCAGTACCCCTACGGCACCTACACCGAGCAGGCCCTGGTCGAGACCGCCTACGCGCAGTTCAAGAGCGGTTCGAACGAGGACGCCATCTCGACCATCGACCGCTTCATCCGCACCTATCCCACGCACCGCAACATCCCCTACCTCTACTACCTGCGCGGCCTGGTCAACGCCAACCGCGACACGGTGTTCCTGCAGAAGGTCTGGTCGCTGGACGCGAGCCGCCGCGACCTCTCGACCCCGTTGCAGGCCTACAACGACTTCAAGATCGTGACCGACCGCTATCCCAACAGCCGCTACGCCGCCGACGCGCGCGCGCGGATGGCGGGGCTGCGCGACATGTTCGCGCGCCACGAACTGGAAGTGGCGCTGTACTACCTGCGCCGCGGCGCCTGGGTGGCGGCCGCCGACCGCGCGACCGACATGCTCCAGACCTATCCGGGCGCGGCCAACCAGAACGACGCCGTCGCGATCATGGCGGAGGCCTACACCCGCCTGGGCAACAAGGCCCTCGCCGACGATGCGCGCCGCGTGCTGGAGAAGAACGATCCGCAGCATCCGTGGCTGCGCGGCGAATGGCCGGACACGCCGTCGCACCTGCGGCGCCTGAACCCGTTCGCGGGCGAGCGCTCGGCGCTGGACGACCGCTGAGGCGGCAAGGCCGCGGCTGCGGTCGCGGCTGCGGCTGCGGCGGACCGTGGCCCGCGCTCAGTACCCGTTGCTGATCGGGTAGCGCCGCTCGCGCCCGAACGCGCGCCGCCCCACCTTCGGCCCGGGCGCGGCCTGGTGGCGCTTCCATTCGCTGGTCCGCACCAGTTTCACCACCCGCTCCACCGTCGCGGCATCGAAGCCCGCGGCGATGATCTCGGCCGCCGACTGCTCCTGGTCCACGTGGCGCAGCAGGATCGCGTCGAGCACGTCGTACGGCGGCAGCGAGTCCTGGTCGCGCTGGTTCTCGCGCAGCTCCGCCGACGGCGGGCGGTCGATCACGGCGGACGGGATCACCTCGCCGCCGTGGGGCGCGCTCCCGCCGACGGTGTTGCGCCACCGCGCCAGCGCGAACACCTCGGTCTTGTACAGGTCCTTGAGCGGCGCGTAGCCGCCGCACATGTCGCCGTAGATCGTGGCGTAGCCGACCGCGTACTCGCTCTTGTTGCCGGTCGTCAGCAGCAGGCCGCCGAACTTGTTCGACAAGGCCATCATCAGCGCGCCGCGGCTGCGCGACTGCAGGTTCTCCTCGGTGGTGTCGGCGTCGAGGCCCTCGAATTCCGGCGCCAGCGCGTCCAGGAACCCCTGGAACGGCTTCTCGATCGGCACGGTCAGCAGGCGCACGCCGAGCGACGCGCATTGCGCGGCGGCCAGGTCGTTCGACAGGTCCGCGGTGTAGCGCGACGGCATCCGCACCGCGGTGACGTTGTCGGCCCCGAGCGCGTCCACCGCGATGGCCAGCACGAGCGCCGAATCGATGCCGCCGGAGAGGCCCAGCCAGGCCTTGCGGAAGCCGTTCTTGCGGCAATAGTCCCGTGTGCCGCGCACCACGGCGCGCCAGGCCAGCGCGTCGCGGCTTTCGTCGCCGTCCACCGTCCACCGGACCGGGCTGAAGCGTCGCGTCGCGGGATCGAAATCGGCGACGAGCCATTCGTCGAGGAAGGCGGCCGCCGCCGGATGCACGATGCCGTCGCCGTCGGCGAGCACCGACGCGCCGTCGAACACGAGCGCGTCCTGGCCGCCGACCACGTTGAGGTAGGCGAGCGCGACGCCGCCCGCGGGTGCCGTCTCGGCCACGCGCTGCGCGATCAGGGCGTCGCGCTGCGCATGCTTGTCGCGTTCGAACGGCGAGGCATTCGGCACCAGCACCAGCTGCGCGCCCGCGTCGCAGGCATCGGCCAGGGGCTCGGGAAACCACAGGTCCTCGCAGATCACCAGGCCGACGCGCACGCCGCCGACGTCGAACACGCAGGCTTCGCCGTCGGGATCGGCGTCGAAGTAGCGTCGCTCGTCGAACACCGCGTAGTTCGGCAGTTCGCGCTTGCGGTAGGTGCGTTCGACGCCGCCGTCGCGCAGGACGCTGGCCGCGTTGTACACGACGGCCCCGGCCGCCTGCGGCCAGCCCACCACCGCGACGATGCCGTGGATGCCGCGCGCGATGTCCTGCAGCGCGGCCTCGCAGTCGGCGAGGAACGCCGGGCGCAGCAGCAGGTCCTCCGGCGGATAGCCGCACAGCGCGAGCTCCGGGAACAGCACGACCTGGGCGCCGAAGGCGTCCCGCGCCTCGGCGGCCAGCGCCGCGATGCGCGCGGCGTTGCCGGCGACGTCGCCCACCGGGAAGTCGAATTGCGCCAGCGCGACGCGCAGGGTCATGGGAGCGGCTCCGGCCATGGCGAAAGTCTAAGCGGTCGGCCGCACTGGTAGCATCATGCGCATGGAAGGC
Organism: Lysobacteraceae bacterium; assembly: GCA_024508915.1. GTDB lineage: Bacteria > Pseudomonadota > Gammaproteobacteria > Xanthomonadales > Xanthomonadaceae > Cognatiluteimonas. The sequence continues at coordinate 11,748 of JANINR010000153.1, read as the reverse complement.
GCGTCGAACATCGTCCTCGTGGGTCCCATGGGGGCCGGCAAGAGCGTCGTCGGCGCCCTGCTGGCACGGCGCCTGGGCCTGGCTTTCGTCGACGTGGACGCGGCGGTCGAGGCCGAAGCCGGCATGCGGATCGCCGGGCTGTTCCGCAGCGAAGGCGAGGCCGCGTTCCGTGCGCGCGAATCCGCGCTGCTCGATCGCTGCCTCGCCGGCACCGGCCAGGTGGTCGCCACCGGCGGCGGCGCGGTGCTGTCCGCGCCGAACCGCGAGCGGCTGCGCGGGCGCGGCCTGGTCGCGTGGCTGCAGGCCGACCCCGGACTGCAGTTGCGACGGCTCGAGGGCTGCCGCGACCGCCCGCTGCTGGACGGCGCCGACCGGCTCGCCCGGCTGCAGGCGCTGGCGGCGGAGCGCGACCCGCTCTACCGCGAAGTCGCCGACATCGCCATCGACACGCGCGCGCTCGACCCCGAAGGCGTGGCGGAGGCCCTGGCCGTCCGTGCCGCCGGCCGCTGGCGTGCGGCATCCGCGGAAGCCGCGCCGTGAGCGCGTCGCGACGGATCGACGTCGGCGGCGCGCACCCCTATCCGATCCACGTCGGCCCCGGCCTGCTGGACGACGGCGCCGCGCTCGCCGCCCACGTGCGCGGCCGCCACGTGCTGCTCGTCAGCGACGGCAACGTCGCGCCGCGCTACGCCGCGCGCGTCGTCGCCGCGCTGGCCGCGCATTCGCAGGCCGCGGCGATGGTGTCGGTCATCGCCCCCGGCGAAGCGTCCAAGTCGCTGCAGGGATTCTCGGAACTGCTGCGCGAGCTCGCGGATTTCGGCGCCACCCGCGACGCCTGCGTCCTCGCGCTCGGTGGCGGCGTGGTCGGCGACCTCGCGGGCTTCGCCGCGGCGTGCTGGATGCGCGGCATCGACGTGGTGCAGCTGCCGACGACGCTGCTGGCGATGGTCGACTCGTCGGTCGGCGGCAAGACCGCGGTGGACCTGCCGCAGGGCAAGAACCTCGTCGGCGCGTTCCATCCGCCTCGCGCGGTGTTCGCCGACACCACGACGCTGCGCACCCTCCCCGACCGCGAGCTGCGCGCGGGCCTGGCCGAGACCGCGAAGTACGGCGCGATCGCCGACGCGGCCTTCCTCGCCTGGCTCGACGCGAACGCGACCGCGCTGCTCGGCCGCGACGACGACGCGCTCGCCGAAGCGATCGGGCGCAGCTGCGCGCACAAGGCCGCGATCGTGGCGCGCGACCCGTTCGAGCACGGCGACCGCGCGCTGCTGAACTTCGGCCACACGTTCGCGCATGCGATCGAGGCCGAACAGGGCTACGCCGCGGGGTCGGGCGCCCTGAACCATGGCGAGGCGGTCGCGGTCGGCATGGTGCTCGCCGCGCGCCTGTCGGCGCTGCTCGGACTGTCCGCGCCGGCGGATGCCGACGCGCTCGCCGCGACCCTGCAGCGCCTGGGCCTGTCCACGGCCCCGCCCCCGGGCCTGGATCCCGCCGGCCTGCTGGCGCGCATGCGCCTGGACAAGAAAGCGGCCGCCAACGGCCTGCGGTTCATCCTCTGGGAGGGCCCGGGTCGCGCACGGGTGGTCGCGGGCGTGCCGGAATCCAGCGTCCTGCAGGTCCTACAATAGCCGCCCCATGCGCCTGCTGCTCCAACAACGTCCCGACGGCCGCGAAGCCCCGCGCTACGTCCAGCTCATGCTCGAGCGCGACCTGCTCGGCGGCTGGACGCTCGTGCGCGAGACCGGCCAGGCCGGCGGCCGCAGCAGCGTGCGCCGCGAACAGTTCCTGGAACAGGCCGAAGCCCTGGCCGCGTTCGAGCACGCCCGCGACCTGCAGCTGAAGAAGGGCTTCCAGCTCATGTTCGCGCAGGGTGCGGACGCCCCCAAGTAGATGGAGACCGCAGTGCCCCCGAAGAACGACCGTTTCCTGCGCGCGCTCCGCCGCGAGCCCGTCGACTGCACGCCCGTGTGGCTGATGCGGCAAGCCGGCCGCTACCTGCCGGAATACCGGGCGACGCGGGCGCAGGCGGGAAGCTTCCTGGCGATGGCGAAGAATCCCGAGCTCGCGTGCGAAGTCACGCTGCAGCCGCTGCGCCGCTTCGACCTCGACGCCGCGATCCTGTTCTCCGACATCCTCACCGTGCCCGACGCGATGGGCCTGGGCCTGCATTTCGTCGAGGGCGAAGGCCCGAAGTTCGAGCGGCCGGTGCGCGATGCCGCCGCGATCGCGAAGCTCGGCGTGCCCGACATGGAAACCGAGCTGCGCTACGTGATGGATGCGGTGCGCACGATCCGCCGCGAACTCGACGGCAAGGTCCCGCTGATCGGTTTCTCCGGCAGCCCGTGGACGCTCGCCTGCTACATGGTCGAGGGCGGCGGCAGCGACAACTACGCGCGGATCAAGGCGCTCGCGCTCAACGACCCGAAGGCGCTGCACGCGCTGCTCTCGGTCAACACCGACGCCGTCATCGCCTACCTCGCGGCGCAGCGCGCCGCCGGCGCGCAGGCGCTGCAGGTGTTCGACACCTGGGGCGGCGTGCTGTCGCCGGCGATGTACCGCGAGTTCTCGCTGCCCTACCTCACCCGCATCGCGCGCGAACTGGCGCGCGGCGAGGGCGCCGAGCGGACGCCGCTGATCCTGTTCGGAAAGGGCAACGCGCCCTATCTCGAGGCGCTCGCCGCGAGCGGCTGCGAGGGCGTGGGCGTGGACTGGACGGTCACGCTCGAGGACGCGGCGCGCCGCACCGGCGGCAAGGTCGCGCTGCAGGGCAACCTCGACCCGGCGACGCTGTACGGCTCGCCCGAAGCGATCCGCGCGCAGGTTGGCCTGGTCCTCGACAGCTACGCCGCGGGCAACGGCGGCTCGCGCGAAGGCCACGTCTTCAACCTCGGCCACGGAATGTCGCCCGACATGTCGCCGGACCACGTCGCCGTCCTGGTCGACGCCGTGCACGCGCTGTCGGCCCGCCCCGCCTGATCCCGGCGCGACGGGTCCGCGCCGCCGCGCCGTCGACCTGCTAGCCTCCCCGGCACACGATCGGGGAGAGCCGCCATGCGCACCGTCCTGATGTCCTGCTTCCTGGCCTTCGGCCTGCTCGCGGGCGCGCCGTCCGGGGCGCAATCGCGCCCGGCGCCGGCGACCGCGCCGGCCGCCTACTACGACAACACCGGCCGCGACGACGTCCTGGCCGGCGGCGTGCGGATGATCCCGATCCACACCCCCGCCGGCGACTTCCGGGTGTGGACCAAGCGCGTCGGCAACAACCCGAAGCTCAAGGTCCTGCTGCTGCACGGCGGGCCCGGCGCCACGCACGAATACTTCGAGGCCTTCGACAGCTGGTTCCCCGGCGCTGGCATCGAGTACTACTACTACGACCAGCTCGGGTCCGCCTACAGCGACCAGCCGGAGGACATGGCGCCGCTGCTCTCGATCGACCGCTACGTCGACGAGGTCGAGCAGGTGCGGCAGGCGCTGAAGCTCGACAAGGACGATTTCTGCCTGCTCGGCCACTCCTGGGGCGGGATCCTCGCCATCGAGTACGCACTCAAGTACCAGCAGCACCTGAAGTGCCTCGTGGTCTCGAACATGATGTCGAGCATCCCCGAGTACAACCGCTACGCGCACGAGACCCTGATGCCGGCGATGGACCAGGCCGCGCTCCGGGAGATCCTCGCGCTCGAGGCGGCGAAGCGCTACGACGACCCGCGCTACGAGGCGCTGCTGCAGCCGTTCTACGAAGCGCACATCCTGCGCATGCCGGCGGCGCAGTGGCCCGAGCCGGCGCTGCGCTCGTTCGCGCACATCAACAAGGCCGTCTACGTGCCGATGCAGGGGCCGAGCGAGATGGGCGCCAGCGGCATCCTCGCCGACTGGGACCGGACCGCCGACCTGCATCGCATCACCGTGCCGACCCTGGTGATCGGCGCGGGCCACGACACGATGGAACCGGCGTTCATGCAGAAGATGTCGACGCTGTTCCCCGCCGGGCACTACCTGTTCTGCCCGGACGGCGGCCACATGGCGATGTACGACGACCAGGCCACGTACATGCGCGGGCTGATCGGCTTCCTGCAGGGCCTGGAGCGCTAGCGGTCGACCCGCGCGCGCTTCGGCGCCGGCTGCGGCTGCGGCAGCGGCAAATCGACGACGAAGCGCGCGCCCGTGCCGGGCGCACCGTCGACCTCGATGCGGCCGCCCATCGCCAGCACCAGCTCGCGGCTGATCGCCAGCCCGAGCCCGCTGCCCGCGCCGGGCGCGTCTTCGCGGACGCGCGCGTAGCGACGGAACAGCCCTGCACGCTGCGCCGCGTCGACGCCCGGGCCGGTATCGCCGACGACGAGGCGCAACCCCCGGCCTTCTTCCCCGGGCGACGCTTCCAGCGCGATCCGCCCATGCCGGGTGAACTTCACCGCATTGCCGAGCAGGTTGAACAGCACCTGGCGGATGCGCACCGCATCGCCGACCAGCACGCGCGGCACCGCCGGGGCCACCGCCACCCGGAACGCGAGGCCGCGCGCTCGCGCGGGCGGCGCGTGCAGCGCGGCGATGCCGCGGACGAGCGCACGGACATCAAAGGGCCGCGGGTCGAGCCGCCACCCCGCTTCGCCGATGCGCGCGAGGTCGAGCGCGTCGTCCACCACCCGCAGCAGGTGTTCGCCCGCTTCGCGGATCGCCTCGACCTGGCGACGCTGCGCGGGCGGCAGCGGCCCGTCGAGCAGGAGTTCGCTCATGCCCAGCACGCCGGTCATCGGCGTGCGCACCTCGTGCCCGAGGTCGGCCAGGAGCTTCCATGCGATCCGGGTCATGCGCCGATCCTTGCGGCGCGGCGACGCGCGGCGCAAGCGCCGCTACTGCAATTCGCGGCGCACGCCGGATGGATCGGAACGTTCCGCGCACGGTGCCGGCCTCTGCGCCTAGAATCCCGGAATGTTCCGCCCGACCCCAGCGCCTGCCCCGCGGCGCGCCGCGCTCCTGCTGGCCGCGGCGCTGGCCGCCGCCCTGCTGGCGCCCCGCGCCGCGCTCGCGCAGGCCGCGCGCTACGCGCTCGATCCCGTGCACACGCGGGTGATGTTCGAGCTCTCGCACGCGGGCTATTCGCAGGCCATCGGCACCGTCTCCGGCAGCACCGGCACCCTGGTGTTCGATCCCGACGACTGGAGCAGCGCGCGCGTCGCGGTCAGCGTGCCCATCGCGAAGCTCGACCTCGGCGACGCCGCATGGAACCGCGCCGCGCTCGGCCGCGGCCTGCTGGACGGCGCGCACCACCCGGTCGCGACCTTCGTCTCCACGCGCGTCGAGCCGGTCGACGCCACCCATGCCCGCGTCGCCGGCGTGCTCACCCTGCGCGGGATCGCCCGCGAAATCGTGCTGGACGTGGCGTTCAACCAGCTCAGGCGCTACCCGCTGCCGCCGTTCAGGCGCACTGCGGGATTCTCGGCGACGGCGACGCTGAGCCGCGCCGCCTTCGGCGCCGACGCCTGGTCGAGCCTGATCGGCGACGAGGTCGCGCTGCGCATCGAAGCCGAGGCGCAACGGACGGGCGGCGACCCCGAGGACCCGCTGCAGGAACCCGCGACGCCGTGAGAGCGATCCGATGCCCCTGAAGAACACCGCCGACCGCTGGGGTCCCGTCAGCCAGGCGCTGCACTGGCTGGTCGTGCTCCTCGTGCTGGTGCTCGCGATCGTCGGCCTGAGCCTGGATTCGCTGCCGAAGACGCCGAAGTCCTTCTGGGTCTTCACGCTGCACAAGTCGGTGGGCATCTCCGTGCTCGTGCTGGTGCTGCTGCGCCTGGGCTGGCGCCTGTACGCGGGCGCGCCGCGACCGGTGGCCGGCACCCCGGCGTGGCAGGCGCGGGTGGCGTCCGGGACCCACGCCCTGCTCTACGCACTCCTGCTGGCGATGCCGCTGTCGGGCTGGCTCTACGACTCGGCGAGCGGCTTGCGGCCGTTCCGCTGGTTCGGGCTGTTGGCGATGCCGAAGCTCGCCGGCCCGGACGAAGCGCTCGCCGCCAACGCCAGGGAGGCGCACGAACTGCTGTTCTGGCTGCTCGTCGCGCTCGTGGCGCTGCACGTCGCGGCCGCCCTGCACCATCACCTGTTCCGCAACGACCCCACCCTGTCCCGCATGTTGCCTTCCAGACGCAGGAGTCCCCCATGACCCGCGCTTCGCTCCGCTTCCGCTTCCCCGCGCCGACGCTCGCCGGCGCCGTCGCCGTCGCCGCGACGCTGGCCGCCGCGCCCGCGATCGCCGCCGACTACGTCCAGGCCCCCGGCTCCACGCTGGCCTTCGCGACCCAGTACGACGGCGAGACCTTCACCGGCACCTTCCCGCGCTTCGCCACGAAACTCAGCTTCGATCCCGCGAACCTGGGCGCCGCGCGCCTCGACGTGGCCATCCCGCTCGCCACCGCGAAGACCGGCAACGACGACCGCGACACCACGCTGCGCGGCAGCGACTTCTTCGACGTCGCGAAGTTCGCCCAGGCGCGCTACACCGCGACGACGTTCCGCAGCCTCGGCGGCAATGCCTACGCGGCGGACGGCGTGCTGGAGCTGCGCGGCGTGCGCAAGCCGGTCACGCTGTCGTTCACGTGGACGCCGGGCAAGGCGCCCGTGCTCGCGGGAAAGGCGACGGTGAAGCGCCTCGACTTCGGGGTGGGCGGCGGCGACTGGGCCGACACTTCGCTCATCCCCGATGCCGTCGCGATCAGCACCCGCGTCGTCCTCGCCCCCGCCCCGTAGCGGATCACGGGGTCGCGAGGAAGGCGGCGAGCGAGGCGGGATGGAAGGGCCAGTCGAGCTCGCGCCCCGTCGCGGCGTCGCGGAAGACCGGCACGCGGGTCCCGTAGCGCGCTTCCAGCGCCTCGTCACCGTCGATGAAGACGCTGCCGAAGTCCGGCGCCCGCGCAGCCGCCAGCGCCTCCAGCGCCAGGTCGCAGAGGTGGCAGTCGTCGCGCTGGAACAGCAGGAAACGCGGGGGCATGGGGCATAGAATAGCGGCATGGCCGTCAGCACCTTCGACCTCTTCAAGATCGGCATCGGTCCGAGCTCCTCGCACACGGTCGGTCCGATGCGGGCGGCGGCGCGCTTCGTCGAGAAGTGGCTGCGCGAGACCGGCGACCTGCCCCGCACCGCGCGCGTGCGCGCCGAGGTCTACGGCTCGCTGGCGCTGACCGGCCGCGGCCACGGCACCGACAAGGCCGTGATGATGGGCCTGGAAGGCCACTGGCCGAACGAGATCGACCCCGACATCATCCCGCCTGCGCTCGAGCGCATCCGCGGCACGAAGCGCATCCGCCTCGGCGGCGCGCACGAGATCGCCTTCGACGAGAAGAGCGACCTGGTGATGAACAAGCGCCAGAAGCTTCCCTTCCACACCAACGGCATGCGCTTCACCGCCTACGACGCGGGCGGCGAGGTCATCGCGACGCGCGACTACTATTCGGTCGGCGGCGGCTTCGTCGTCAACCAGGACGAGGCCGCGGAAGACCGCATCGTCGCCGACACCACCCCGCTGGCCTATCCCTTCGACAGCGGCGCGCAGCTGCTCGAGCAGTGCGAGCGCAACGGGCTGACGATCGCGCAGCTGATGTTCGCGAACGAGCGCGCCTGGCGCGGCGACGAGGAGATCCGCGCCGGCCTCCGCGACATCGTCGACGCGATGCGCGCCTGCGTGCAGCGCGGCATCCGCGAGGGCGGCACCCTGCCCGGCGGCCTGCACGTGCAGCGCCGTGCGCCGCTGCTGCACGCCGAGCTCGCGGCCCGGCCCGAGGATGCCGTCGCCGATCCGCTGACCACGCTCGACTGGGTGAACCTGTTCGCGCTCGCGGTGAACGAGGAGAACGCCGCCGGCGGCCGCGTCGTCACCGCGCCGACCAACGGCGCGGCGGGCATCGTGCCCGCGGTGCTGCAGTACTACGAGCGGTTCTGCGCGGCCGGAAAGCCGGCGGAAGAGGTCGAGGCGGGCGTGTTCGCCTTCATGCTCACGGCCGCGGCCATCGGCATCCTCTACAAGGAAAACGCCTCGATCAGCGGCGCCGAGGTCGGCTGCCAGGGCGAGGTCGGCGTGGCCTGCTCGATGGCGGCCGGCGGCCTGACGGCGGCGTTGGGCGGCACGATGTCCCAGGTCGAGAACGCCGCCGAGATCGGCATGGAGCACAACCTCGGCCTGACCTGCGACCCGATCGGGGGGCTGGTCCAGATCCCGTGCATCGAGCGCAACGCCATGGGCGCGGTGAAGGCGATCAACGCCAGCCGCATGGCGCTGCGCGGGGACGGCAAGCACAAGGTCTCGCTCGACAAGGTCATCAAGACCATGCGCGACACCGGCCGGGACATGCAGGACAAGTACAAGGAAACCTCGCGCGGGGGCCTGGCGGTCAACGTCATCGAGTGCTGACGGCCCCCCGGGGGCGCGAAAGGGCATAGGATGGGGGCAAGGGACAGGGGATCCCGCCCAATGCCGCAGCCGTTCCAGGAGACGTGGCTGTTCGAATTGCTGCTGGCCGTGCTGCTGGCGACGGCGGTGTACGCGCTGTTCCGCCATGAGCAGCGCCGCCACGCGCGGCAGCGGCAGGCGCTCGAGGAGGAGGTGCGCAGCCAGCTCCACGAGCTGCACGCGGCGAACGCGCGCCTGGAGCAGCGCAGCCAGTCGGATCCGCTGACCGGCCTGCGCAATCCCCGCTATCTCGCCAACCAGCTGCCGGCGGACCTCGCGTGGTACGAGCGCGATCGGCCGCGTGCCGGCCACGACGCGCGCGTGCTCGGCTTCGTGCTGGTCGAACCCGACGGCCTGGCCGCGCTTGCGCCTCGGGAACGCACCGCCGCCCTGCTCGCGGCGGCCCAGGTCATCGGCACCCAGGCGCGCGCCTGCGATTACGTGCTGCGCTGGGAGGACGGCTTCATGGTCGTGACCCGCCCGCTGCCGGAACGCGGCCTCGCGGCGGTCGCCGCGCGGCTCCACGAAGCGTTCGCGTTGCATGCGGCGGGCGACGGCGGCGCACTGCCGCCAGCGCCGGCGTGCTCGGTCGGCGCGGCGGCGTACCCGCTGCGAAGCGCGCGCCAGTTTGGCATCGGCTGGGAGCACGCCGTGGAACTGGCGGGCGCGGCCCTGCGCCGGGTGCAGCGCCAGGGCGGCGACGGCTGGGCGGTGCTGCACGCGGCTTCGCCCGCCGAACTGCCGCAGATCGTCGACGGCCTGGGGGCCCAGGCGGTGGAGGCGCTGCTGCGCGCCGGCCGTCTTCGGCAGGAAGGGCCGGTGGCGCCGCGTGCGATGGCCGCCGAGGCGCCGGCGAGATGACCCGGTGGATGCGCCAGGGCGTGCTCGGCGCCGGCTTCGTCCTCGCCTACGCGGCCGCCTGCGTGTTCGCCGACAGCCTGGTCGGCCCCTCGCAGGTGGCGCTGTACTGGCCCGCATCCGGGCTGGGGTTCGCGGTGGTCGTCGTCGGCGGCCTGCGCTGGGCCCTGCTGGTGCCGTTCGCGCTGTTGCTGCAGGCGCTTTTCACCACGCCGACATCGGCCGCGTTCCTCGCGATGAGCATCGCCAGCAACACCATCGCGCTGCTCGCCGGCGGCTGGCTGGCGCGCAGGCGCACCGGCCTGCGCCCCGGCACCGTGCTCTACGCCGTGTGGATGATGGTGGGCGGGCTGCTGGCCTCGTTCGTGTCCGGCGCGCTCGGCGGCTACAGCCTCTGGGTCGAGGGGATGGCGGCCGGCGACGGACTCGCCGGCGCGCAGTTGCTGTGGGGCATGGGCGATTTCCTCGGCATCGCCAGCGTCGCGCCGGCGCTGATGATCGGCGCGGCGCGCTGGAAACGCGGCGAGCTGCGCAGCACGCGCCCGGACCTGCTCGGCGAACGCACGCTGTGGAACATGGCGCTCGCCGCCAGCTTCCTCGCGATGGCGTGGGGCATGAGCATGGCGCGGCAGTTCGCGCTCGGCCTGGCCGCGCTGCCGCTCACCGTCATGCTCTGGAGCGCCGTGCGCTTCACGCCGATGCGGACGGCGGTGTCGGCGCTGCTGACGGTGGGATTCGTCGTCGCGCTGGCCTCGCAGGGCGGCGCGGGGTTCCCGCGCCCGGCAGGGACGTTCGAGACCGCGATCCTGATCGGCTACCTGAGCCTGCTCGCGATGCTGCCCCAGGCCCTCGCGCTGGCGATCGACGAACACCGCTGGCTGCAGCGACGGCTGGAGCGCCGCGCCAGCACCGATCCTCTGACCGGGCTGCCGAACCGGGCAGCCTTCGAGCGCGAGGCCTCCGCGATCCTCGGCGATGCGGCGGGGGGATCGCTCGCGCTCGCGTACATCGACCTCGACAACCTGAAACTCGTGAACGACACGGCCAGCCACCGCGCGGGCGACGCGCTGATCGCGGAAGTCGCCGCGGCCCTGGCGACCCGCATCGGCGCGGACGATCGTTTCGCCCACCTCGGCGCGGACGAGTTCGCGGTGCTGATGCGCAATACCGGCGCCGGCGCGGCGCGCGAGCGGGCGCAAGGGCTGCTGCGCGCCATCGAGTCGGTGCGCTGCCGGTACGACGGCGAGGAGTTCGCCACGACCGCGAGCATCGGGCTCGCCTTCGCCCAGGCCGGGCACGTCGAGTTCGCCGAGCTGCTGTCGCAGGCGGACGCGGCCTGCTTCGCGGCGAAGGAGCTGGGCGGCGACCGGGTGCGCGCCGCGGGCGCCGGCAGCAACACGCTCGCCGACCCGGTCTCGGGCATGCGCTGGACCGTGCGCATCCGCGAAGCGCTGCACACCGGCGGCCTGCTGCTGTACGCGCAATCGATCATGCCGCTGCAGCTGGATCCGGAACCCGGGGCGCGCTTCGAATTGCTGCTGCGGATGCGCGACGATCGCGGCGGCGCGCCGCTGGCGCCGGACCGCTTCATCGCCGCCGCCGAGCGCTTCCGCCTCGGCGTGCGCATCGATCGCGAGGTGCTGCGCCTGGCCCTGTCGCAGCTCGATGCGAACCCGGAAGCCGCGTCCGGCGTCGCCCTGTGCACGCTCAACCTCTCGGCCGGCGCGCTGATGGACGACGGTTTCGTGGACTACGCCGGCGAATGCCTGCACCGCGCCCGGTTCCCGGCCTCGCGCCTGTGCTTCGAGATCACCGAGACCGGCGCCATGCGCGACCCGGCGCGCGCGCAGCGCGCCATCGACGAACTGCGCGCGCTCGGCTGCCGCTTCGCGCTCGACGATTTCGGCACCGGCTTCTGCAGCTTCTCGCACCTGCGCGCGCTCGACGTGGACTTCATCAAGATCGACGGCAGCTTCGTCCACGACATGGATCGCTCCAACCTCTCGGCCGAGGTGGTGCGCTCGATCACCCGCATCGCGCACCTGCTGCGCAAGCGCACGATCGCCGAACACACCGAGTCGGCGGCGATCCTGGACGCGCTGACGGCATTCGGGGTGGACTACGCGCAGGGCTACGCGATCGACCACCCGCAGCCGCTGCCGGCGTACCTGGCGGGGCTGGCGCGCAGCGCGGTCGCGGCGTCGTAGGCGGCGCCCGCCGCTTCGCCGGCGATCCGCAGTGCGTCGTCGAGCAGCGCGGCGGCCGTCACGCCCGCGCCCGCGCCCGGCCCCTGGATCAGCAGGGGATGGACCGGATAGCGGTCGGAGCGGATCGCGACGCGGTTGTCCGTGCCGGCGCCCGCCGCCAGCGGGTCGCCGGCCGGCAGCACTTCCAGGCCGACGCGCGCCGACACGCGCGCGGGATCCCCGCATTCGAGCCGCGCGACGTAG
>JANINR010000152.1 GCA_024508915.1 Lysobacteraceae bacterium | reverse complement strand
CACGCCGCTCGCCGCGGCCGCGGACGGGCTGCTGCTGGAGCGCGCCGGCCATGCCACGGCGCTCGTCTCGCTCGCCGGCCTCGACCAGCCGGATGAAGTGGCACGCACGGTGCGCGCGAACGGCGCGCGCCTGCTCGACCTGAAGCAGGCCTCGGAGTCGCTGGTCGTCGCCTATCGCGACCGGGTGCTGCTCGCGCTCGCCGCCGCCGCGCTGCTGCTGGCGGCGACGGTGCGGATCGCATTGCGCAGCCGCCGGCGCGCGCTGCGGGTGCTGGTGCCGATGGCGCTCGCGACCTTGCTGGTGCTCGCCGTGCTGCGCGCCGGCGGGGTCGAGCTCAACCTGTTCCACCTCGTCGCGCTGGTGCTCGGCGCCGGGCTCGGCCTGGATTACGCGTTGTTCTTCGAGCACGCGGGCGACGATCGCGACGAGCAGTTGCGCACCCTGCATGCGGTGATCGTGTGCAGCGTCACGACGCTGCTGGTGTTCGTGCTGCTGGCCCTGTCGACGATCCCGGTGCTGCGCGCGATCGGCAGCACCGTGGCGCTGGGCGTGCTCGCGAACTTCGCGTTCGCGCTGCTGCTCGCGCGGGCGCCGGCCGCAGCCGCCGCAACGCGGCCCGGGCGCGCCCCATGAACGGCCCGGTGCTGGACCGCGCCGGCATCCTCGCGCTGGTCCCGCACCAGGGCGCGATGTGCCTGTGGGACGAGGTGCTGTCCTGGGACGGCGGACGGATCTTGCTGCGTGCGCGCAACCACGCCGACCCGGCCCACCCGCTGCGCGACGATGCCGGCCTGCGCGGGATCCACCTGTGCGAGTACGGCGCGCAGGCGATGGCCGTGCACGGCGGATTGCGCGCGCAGGCCGCGGGCGGACGCGCCGCGCCGGGACTGCTGGTGGCGTTGCGCGGCGTGGCCGTGCATCGTGCGCGCATCGACGACCTGCCGGGGTCGCTCGAGGGCCACGCGGAACTGCTGGTGGACGGCGACGGCGGCTGGCAGTACGCGTTCCGCCTCCTGCATGCGGGCGAACTGCTGGCCGAAGGCCGCGCGGCGGTGATGCCGGCGACGAACATCCATGAAGGGGCAGGCGCATGACCGATCCATCCGCCGGTGCGCCGGCAGCGAAACCCGGCGCGGCGCGCCGTGCGCTGGTCACCGGCGGCAGCGGCGACATCGGCGGCGCGATCTGCCGGCGCCTGGCCGCGGACGGGTTGCACGTCGTGGTCCACGGCCACGCCCACCTGGCGCGCGCCGAGGCCGTGGCGGCAGCGATCCGCGACGGCGGCGGCAGCGCGGAGGCCGTCGCCTTCGACGTGGCCGACGGCGCCGCGTCGCGCGCGGCCCTCGAGCTGCTCCTGCGGGACGGCCCGCTGCACGTGCTGGTCAACAACGCCGGCATCCACGACGACGCGCCCCTCGCCGGCATGTCCGACGCGCAATGGAAGCGCGTGGTCGACGTCTCGCTGCACGGCTTCTTCCACGTGACGCAACCCCTGCTGCTGCCGATGGCGCGCGCGCGCTTCGGCCGCATCGTCAGCCTCTCCAGCGTCGCCGCCGTGCTCGGCAACCGCGGCCAGGCGAACTACGCCGCGGCGAAGTCGGCGCTGCACGGCGCCACGCGCTCGCTCGCGCGCGAGATGGCAGGCCGCGGCATCACCGCGAACGTGGTGGCGCCGGGCGTGATCGAGGGCGCGATGGCCGCGCAGGCGTTCCCGCCGGAACTGGTGAAGCAGCTCGTGCCCGCCGGACGCGCGGGACGCCCGGAGGAAGTCGCGGCGCTGGTCGCGTTCCTCTGTTCCGACGCCGCCGGCTACGTCAACGGCCAGGTCATCGGCATCAACGGCGGGATGGGCTGACGCGCCGCCTCAGCCGCGTTGCGGCTGCAGGGTGGCGGCGAACTCGCCGTCCGGGTCGTCGATCACCGCGGGGTTCGCGCGGATGCTGCGGTAGACGGCCGGGAGGCCGCCGTGGCGCACCGCCTGCAGCACGATGTGGCTGGTGATGCGCCACAGGTCGCGCAACGGGCGGAAATGGCTGGCGCGGAACTGTTCGTGCGAGTGCACGCTCTTGTAGCGCGATTCGATCGGCACCGACACGCAGCGCACGCCGAGGCGGCGGGAGGCGGAGATCATGATTTGCGCCTCGAACACGAAGTCCTCGCCCGGCACGTCCTCGAGCGCGGCCACGGCCGCGGGATACAACCGCTGCCCGCTCTGGCTGTCCGCGACCTGGTAGCCGGTGCCCCAGGCGAGGCCCCAGTCGCCGAACTCGTTGGCCAGGCGGCGGTGGAGCGGCTGCTGCGAGCGGCGGCGCAGGCGCGCGCCGATGACGATGCAGCCGGGGTGGCGGTTGGCGGCGGCGAGCATCCGCGGGATGTCGTCGCCGGAATGCTGGCCGTCGCCGTCCATGGTGAGCACGGCACGCGCGCCCTGGCGCAGCGCCTCGCGGAAGCCGTCGCGCAGGGACGCCCCCTTGCCGCGGCGCGAGGCGTGCCGCAGCAGGGTCACGGGCAGTCCCTCGAGCCGCGCCACGGTGTCGTCGTCGGAACCATCGTCGACCACGATCACCCGCGGGCACTGCGCGAGCGCGCCCTCGACCACGCCGCGGATGCGCAGCGCTTCGTTCAGCGCGGGAATCACCACGGCGATGTCGCCGCGGTCCAGCGGCATGCGATCGACCGGCGCGCGCCCGGGGCGGGCGTCGGGGGAAGCGGGGATGGCGTCATCCATGGGCGATCTCCACGCGCAGGGCCCGGTCGGGCCCCGCGTTCAATTGCAGGAGGTCCACGCCGGAGGCGAGGGCCTGGAACAGGGGCAGCATGGGGGCCATCGCGTTAGCGCCGAGTCGTCGCGCCAGCGGCCCGGACGGCCGGGGCGCGACGGCGTCCACGAAGGTCCCGCGCAGGCGCGGGTGCCGCGGGTCGGCCTCGCGCGAAAGCACCAGCGCTCCGCCGAGCAGCCCTTCGCTCGGGGAGACCGCGGCCAGCGGCCCCGCGGACGGCGCGTCGTACGCGACCAGCAGGACCCGCGGCACGCCGGCATGGAGCTGCGACATCGCCTCGACGAGCGCCTCCGCGAACGTCGCCTCGTGGCTGCTGATCGCCGTGGCCGCGGCATGGCTGCCGGCGCCGATGGTCCAGTAGCCGGCGGCGGCGTTGTGCACGGAGTTGTGGAAGCGCGTCGGGGAAAGCGCCGAGGCGTCGGTGGCGAGCGTGGCGCAGATGTAGTCGGTGATGCCCAGGTCGCCGTGGGTCGACGCGAACACGGACGGCAGCGATGCGGGGTCCGCCCCGGCGGCACGGCACGCGGCCAGCGCGGCTTCGAGCGCCACCGCCACGCTGCCCGGCGCGCGCCGCCGTTCGTTGGGCGGCAGCAGCTCGGGCGAGGGGCGCGCCGGCGCATCGGCGGGCAGCGCGCCCGACGCCACGAATTCGCGCGCCGCTTGCCACGACGGCAGCCCGTCGCCCCAGAAGCCGATGCCTTCGACGTGGGCGACGAGCGCGGTCACGCCGCGGCCCCGAACAGCAGCGAACAGTTGTTGCCGCCGAAGCCGAAGGAATTGTTCATCGCGTAGCGCACCGGGCGTTCCGCGTTCCCGAAGCGGACCTGCGGCCCGCACGCCGGGTCCGGTTCGCTGCTGTTGAGCGTGCCCGGCAGCAAGCCGTCGCGCAGCGCCAGCAGCGCGAACACGGACTCGACGATGCCCGCCGCGCCAAGCGTGTGCCCGGTCCAGCCCTTGGTGGAGCCGGCGTGCAACGACGCGGGGAACAGGGCCGCCACCGCGCGGGCCTCGACCGCGTCGTTGGCCGGCGTCGCGGTGCCGTGCAGGTTGAGGTAGCCGACCTTCGCCGGCGCGACGCCGGCGCCGTCGAGCGCGCGCTGCATCGCCAGCCGCGCGCCGAGGCCCTCGGGATGCGGCGAGGACATGTGGTACGCATCGCTGGATTCGCCGTAGCCGCACAGCCGCAGCGCATCGTCGCCGGGCCGCGCGCGCTCGAGCACCGCAAACCCGCCGGCTTCGCCGAGCGACAGTCCGTCGCGCGCGGCGTCGAACGGCCGGCAGGGCGATCCCGACACCAGCCCCAGCGAAGCGAAACCGAACAGCACGCTGCCGCACAGCGTGTCGACGCCGCCGACGAGCGCCGCATCGGCGATCCCCGCGTGGATCAGGCGCGCCGCCTGCGCGAACACCTTGGCGCTCGAGGAACAGGCCGTCGCCACGGTCACGCAGGGCCCGCGGAACTGGGTCGCCGCCTGCACGAAGCCGCCGAGCGAATGCGGCGTGTGCACCTGCGGCCGGCGCAGCGCCGGCGGGAACGCACCGTCCGCGTCCAGGCCCGCGTAGGCCTCTTCGGTCGCGCCGATGCTCGAGGTGGACGTGCCGACCACGATCGCGACGCGCGACGGGCGATGCCGTGCCCTCAGCATCGCCAGCGCCTCGGGCAGGCCATCCTGCTGCAGCGACAGCCAGGCGAGGCGGTTGTTGCGGCATTCCCATTCCGCCCACCGGGACGGCAGGGGCGCGTCCTCGAGCCCGTCGACCCGGCCGATCCACGTGGCCAGCGGCGGCGCCGCTTCGAAGTCGTTCGGCCTCAGGCCGCTGCGCCGCGCGCGCAGCGCGTCCAGTTGCGCGTCGCAGCCGCGCCCGAGGGCGGTGGTGGCGGAAAAGGCGCGGATCGCGAGCGGCGGCAGGGGCGGCGGGTTCGTCGCGGGCGACACGCTTGGGTCCGGGGCGGGGGCTGGCGGAAAGGCTGGGGCGAGTATAGCCAGCGGCCGCGTGAGGCCCGCGGCAGGATCGGCGCCCGGCCTCCCAAACCAATTGCACGGGTGCGCCCGCGAAGCCGCTGCTAGCATGGCCGGACGGTGCGCCGTCCGCACCATCGGGGAATTCCAGCATGCATGCGACGACCTCGCGGCGCCTGTCCGGCGCCCTCCTGGCCGTTCTGGCCCTCGCCGCGGCGCCGGCCGCGTTCGCCACCGGACGCGTCCTGGCGGACGCCGACTACGCGCGGGCCGAACGCTTCCTCGGCGGCAACGCGAACGCCCTGGTGGACCACGCGGTGACCCGCGTCACCTGGCTCGGCGACGACCGTTTCTGGTATCGCGACCACGACGCCTCGGGCGACCGCTACATGGTGATGGACGCCGCGCAGGGCGCGAAGCCGGCGACCGCGTTCGACCACGCGCGCCTCGCCGACGCGTTGTCGAAGGCCACCGGCAAGCCGGTCAAGGCCGACAAGCTGCCCGTCACCTCGTTCAGCGTGGCCGCCGACGGCGGCTACGAGATCGGGCTGCGCGGCAAGGATTACCTGTGCGACGCGGCGCTGAAGGCCTGCGTCGAGTCCGTCGCCAAGGGCGGCAAGGAGCCCGCCGTGCGCTCGCCGGACGGCAAGTCCGAAGCCTTCGTGCGCGACTGGAACCTGTGGGTGCGCGACGTCGCCACCGGCAAGGAGACGCAGCTCACGCGCGACGGCAAGACCGATTACGGCTACGCCACCGACAACGCCGGCTGGGTGCACAGCGACCGCGCGATCGTGCTGTGGTCGCCCGATTCGAAGCGCATCGCCACCTTCCAGCAGGACCAGCGCAAGACCGGGAGCATGACCCTGGTGCCGACCAGCGTCGGCCACCCGGACGTGCAGACCTGGAAGTACCCGCTGGTCGGCGACAAGGACATCACGATGATCGAGCGCGTGATCGTCGACGCGCCCTCGGGCAAGGTGCTGCGCCTGAAGATGCCGCCCGACCAGCATCGCTCCACCCAGTGCGACGACGTCAGCTGCTTCGGCGGCTGGGAGGACGTGCAGTGGGCGCCGGACGGCCGGACGCTCGCGTTCGTGTCCAGCTCGCGCGACCACAAGGACGCCTGGCTGCGCATCGCCGATACCGCCACCGGCGCGATCCGCGAGGTGATGCACGAGCACGTGCCGACCTGGTTCGAGAGCGGCATCAACGCGATCAACTGGCGCTACCTGGCGGAGAGCAACGAGATCCTGTGGTGGAGCCAGCGCACCGACTGGGGCCATCTCTACCTGTACGACGCGGGCACCGGCAAGCTCAAGCGCGCGGTCACCAGCGGCGAGGGCAACGTCGCCGAAGTGCTGCGCGTGGACGAGGATTCGCGCACGGTGTGGTTCACCGGCACCGGCCGCACGCCGGGCCTCGACCCGTACTACCAGCAGCTGTTCAAGGTGTCCCTCGACGGCGGCGAGCCGGTCCTGCTGACCCCGGAACCGGCCAACCACACCATCACGCTGTCGCCGGGCGGAGCCCACTTCGTGGATTCCTGGTCGACGCCGGTCGCGCCGCCGGTCGCGGTGCTGCGCGCTTCGGACGACGGCGCGATCGTCGCCCCCGTCGCCACCGCCGACATCTCGCGGCTGCAGGCCGCCGGCTGGGTGCCGCCGGTGCCGTTCACCGTCAAGGCGCGCGACGGCAAGACCGACCTCTACGGCCTGATGTTCAAGCCCACCGGCTTCGATGCGTCGAAGAAGTACCCGGTCGTCGACTACGTGTACCCCGGCCCGCAGGTCGGCTCGGTCGGCAGCCGCAGCTTCAGCGCCGCGCGCGGCGACCACCAGGCCCTCGCCGAACTGGGCTTCGTGGTCGTGCTGATCGACGGCATGGGCACGCCCTACCGCTCCAAGGCCTTCCACGACGGGTACGCCGGCGATGTCGCCGACAACACGCTGCCCGACCAGGTCGCGGGCCTGAAGGAACTCGGTGCGCGCAACCCGTGGATGGACCTTTCCCGCGTCGGCATCTGGGGCCATTCCGGCGGCGGCAACGCGACCGCCGGCGCCATGTTCCATTACCCCGACTTCTTCAAGGTCGGCTGGGCCGAGAGCGGCAACCACGAGAACCGCAACTACGAGGACGACTGGGCCGAGAAGTGGCAGGGCCTGCTCGTGACCAACGCCGACGGCACCACCAACTACGACAGCCAGGCCAACTGGGCGTTCGCGAAGAACCTCAAGGGCAAGCTGATGCTCACCCACGGCCTGATGGACGACAACGTGCCGCCGACCAGCACGCTGCTGGTGGTGGACGCGCTGATCAAGGCGAACAAGGACTTCGACCTGCTGCTGCTGCCGAACGCCCGCCACGGTTACGGCATGGACACGTTCTACGTGATGCGCCGTCGCTGGGACTACTTCGTCTCCAACCTCGCCGGCGATACGCCGCCGGCCGGCTACGCGATCAAGCCGCCCGCGATGTGAACCGGGCCGGGGCGGTGAAGCTGAACCGTTCCGTATCCTGAACGCGACGATCGTCTATCGTGGCGGCATGGAAGCCGCCACCGTCGCGCCCGCGCAGGTCCCCCTGCACCACCTGCTGCGCGCACGCACGGCCGCCGCGCACGCGCGCCTCGACGCCGGCCTCGACGGCGGATTCCGCGACGCGCGCGAGTACGCGGCGTACCTGGCGGGCATGGCCGCCTTCGTCGACGCGGCACTGGCGGTCATCGGCGAAGAGGACTGGCTGGCCGGCGCGCGCGATGCGCTCGCCCGGGACCTGGGGAGGCCCGTCCCGCCGCCCGCACCGCGCGACGCTGCCGTCGACCGCGGCGATGAACCGCGCCGCGCCGGCTGGCGTTACGTCGCCGCCGGATCGTGCCTGGGCGCGCGCGTGCTGCTGCGCGATGCGCGGCGCCTGCACGCCGGCCTCGCGCACGGCACCTCCTTCCTCGCGACCTTCTCCGGCGGCGATGCCTGGCCGCGCTGCCTGGCGCTCCTGCGCGACGCGGACTTCGATGCCGGCGCCCGCGAGCGCGCCTGCGACGCCGCGCTCGAAGCCTTCCACGCGGCGGAAGCCGCCCTCAACCGAGCCAAGAGCGAGTCGAATGCCGCATGACGTCCCCACCGCCGCCGACTGCGCGCGCGAACCCATCCACCAGAGCGGCGCCATCCAGCCGCACGGCTATCTCGTGTCGTGCCAGGTCTCGGACTGGACCGTGCGCCAGGTCTCCGCGAACGCCGAAGCGCTGTTCGGCGTCGCCCCTGGAGCGCTGATCGGCGAAACCCTGCGCGAGCACATGGCGGCCGAACTCCTCGGTGCGATCGCGGACACGGTGGGATACCTCGACGCCGGTGCGCCCGCGCAGCGCGTCGGTGCCGCCAACCTCGGCGTGCACGGCGAGCTCTGCGACATCTGCGTGCACGTGTCCGAAGGCCTGGTCCACATCGAAGCCGAGCCGCTCTCGCGCTCGACCCGCGGCAGCACGCCGACCGCGATGGCGCAGGCGATGATCGCGCGCCTGGACGGCGGCGAGGACGAATTGCGCTTCCTCGGCGAAGTCGCGGCGCAGGTCCGCGCGCTGAGCGGCTACGACCGCGTCATGGTGTACCGCTTCCGCGACGACGACGCCGGCGAGGTCGTCGCCGAATCGGCCGCCGAAGACCTCGAGCCCTATCTCGGCCTGCGCTATCCGGCGTCGGACATCCCGCCGCAGGCGCGCGCACTGTACCTGCGCAACCGCATCCGCGTGATTCCCGACGCCGCCTACGCGCCGGTGCCGATCGTGCCGGGCACGCTGCCCTCCGGCCGGCCGCTGGACCTGAGCCAGGTGGCGTTGCGCAGCGTGTCGCCGGTGCACCTGGAATACCTCCGCAACATGGGCGTCGCCGCCTCGATGTCGATTTCCATCGTCTGCGGCGGGCGCCTGTGGGGGCTGGTCGCCTGCCATCATCGCGAGCCCAGGCTGGTGCCGCCCGCGGCGCGCGCCGCGCTGGACCTGTTCGGGATGTTCGTGTCGATGCGCATCTCGGCCCGCGAGCAGGAACAGACCATGGCCGGCTACGAACGCGCCGAGCGCATCCGCGAGCAGCTGCGCCGGCGCCTCGCGGGCGCGGGGGATTTCAACGCGGCGCTCGCGGGCGAGCTGGACATGCTCAAGGAAGCGCTACGCTGCGACGGCGCCGCGCTCTGGGTGGGGTCGCGATGGCATACCGCCGGCCGCGTCCCCGACCCGCGCGAGGCGCCGGAACTGCTGGCATGGCTGCATCGCGCCGAAGCGGACGTGGTCGCGACCGACGCGGCCGCCGACTGGCACGCGGGCCCGATGGTGGACGGCAGCGTCGCCGGCGTGCTCGGCCTGTGCCTGGGCGGCCGCGAAGACTGGCTGCTGCTGTTCCGCGTGGAGCAGTTGCAGGACGTGCGCTGGGCGGGCGAGCCCGAAAAGGCGCTCGTCGCCACCGACGACGGCGAGCGCATCGCGCCGCGGCGCAGCTTCGCCACGTGGCGCCAGCTGGTCCACGGCCGCAGCCTGCCCTGGAGCGATGCCGACCGCCGCGCCGCGGAACGCCTGCATCGCCTGTTGCACGAGTCGCGGCGCCGGGCGCTCGCCCGCGCGGGCGACGGCGGCGACCTCGACGGGCAGGCCCAGCGCCGCCTGCTCGGCGAACAGCGCCGCCGGCTCGGCGACCTCTCGCAACTGCTCGAAGGCCTGGTCCATCTCGACGGCGGCCAGACATCGGCGCTCGACCAGCGCATCCGGGCGCTCGAGGAAGAATTGCGCAGCCTGATGCGCAAGTCGCTCGAGCCCGCGATGGACGCCTGACCCGGCCCGCGCCTGCAGCCGCGCGGACGCTCAGCGCTGCCCGAACAGGATCTTCTTCTCCTCGTCGGACAGCGGCTGGCCCGCGGCGGGGTTCACGACCCGGGAGAGCGCGTAGGCGCGTTTCGCCGCGGGGCGCGCGGCGATCGCGGCATGCCAGCGGCGCACTTCCGCGTACGGTTCGAGGTCGAGCGGCGCCCGATCGTACGGATCGATCCAGGGATGGCAGGCCATGTCGGCGATGCCGTAGTCGCCGGCGATGAACTCGCGGCCGCGCAGGTGCTCGTCGAGCACGCGCAGCAGGCGTCCCGATTCCTTGCGGTAGCGGTCCTGCGCGTACGGGATCGGCTCAGGCGCATAGACGCTGAAATGGCCGTGCTGGCCGGTCATCGGGCCGAGTCCCGCGGCCTGCCAGAACAGCCATTGCAGCGTTTCGCAGCGCCCGCGCAGGTCCGTCGGCAGGAAGTGCCCGGTCTTTTCCGCCAGGTACTGCAGGATCGCGCCGGATTCGAAGATCGCCAGCGGGCCGCCGCCGTCGGCCGGCGCGTGGTCGACCAGCGCCGGCATCTTGTTGTTCGGCGAGATCGCCAGGAACGCCGGCTCGAACTGCGCGCCCCGGCCGATGTCCACCGGCACGATCCGGTAGGGCTGCGCGGCGCCGGCCTCCGCGAGCTCCTCGAGCAGCAGCGTGACCTTGTGCCCGTTCGGCGTCGGCCAGTAATGGAGGTCGAGCATGGTCCGGGACTCCTTGCGACGCGGGGTCTTCCAGCCTAGCGCGAAGCGCCCGGCAGCGTTTACGCTTTCCCACCGCCCAGCCCGACGGCCGACGCATGTCCGACCCGAACCGCCCCGTCCGCACCGTTCCGCTCACGCCGCTGTCGGCGCTGATCTTCTCCTCGCGCTGGCTGCAGCTGCCGTTGTACCTGGGGCTGATCCTGGCCCAGGCGGTGTACGTGTTCCTGTTCGCCAAGGAGCTCTGGCACCTGATCCACGAGGCGCCGTCGCTCGGCGAGCAGGACATCATGCTGATCGTGCTCGGCCTGATCGACGTGGTGATGATCTCCAACCTGCTGGTGATGGTGATCGTCGGCGGCTACGAGACCTTCGTGTCGCGCCTGCGCCTGGAAGGCCACCCGGACCAGCCGGAATGGCTCAGCCACGTCAACGCGTCGGTGCTGAAGGTGAAGCTGGCGATGGCGATCATCGGCATCTCGTCCATCCACCTGCTGAAGACCTTCATCGAGGCGGGCACGCTGGGCCTGCCGGTCTGCGCGCAGGTGGCGGCCGGCACCACGTGCACGCGCTTCACGCCCGGCGGCGTGATGTGGCAGACGATCATCCACTGCGTGTTCATCCTGTCGGCGATCGGCATCGCGTACACGGACCGGATCATGCAGGCGACGTCCAGCCGCCGCGAGGAGCATGCGCACTGAGGCGCATGCCCGCTGGCGTCGCGGCGCCTGCGCCTGCGCCCGGTAGAATGGCGCGATGGACGTCTCCCACCTCCTCGACGGGCTGAACCCGGCCCAGCGCGAGGCCGTCACTGCGCCGGCGGGCCACTACCTGGTGCTCGCGGGCGCAGGCTCCGGCAAGACCCGCGTCCTCACCCACCGCATCGCGTGGCTGCACGAGGTGCACGGCGTCCCGCTGCACGGCATCCTCGCGGTCACGTTCACCAACAAGGCTGCCGCGGAGATGCGCGGCCGCGCCGAGCGCCTCCTCGAGCGCTCCGGTCGCGGCGGCGCGCGCGGCATGTGGATCGGCACGTTCCACGGCCTCGCGCATCGGCTGCTGCGCCTGCACTGGCAGGACGCGGCACTGCCGGAAGGCTTCCAGGTGCTGGATTCCGACGACCAGCAGCGCCTGGTCAAGCGCGTCGTGCAGCAGCTCGAGCTCGACGAGGCGCGCTTCCCGCCGCGCCAGGTCGCGTGGTGGATCAACGCGCAGAAGGACGAAGGCCGCCGGCCGCAGCACCTGCAACCGGCGAAGGACGACGTCTGGCTGGACGCGATGCAGCGCTGCTACGCGCTGTACCAGGAGCGCTGCGACCGCGCCGGCCTGGTCGACTTCGCCGAGCTGCTGTTGCGCGCGCTGGAACTGCTGCGCGACAACCCGCAACTCCTCGCGCACTACCGGCGCCGCTTCGGCGAGCTGCTGGTCGACGAGTTCCAGGACACCAACGCGATCCAGTACGCCTTCGTGCGCCTGCTCGCGGGCAGCGAGGGCCACGTGTTCGTGGTCGGCGACGACGACCAGGCGATCTACGGCTGGCGCGGCGCGAAGGTGGAGAACGTGCAGCGCTTCCTCGCCGATTTCCCCGGCGCGGCCACGCTGCGCCTCGAGCAGAACTACCGCTCGAGCGCCAACATCCTCGATGCCGCCAACGCGGTGATCGTCCACAACCCGGACCGCCTCGGCAAGCAGCTGTGGACGGACAGCGGCGAGGGCGAGCCGATCGACCTGTACGCCGCGTACAACGAGATCGACGAGGCCCGCTTCGTCGTCGAGCGCATCCGCCAGTGGGTGCGCGACGGCGGCAGCCACGGCGAGGCCGCGATCCTCTACCGCAGCAACGCCCAGTCGCGCGCGTTCGAAGAGGCGCTGCTCGCCGAGCAGATCCCGTATCGCGTGTACGGCGGCATGCGCTTCTTCGAGCGCGCCGAGATCAAGGACACGCTGGCCTACCTGCGCCTGGTCGCGAACCGCGACGACGACGCGGCCTTCGAGCGCGCGGTCAACACGCCCGCGCGCGGCATCGGCGAGCGCACGCTGGGCGAGGTCCGGCAGCAGGCGCGCGGCGCCGGCCTGTCACTGTGGAACGCGGCGCGCCGCTGCGCGGAGGGCGGCGCGCTGGCGGGCCGCGCGCGCAACGCGCTTGCGGCCTTCCTCGGCCTCGTCGATGCGCTCGCCGCCGAAGTCGCCGAGCTGCCGCTGCCCGAGAAGATCGACCACGTGCTCGCCCGCAGCGGCCTGCGCGAGCACTACGCCGCCGAATCGAAGGGCTCCCTGGACTCGCGCACCGACAACCTCGACGAGCTCGTGTCCGTCGCCTCGCGCTTCGTGCAGCGCGACGACGACGACGAAGCCGTCGCCACCGGCGAGCTGGTCGCGTTCCTCTCCTACGCCGCGCTCGAGGCGGGCGAAGGCCAGGCGCAGGCCGGCGAGGACGGCGTGCAGCTGATGACGCTACACAGCGCCAAGGGCCTCGAGTTTCCGCTCGTGTTCCTGGCCGGGCTGGAGGAAGGCCTGTTCCCGAGCGGCCGCTCGCTCGAGGAAAGCGGCCGGCTCGAGGAGGAGCGGCGCCTCGCCTACGTGGGCATCACCCGCGCGCGGCAGAAGCTGGTGCTGTCGTACGCCGAGGCGCGTCGCATCCACGGTTCCGACATGTACGGCATCCCCTCGCGGTTCCTGCGCGAGATCCCTGCGCCGCTGCTGCACGAGGTGCGGCCGCGGGTGCAGGTTTCGCGGCCGATGGCGGCGGCGATGCCGCGCGCGCGCAACGCCGGACACGCGTCCCTGGAGGCGCCGGCGATCCGGCTCGGCCAGAACGTGCGCCACCCCACGTTCGGCAGCGGCTTCGTGACCGACGTCGAGGGCAGCGGCGCGCACGCGCGCGTGCAGGTGAACTTCGACGACGCCGGCAGCAAGTGGCTGGTGCTCGCCTACGCCAACCTCCAGCCGTCGTAGGGCGCGCGCCTTCGCGCGCCGGTCACGCGGCTTCAACGCGCGGCAAGCGACGATCGCCGGTGGAGGACCCCATCATGGCGACGAAGAAGACCTCGGCAGGCAAGGCGAAATCCCGACCGGCAGCCGCCGCGAAGCGGCAGCGCGACATCCAGCGCGGGGCCGATGCACGCAACGCGCCGAAGGAAGCGCGCAAGGCGGCGAAGAAGGCGGCGGCGAAGAAGGCCGGCAAGCCGGCGAAGAAGGCCGTGCAGGCCGGCACCCGCCGGCAGCCGGAGAATCCGTTGCCGGAACAGCGCCAGCGCAAGCCGGGCCACGAATACAAGCTCGATCCGCAGCCGCGCTTCCTTGCGCCCGATTACGTCGGCAGCGGCAAGCTCGATGGCATGGTGGCGCTCGTCACCGGCGGCGACTCCGGGATCGGCCGCGCCGTCGCCGTCCTGTTCGCGCGCGAAGGCGCGGACGTCGCGATCACCTACCTGAGCGAGGAGCGCGACGCCGCCGACACGAAGCGCGCAGTCGAGGACGAAGGCCGCCGCTGCCTCGCCGTGGCCGGCGACGTGAAGGACCCCGCCTTCTGCGAGGACCTGGTCGCGCACGTGGTCGAGGCGTTCGGCCGCCTCGACGTGCTCGTGAACAACGCCGCCTTCCAGCAGCACAGCGCCGCGCTCGAGGACATCACCGATGCGCACCTGCAGGAGACGCTGCAGACCAACATCGGCGGCTACTTCCACATGGCACGCGCCGCGCTGCCGTACATGCGGGAGGGCGGCAGCATCATCAACACCGGCTCCGAGACCGCGCTGTTCGGCAGCAAGCACCTGCTCGACTACTCCGCGACCAAGGGCGCGATCCACGCCTTCACGAAGTCGCTCGCGGCCAACCTCCTCGAACGCGGCATCCGCGTGAACGCGGTGGCGCCGGGCCCGGTGTGGACGCCGCTCAACCCGGCGGACCAGAAGGCGGAGAAGGTCGCGAAATTCGGCCAGGACAGCGACATGGGGCGTCCGGCGCAACCGGAGGAAATCTCGCCGGCCTACGTGTTCCTGGCGTCGCCGGTGTGCGCGTCCTACGTCAACGGCGTGGTCCTGCCGGTGATGGGCGGCCCGCGAGGCTAGGCGTCCCGCTCAGAACGAGAAGAGCTTGAACCAGGTCGTGGGGGTTTCGCCCTTGGCCGGATCCATGCGGCCGTCGCCGTCGCGATCGACCAGGTAATAGGTCGGGCCGCGCACCGGGACGACCCGCACCATGCGCAGCTGGCCCTGGACGCGGTATTCGGTGACGACGTCGCCGTTGTCCTCGGTACGCACCGCTTCCACCGCGCCTTCGGGCACGGCGGGCGCATCGCCGCCTCCGCCAGTCTGCGGGACCGGCAGCGCCTCGCCCTGGCTCGCGCAACCGGCGAGCAGGCCGGCGAGCAGCAGCGTTGCGGCGGTCCGCAACGCGGCAGGGGGGAGGGGGAGGGCGGGCTGGCGCATGTCGGCGGCTCCGGCGGGTCGTGCGGCGATTATGCGCCGCGCACGTGCAGGCGGCGCGCAGGCGGGCACGGTGCGCCGGGTAGAATCGGTCCATGCCCGAGCAGACCGCCCGCCGCCTCGTCCTGATCGACGGCTCGTCCTACCTGTACCGCGCCTTCCACGCGCTGCCGCCGTTGTCGAACGCGGCCGGCGAACCGACCGGCGCATTGTTCGGTGTGGTCAACATGCTGCGCGCCACGCTCAAGGAGCGGCCGGACTGCGCGGCATTCGTGGTGGACGCGCCCGGCAAGACCTTCCGCGACGACCTCTATCCCGAATACAAGGCCAACCGGCCGCCGATGCCCGACGAGCTGCGCGCCCAGCTCCAGCCGATGTGCGACATCGTCGAGGCGCTCGGGTTCTCGATCCTGCGCATCCAGGGCGTCGAAGCGGACGACGTGATCGGCACGCTCGCGGTGGAAGCCGCGCGCGAGGGCAGCCAGGTCACCATCTCGACCAGCGACAAGGACTTCGCCCAGCTGGTCGGCGGGTACGAGGGCGGCGGCCGCATCGAGCTCGTCAACACGATGAGCGGCAGTCGCCTCGATTCGGACGAAGCCGTCATCGCCAAGTTCGGCGTCCCCGCCGCGCGCATCGTCGACCTGCTCGCGCTGATGGGCGACGCCATCGACAACGTCCCCGGCATCGAGAAATGCGGGCCGAAGACGGCCGCGAAATGGCTCAACGAATTCGGCGATCTCGACGGCGTGATCGCCGCCGCGGCCGGCATGAAGGGCAAGATCGGCGAGAACCTGCGCGCCGGGCTCGACCGGCTGCCGCTGAACCGCACGCTGGTGACCATCCGGACCGACGTGGCGATGGCGCTCCCGGCCAGCGCGCTGGCGTTGCGCGACCGCGACGTCGACGCGTTGCGCGGCCTGTACGCGCGCTACGGGTTCAACCAGGCGTTGCGCGAACTCGAAGGCAATGTCGCGCCGGAACCCTCGCCCGGCCCCGCCGGGCGCGGCGGAGCGGCCGGCGGCGCCATGCGCGGCAC
>JANINR010000151.1 GCA_024508915.1 Lysobacteraceae bacterium | reverse complement strand
CGCGCTGGACGATGCGGGGCTCGCCGCCGGCCTGCGCGACGGCCGCAGCGCGCTCACCGTCACCCGCCGTTCGGCCACGCCCGACGACACCGCCGTCGACCTCGCGCGCGTGCCGCTGGCCTGGGCGCAGGCGCTGCTGGCTCAGGCCTGGCCCGAGGCCCAGCTCAAGGGCGGCACCCTCGACGGCCGGCTACGCGTGCGTGCGCCCTCGCAGCGGCCGCTGAACGTATCCGGGACGCTCGCGCTCGCCGGCGCCGCGCTGGACACGCCCGATGCCAGCATCGCGGCGCAGGACGTCGGCGCGCGCCTCGCCATCGACTACACCTCAGCGAACGGCGGCACACCGCGCGCGCTGGCCACCGTCGCCGTGGACGGCGCGCTGCATGGCGGCGAGTTCCTGTTCGGCAACGCGTACGTCGCGCTGCCGGAAACTCCGGTCGGCGTGCACGTGGATGCGCGCCGACGCGGCAGCGCCGGCTGGACCTTGCCCGCGTTCGAGTGGCGCGACGGGAACGTGCTGCGCGCCACCGGCAGCGCCGCGTTCGCGCAGGACGCGAGCCTGCAGGCGCTCGACGTCGCCGTGCACGCCGGCGACCTCGCGCCCTGGCGCGACCGCTACCTTTCGGGCTGGCTCGGGCTCGCCGGCCTGTCCGACCTCGACCTGCGCGGCGGGCTCGACGCGCGGCTGCGCCTCGCGGCCGGCGTGTTGCAGGAGGCCGACGCGACCCTGCACGCGGTGGACCTCGCCGACGGCAAGGGTCGCTTCCGCTTCGACGCCCTCGACGGCGACCTGCGCTTCTCCGCGGGCGCGCCGGTGGACAGCGCGTTGCGCTGGCGCGAGGGCAAGCTTTATGGCCTCGACTTCGCCGCCGCCACGCTGCCCCTGCGCAGCAGCGGCGGCGAACTGCGCCTGCGCGAGCCGGTGACCGTGCCCGCCTTCGGCGGCGCGCTGCGCTTCGACGACCTCGTGCTGCGGCCGCCGTCCGGCGGGCAGGGCATGCGCCTGGGCTTCGGCCTCGACGTGCAGCAGCTCGACCTCGGCGCAATCGCGCACGCGCTGGGGCTGCCCGCGTTCGAAGGCCAGCTCAGCGGCAACATTCCCGGCGCGCGCTACGAGGACGAACGCCTGGCCTTCGACGGCGGCCTCGACGTGCAGCTGTTCGGCGGCAGGCTGCATGTCTCGCAGCTGTCGCTGGAACGCCCGTTCGGCGTCGCGCCGTCGCTCGGCGCCGACCTCGCGCTGGACGACATCGACCTGCGCGCGCTCACCGGCGTGTTCGACTTCGGCAGCATCGACGGCAAGCTCGACGGCCGCATCGACGGCCTGCGCCTGGTCGACTGGACCGCGACCGCGTTCGACGCCGAGCTGCATACCGACGCCGCCGCGGCGAAGCGCGCCGGCGTGCGCCAGCGCATCAGCCAGCGCGCCGTGCAGGACATCTCGAGCGTGGGCGACGCCTCGTTCGTGGCCAGCGTGCAGGGCCGGCTGATCGCCCTGTTCGACGACTTCGGCTACCGCCGCATCGGCATCTCCTGCCGGCTGGCCAACGAAGTCTGCGAGATGGGCGGGCTGCATCCGGCGCCCGCGGCGGGCATGGCGCCCGCGGCGCCCGCGGCGCCGGACACGGCCCGTTCAGGCCCCGGATTTACCATCGTCGAAGGCGCCGGCCTGCCGCGCCTGACGGTGGTCGGCTTCAACCGCCTCGTCGACTGGCCGACGCTGCTGGAGCGCCTCATGGCGGCCGGCAAGGGCGACGTGGCGCCGGTCGTGCAATGATCGGCGCATCGCCGCGGCGGCCGCCGCAGGACCACGCAACACCACGCAGCACCAGGAGAGACGCATGAAACGCTGGATCGGGATGCCCTTCGCCGCGGTGGTGCTCACCGCGTGCGTGACCATCAACGTCTACTTCCCCGCGGCCGAAGCCAAGGAAGCGGCGAAGGAGTTCGTGGAGAAGGTGATCAGCGAGCAGCCGGCCGGCAACGACGGCGGCGGCATGGCCCTGCGCGGGCCCTCGGCGGAGGATGCGCTGCAGCGCCTCGGGCTCGGCCGCATGGTCGTCGATCCGCTGGCGCTGGTCGGCATCGGCCAGGCGCGCGCGCAGTCGCAGCCGGATATCACCATCAAGACGCCCGCGATCCAGGCGATCCAGGCGCGCATGGAGGCCCGCTTCGACGCCACGCTGCGCGCCGGCTTCGACGCCGGGGCGCTGGGCTTCAGCGGCGACGGCCTCGTCGTCGTGCGCGACGCCTCGAAGCTGGACCTCAAGGATCGCGTCGCCATCAACCAGGCCGTGGCCGACGACAACCGCGACCGCAAGGCCGTGTACCGCGAGATCGCGGTCGCCAACGGCCACCCGGAATGGGAATCCCAGATCCGCGACGTCTTCGCGAAGCAGTGGATCGCCAGCGCCCGCGGCGGCTGGTGGTACCAGTCCGGCGGGGCCTGGAAACAGAAGTAAAATGGCGGGCCATCCGCCGGACAAGCCCGCCGTTGGCCCGCATCGACCAGACCCCCTTCGAGCTCGAGATCCTCGACCTCAGCCATGACGGCCGCGGCGTCGCCCGCCGGCCGGAGGGCGCGCCAAACGCAGGCAAGACCGTGTTCGTTGCCGGCGCGCTGCCCGGCGAGCGCGTGCGCGTGCAGCAGACCGCGCGCAGCCGCAGCTTCGACGAAGCCAGGACGCTCGAGGTGCTGCAGCCGTCGCCCGACCGCGTCGCCGCGCGCTGCCCGCACTTCGGCACCTGCGGTGGCTGCGCGCTGCAGCACCTCGACGAATCGAAGCAGATCCACGCCAAGCAGCGCGTGCTGCTCGAGAACCTCGAGCGCATCGGCCACGTCGCCCCGCGCACGGTGCTTCCGCCGCTGGCCGACGCGGCCTGGGGCTATCGCCGCAAGGGCCGCTTCTCCGTGCGCCGCGTCGAGAAGAAGGACAAGACGCTCGTCGGGTTCCGCGAGCAGGATCCGCGTTTCGTCGCCGACATCGGCGAGTGCCACACCGTGCTGCCGCAGCTCGGCGAGCGCATCGGCGCGCTCTCGGCGCTGATCGACGGCATGCACGCCCGCCGCGACATCGCCCAGGTCGAGTTCATCGCCGGCGACCCCACGCCGGAGTTCGGCGGCGTCGCGCTGGTGTTCCGCCACCTGCAGCCGCTGCCGGAGCCGGATCGTGCCGCGCTCGAGGCCTTCGGGCGCGCGCACGGCTTCGCGATCTTCCTCCAGCCCGGCGGCATCGATTCGGTGCATCCGCTGTGGCCCGCGAACCCGTCGCTCTCGTTCCGGTTGCCGGAGTGGGACGTCGAACTGGAGTTCCGTCCGCTCGACTTCATCCAGGTCAACGCCGGCCTCAACGGGCGCATGATCGCGCGCGCGCTCGAGCTGCTCGATGCGCAGCCGGGCGACCGCGTGCTCGACCTGTTCTGCGGCCTCGGCAATTTCACCCTGCCGCTGGCGCGCACCGTGCGCGAAGCCGTGGGCGTGGAAGGCGACGCCGGCCTGGTCGCGCGCGCCCGCGCCAACGCCGCGCGCAACGGCCTGGGCAACGCCCAGTTCCACGCCGCCGACCTCGCCCAGGACCTGCGCGGCCAGCCCTGGATGCGCGAGGGCTTCGACCGCTTGCTGCTCGACCCGCCGCGCTCCGGCGCCGACGTCGTGCTGAAGCAGCTGCCGCTCAAGGGCCTGCGCCGCATCGTCTACGTCAGCTGCCACCCGGGCTCGCTGGCCCGCGACGCCGGCTACCTGGTCAACGAGCGGGGCTGGACCCTCGAGGCCGCCGGCGTCATGGACATGTTCCCGCACACCGCCCACGTAGAATCGATCGCGCTGTTCACGCCCCCCGCCTGAGGATCCATCGCATGCTCGTCATCGGCGTCGCCGGACACGAACTGACCGCGCAGGAGCGCGACTGGCTGCAGCACGACGCCTGCGCCGGCGTCATCCTGTTCGCGCGCAACTTCGCCTCGAAGGCGCAGGTCGCCGAGCTCGCGCAGGCGATCCGCGACGCCGCGCCGCGCCCGCAGCTGCTCTGCGTGGACCAGGAAGGCGGCCGCGTGCAGCGCTTCCGCGACGGCTACAGCGCGCTGCCCTCGCTGGAAGGCTTCGGCCGCCGCTACGCGCAGGACCGCGAGGGCGGGCTGGCGCTGGCCCGCGAGCACGCCTGGCTGATGGCCAGCGAAGTGCGCGCCAGCGGCGTCGACCTGAGCTTCGCGCCCGTCGTCGACCTCGGCCGCGGCAACCGCGCCATCGGCGATCGCGCGTTCTCGGCAGATCCGGAAGTCGTGGCCGCGTTCACCCGCGCCTACGTGCAGGGCATGCACGACGCCGGCATGGCGGCCACGCTCAAGCACTTCCCGGGCCACGGCTCGGTGCTCGAGGACACCCACGTCGACGACGCCATCGACGACCGCCCGCTCGACGCCATCCGCGCGCTCGACCTGGTGCCCTTCGCCGCCGGCATCGCCGCCGGCGCCGACGCGGTGATGATGGCGCACGTCGTCTATCCGCAGGTGGACAAGGACCCGGCCGGATACTCGAAGCGCTGGATCGGCGACATCCTGCGCGGCGAAATGAAGTTCCGCGGCGTCGTCTTCTCCGACGACATCGGCATGGCCGCCGCGTTCTCGGCCGGCGGGATCAAGGCCCGCATCGACGCGCACCTGGACTCCGGCTGCGACGTCGTGCTGGTCTGCCATCCGGAACTCGTGCCCGAGTCGCTGGCCGCGGTCGAGGGCAGGGCGCTCGACACCGCCCCGGTGATCGGCCTCATCGGCCGCGGCCCGATGGCCTGGGATGGCCTGCTCGCCGACGCGCGCTACGCCGACACCCGGACCCGCATCGAGGGACTGGCATGAGCGCCCCGGACAGCGACGCCAACGCCGTGCCCGCGCTTGCCTCGGTGCTTCCGACCGCCGAGCTGATCCACGACCGCGCCGCCATCGAGGTCGCGATCGACGGCATGGCCGCGCGGATCGCCGTCGACTATGCCGGAATCCGGCCGCTGTTCCTCACCGTCATGCACGGGGCGCTGCCGTTCGCCGCGCAGCTCGCGCTCGGCATCGGCGCGCGCGGCCTGGACATCGAGATGGACTATCTGCACGCCACCCGCTATCGCGGCGCAACTTCGGGTGGCGAGCTGCTGTGGAAGCGACGCCCTGAAGTGGCGCTGCGCGGCCGCCACGTGCTGCTGGTCGACGACATCGTGGACGAAGGCCACACCCTCGACGCCGTGCGCGCCTGGTGCACGGGGCAGGGCGCGCGCGACGTGCGCATCGCCGCGATGGTGGTGAAGC
Source organism: Lysobacteraceae bacterium (assembly GCA_024508915.1). Lineage (GTDB taxonomy): Bacteria > Pseudomonadota > Gammaproteobacteria > Xanthomonadales > Xanthomonadaceae > Cognatiluteimonas. The sequence goes on along the minus strand of JANINR010000151.1, from coordinate 10,943 downwards.
GCCACGACCGCTGCGTCGCCGGCCTGTGCGCGGACTACGCCGGCCTGGACGTGCCGGACCGCTACGTGTTCGGCTACGGCATGGACTTCCACGAGCAGGGCCGCAACCTGCCCGCGATCTACGCGCTGGCCGAAGGCGCATGAGCACCGCGCACGCCGCAGGCCGCGCCCTCGATCTCGCCGTCATCGGCGGCACCGGCGTCTACGCGCTCGCCGAACTCGCCGACATCGAGGCCTTCGAGCCGCAAACGCCCTACGGCCCGCCTTCCGGCCCGGTCCGCATCGGCACGTTCGCAGGCCGCCGCATCGGCTTCCTCGCCCGCCACGGCGAGGGCCATGGCGTGCCGCCGCACCGCATCAACTACCGGGCGAACCTCGCCGCGCTGAAGCAGGCCGGCGCGCAGCGCGTGCTCGCGCTCAACACCGTCGGCGGCATCGATGCGCGCTATGCGCCGGGCGTCCTCGGTTGCCCCGACCAGCTGATCGACTACACCTGGGGCCGCATCTCCACGCTCTGCGAGGAGGCGGGCACCGAGGTCCTGCATGTCGATTTCGGCGAGCCCTACACGCCGGCCCTGCGCGCCGACGTGCTGGCCGCCGCCCGGCGCGCCGGGGTCGCCGTGGTCGACGGCGGCTGTTACGGCGCCACCCAGGGCCCGCGCCTGGAGACCCGCGCCGAGATCGCGCGCATGCGCCGCGACGGCTGCGACCTGGTCGGCATGACCGGAATGCCCGAAGCCGGCCTCGCCCGCGAGCTTGGGCTGGACTATGCCTGCCTCGCCATCGTCGCCAACTGGGCCGCGGGCGCCGGGCCCGACCCGGACGAGGTGATCACCCTCGACGACGTGCTCGCCAACGTCCGCGCCGCCACCGGCGGGGTGTCCGCGCTGCTCGGGGCGCTGCTCGCCGGGCGCTAGGCGATCCGGGCGCCGCCGCGCGCCGCGCCGCCGGCCGCGCGGGCCGCGCCGGGACGATTGCCAGCCGCCCGGGAGCTTTTGCATACTCGGGGGGTGCGCCCGGCTGCCCCACGCGCCAGCACACCCACCGTATCCAGACCGAGGTCAGCAGCGCTATGCAGTACGGCACCGTGAAGTGGTTCAACGACGCCAAGGGGTTCGGCTTCATCGCCCCCGAGGACGGCAGCGCCGACGTGTTCGTGCACTATTCCGCCATCGCCTCCAAGGGCTTCCGCAGCCTGCAGGAAGGCCAGCGCGTCAGCTACGAAGTCGTCCAGGGCCCGAAGGGCGCCCAGGCGTCGGGCGTGCAGCCGGCGGCCTGAGCCGCCCACGCGCCGGAGTTCCGGAAAGGCCCCGCGCTCGCGGGGCTTTTTTTTGCGCGGCCGTCCCGCGGCGGCCGGCGCCTAGTGGCCCGCCTGCAGCGCGACCAGCCGCCAGCCGACCCACGCCGCCGCCAGCCCGACGACCACGCTGCCGCCGGCATAGAGCAGCGCGGTGCCGATCTCGCCGCGGCGCATCAGGAACAACGCGTCCAGCCCGAAGGCCGAGAACGTGGTGAACCCGCCCAGCAGGCCGGTGAACACCAGCAGGCGCGTGTCCGGGCCGAACAGCTCGTATTCCTCGGCAAGGCCCGCGAGCACCCCCGCCAGCAGGCAGCCGGCGACGTTGATCGCGAACGTGCTCCAGGGGAAGCGCTCCTGCGCCGTGAGGTGCAGCACCCAGCCGCCGAGCTTGTAGCGCGCGACCGAGCCGGCGAAGCCGCCGAGGCCGACGAGGAGGATGCCCTTCATGGCGCGGGTCCGGGGGAAAGCGAGAACAGTACCGCATCGGCGCGGCGGCCCTGGAATTCGATGGCGCCGGGCAACACCGTTTCGCGCACCGCGCCGAGCTTGCCCGCGACGCGCAGGCTCGGGGCGTTGTCCGGAAGCACCAGGAGCTCGATGCGGGAGAGGCCGAGCTCGCGGAACCCGTAGGCGGCCGTCCAGGCGGCGGCCCGCGTCGCGACGCCGCGGCCGCGATGCGCCTCACCGACCCAGTAGCCCAGGTTGGCGCTGCGCGCCACGGGGTCGAGGCGGTTGAGGCCAACGCAGCCGAGCAGCCGCGCGGGGCGGCCCGAATCGCGTGCGACCGGCTCGAAGATGCCGAACGGAAATTCGCTGCCGTCGCGCCAGGCGGCGATGCAGGCCGCGACGCGCGCTTCCGCGTCGGCGAGGGAGTAGTCCGTGCTGCACCACGGGAACAGCTGCGACAGCGAGGTGATCGAGTCGCGGATCGCCGCGTGCAGCACCGGCGCGTCCCCCGCCGCGAACGGGCGGACGACGGGGTCGTCAGAAGCCGGCACGCACGCCGAGGTGGTAGGCGGTGACATCGTCCATGAACTGTGCCCCGGCGACCACGCCGATCCGCGGAGTGATGCGCAGCTGAAGCCCGGCATCGCCCACCACGCTGCCGTCATGCTCGTTGCTGAAATCCGAATGCCGCTTCGCCGCGCGGAGGTAGCCGACCTTGAGCCAGCCCTCGAGGTGCGAGGTCAGGGTTTCGCGCAGGCCGATGCTGGCGCGGCCGCCGCGGCGGTTCCAGTCCTGGATGGCATTGGGGAAGTCGGGCATGGAGACCCGCCAGTTGTCCCTGACGTAGGCCGCTTCGAGCACGACATCGGTGTGGTCGCTGAGGGCATGGTGCGTGCCGATGCCGACCTGGCCGAGGATATCCCGGTATTCGACCCGGTAGTACTCGGTCGCTTCCTCGAAATACGATTCGCCCCCGCTCGTGGAGCGGCCCAGTTCGCCGAACGCGTAGAAGCGCTCGCCAAGCGGAATCGAACCCGCGATGTAGGCGCCGCGCAACGGCTGGAAACCGCCCGTGGAATCGTTGTAGTACCTCGTCGCTCCTGCCTCGACGTAGCGGTACCCGGGGCCGTCTGCCGCACATGCGAGCGCCGGGGCAAGGAGCAGGAGGACGAGCGCGGTCTTCGATTTCATCTTGAGTCCCTTCCGGAGTCCGGCGTGAAGCCTAGCAGCTTGGCTTCCGCCGGACACCCGATCTCGTCGGGGCGGTGCGACGACGACGGAAGCGTGCGCCTAGAACATCCCCAGCGTGTTCGGCGAGTCCTTCGGGATCACCTGGCCGACGTCCCACATCTCGACGATGCGGTCGCCGTCGAAGCGCAGGATGTGCACCACCGCCATGTCCACGTCGGCCTGCGCCCGCCGCAGGTGCGTGAGCAGGGCCACGCGGTCGCCGGAGGCGATCGCCTGCATCACCGTGAACGATTTGTTCGGCTCGGCCTGCGCGCTCGCGGCCATGCCGTCCAGCAGCGACTGCCGGTCCGGCGGGAACCAGGCGTTGTGGTGGCGGAAGTCGGGCGCGACGTGCCGGTCGTAGGCCTCCTGCACCCGGCCGCCGGCGCACAACGTGAGGAATTCGGTCGCGATCTCGGCCCTGCTGCGCATGCTCACTGTCCCTCGGGCGGTTCCCAGAGCTCCACCTTGTTGCCTTCCGGATCGATCACCCAGCCGAACTTGCCGAAGTCCGGGTCGTCCATCGGTTCCAGCACCTCGCACCCTTCGCGGCGCAGCTGCGCCAGCAGCCCGTGCAGGTCCGCCACGCGGTAGTTCACCATGAACGACGCCGTGCCCGGCGCGAAGTTCGCGCCGTCGCCGATCGACCACACGGTCATGCCGCCGACCGGCTTGTCCTCGTCGTCGACCCAGCGGAACGCCGTGCCGCCCCAGTCCTGCACCTCGATGCCCAGGTGCGCCTGGTACCACGCCCGAAGCGCCGCGGGGTCGCGTGCGCGGAAGAAGATGCCGCCGATGCCGGTGACGCGCTTCATGGCGTCGCGTCCGCGCTGGCGGTCAGCGTCATCGACAGGTCGCCCACCTTCACGATCCCGGGCTTGCCGGGTGCCAGCCGCATCACCGGCGCCATCCTCCCGTGCGAAGACTGCAGGTCCGACCTGATTTCGAGCGCGCCGTCCGGCGCCGGAGCCACGGTGACGGTCAGCGAATACGGCTCGTCGCCCGACATCCCGACGGTCGCGGGCACGCCCGGTGCGACCACGAGGACGGGAGAAGCGAATGCGTGCCCCGCGTGCGCGAGCGCGGCCGAAACCCGGTAGGTCTCGTCCGCGTGCAGGAGCGGCGGCGTCGCCGCGAAGACGAGCGCGAGGGTGGCCTGTGCGATCCGGATGCCCATCGATTCCTCCGTCGGCATCGGCCAGCCTAGGGCCGGCTCAACGCGAGGGCAAGTGACGCGGGTTTCGGCAGCTTCATGGCGGATTGCCCAGCGCGTCGCATTGTGAATGGTCAGGCCTACGCGGCCCACTGGAGCGGAAGATACACATCCGTGACCATTTCGTGCTCCTGGATGCCCGGACCGACGTTGACGTAGTGGAAGAACATCGGGAATGGCCCCGGCGTTTCGTTGCTGTGGGGAAGCCAGACCCGCCCCAGGTAGTCCGCCGTAGTGTTCCGTCGGCGCGAGCCGAGGTGCCGGGCGACCGCGCACCGCAGGCGGGGGATGACCTTGGCCACCACTCCTTCCTCGTTTGGCGCGACCTCTCCGTCGTACGACACACAGAAATCCACGCGGTGCTGCTCGGGCGTGGTCGCGGCTGGGTCGGTGTAATGGATCCCAAAGGTGCGCGCCTGTTGAGGCGAAATGCCGTTGCGGATCCGCCACTGGATCAGGCGCATGGAGGTCTCGTATTCCAGTTCCGGAGCGCCACGGTGCTCGACGGCGGCGACACTGGTTTCGGGGAACTCGACGATTCGGACTTCCATGGCGTGTCCCATGAGGCCTACCACTTGAGGAAGCTCCCTGTCGGCTTGAATGCGTGGTCAGTGCTCATCCGGGGCGCCCACATCCATGCCGTCGTAGCCTGCCACGCCGAATCGCTCTGCGATCGCATGCAGCTCAAGATTCCGGGCGTGCAGCGACTCGGGCGTGTGCGACTCAACGCGATCAACGCGAAGGTAGTAGACAGGATTGTCCTCGCCTTGCTCTGGATCCAGGGTGCCGGCGATCTCGTAGCCGAGCGACGCCATGTGCGACGCTACGGGCATGAGCTGCTGCACATCAGGGTCCATGAAGAAGTAGGACCAGCGGCAGCAATCGTCGATGCTCCATGATGATCGCCCCGCGCCATGAATGGCGCGTGTTTCGTCGAAAAAATCTTCAATCTGCCGTTTGCTGATCATGGGCCATGCCACCTGGGTTGCACCGAATTGCAGCTCGTAGCTGGCCACATGGAAAGCTGCACCTGCCATGCTTGCGGCGTAGCGATACAATTCCGGCTTGAGCGCATTTTTAGGCGTTCATCACGAAGAATGAGAAGCCTCTATTTGGCACCCGTTCTGCATCTGGAGCAACCTCCACGATTTCATCGAAGAAGACCTTGGCATCTCCCGCTCTGTGCTCTGGAGAGATGTTGAAGAAGTCTTCGCCGCGCAACAGCCCAAGGGCAAGCATCTCTGCTTCATCTGAGTTAGGTGCATCCACAAAGCGAGTTGCGTGGAAGCCGATGGGAGACGCGTGGCCGAGCAGGACGCCTGGAAAGTTCTCTCCACGGATTGAGCAGCGGAAAAGTGGCATAGGAACCTAACACCTAAGTTAAGCCGACCGGCGAAGCGGGTTCGGCTTGAATAAATTGTTAGACCGTGCCGTCACTGCTCGTCCTCTGGGCGGAGAGGCGAATATGCCCAGTCAAACCGTGCAATGACTCGCTTGGCCAGTGCGTCTAGTTCCGAGTGGTAGTGGTGAGTGTGAGGACCGAGTGCCGCGAGCTGGCCTTGCGTGAAGCCCAGCGCAATGAGCTCAGAGGAAAAACAGTCGAATGGACCATACGCATGGATCAAGTTGTGACGGTCCCAGACAACGGTAGCTTTCTGCTCCGGGGAGTAAGCCCAGAGGTCAAAGCGTCCGTCTGCGGAAAGAAACGGCCTGAACTCATCGACGAAGATTTGGACGTCCGGATACGAGAGCTCTGGACTTTGGTACCGCCCAAGAGCTGCCTCACCATGGCAGGTATGTAGAACATAGAGCAGAAATAGAGGCTCTTTGAGGCAACCAGCCAGCCGCAGAAAGATGTCTGGATCGGAGCCTGGTACGCCAGCAACGATGCGTTGGCTTTTTGCGTCTGGACTGGGCATGCAAAACACGCGCGGATGCGAGTGCTGCGCCCATTGCTCGTCAATCATGTGCCCCAATCGATACATGCGCGGCCTAACACTCAAGTTAAGCCGAATTGCAGCGCGTAGCCGGACACATGGCAAGCTCCTTCTGCCATGTGGCTGGCGTAGCGATGCAATTTCGGCTTGAACGCATTGTTAGGGCTCATCAGCCGACGATCTTTCCGTCGACCTGTCAGGAGCCGGTGTGAACCAGCCGTAGAGCGCAATGGCTACACCGATCAATGCGGTCAACAATGCGCCGTTCGTGTCAGCTGAGTCTGCGGAAAACTTGCCAAGTGAGATCTCGGGCAACCCGATCAGCACCAGGACGCCATATCCGGCCAACGCGATGCCGCCGACGATCATCATCAATTTGGCTGGCTTCTGAAGCTTCATCTGATGAGGCCTAACACCTAAGTTGAGCCGCATTGCGCAGTGCAGCGGGCCAGGTGGCAAGCTTTACCTGCCACCTGGAACCGCGTAACGGAGCAATGTCGGCTTGAACGCATTGTTAGGCGCTCCCCTTTATTTCGGCCCAGAGTGCTTCAAAGTTCTCGGCCGTAAGAGGCTCCAAGTCCGATTGCGAGAACTGCTGAGCGGCCATATCCGGCCAGAACCCTGTGTTCCTTTGGTCCGGAGCACCAAACAGGGGTCTTCCAGATCTATCCAAGCCAACTTCCCTTTGAGGCCATCCATCGTCGTTGAGCTCGAGCGCCCAAGCCTTGACCTGTGGATAGAGCTTTTCATGGTCTGGATTGGCGCGAGGGATAAAAAAGAACACCGTCTTGAACAGGCGGACGCGCCAATTTGAAATCACTTCATCAGTGAAATCGGTGGCGATTTTGGTGAGCCCGTACATCATGCTCTTGGCGCCTAACACTTAGTAGCGTCCAAAAGACGCGATATGGACCGGATATTCATCTCCGGCAGGGCCCGGGTCAAGCGAAAACCCTGCGCAAAATGAAGCGTTTATCTGACTGCCGACGCCGTTCCCGCCACGTAGCCTCCCGGTGCATATCGCAGCGGATGGGCTCGGCATGGTGGATATGCCACCAAGTGGGGGGATAACACCGGCGGGAGGAGAAGGCGGGAAACCGCGCCTGATGGAGCAGGTTCGCCGACGTTTGCGCGCCAAACACTACAGCTTGCGGACGGAACAGGTGTACCTGGCATGGATCCGCCGGTTCATCCTGGCGAACGGGAAGCGGCACCCGCGCGGGATGGGGGCGCCCGAGGTCGAGGCTTTCCTCTCGCGCCTGGCGAACGAAGGCAGGGTCTCGGCCAGTACCCAGAACCAGGCCTTGTCGGCGGTGCTGTTCCTGTACCGGCAGGTGCTGGGCATCGAGTTGCCCTGGATGGCCAACGTCACGCGCGCGAAGCGGCCGCGCCGCCTGCCGACGGTGTTGTCCGTCGCCGAAGTGCAGGAGCTGCTGGCGCGCATGGAGGGCCGGACCTGGCTGATCGCGAGCCTGCTCTACGGCACCGGGTTGCGCCTGATGGAGTGCCTGCGGCTGCGGGTCCAGGACGTGGACTTCCGGCGCAACGAGATCATGGTGCGCGCCGGCAAGGGCGGCAAGGACCGGCGCACGATGTTGCCGCGTTCGCTGGTGGAGCCGCTGCAGCAGGAGATCGCACGTGCGCGCCTGCTGCACCAGTCGGACCTGGCCGCCGGATTCGGCGCGGCGTGGCTGCCGGACGCGCTGGCGCGCAAGTACCCGTCGGCGCCGCGCGAATTCCGGTGGCAATACGTCTTCCCGTCCGTGCAGCGCTCGATCGACCCGCGTGACGGCGTCGAGCGCCGGCACCACTTCGACGACGGCATCCTGTCGCGGGCACTGAAGACCGCGTCCCGCCGCGCGGGCATCGCGAAGCCGGTCAGCGCGCACGCGCTGCGCCACTCCTTCGCCACGCACCTGCTCGAGGCCGGCTACGACATCCGCACGATCCAGGAGCTGCTCGGCCACAAGGACGTGGCGACCACGCAGGTCTACACGCACGTGCTCAACCGCGGTGGGCCCGGCGTGCTCAGTCCCCTGGACCGGACGACAGGGACGTAGAGCGCGGTTCAGTCGAGGAACTGCAGCTTCGCCAGCTCCGAGTACAGCCCGCCCTGGGCCATCAACGCGTCGTGGGTGCCCTCGGCGACGATGCGGCCGCGGTCCATCACCACGATGCGGTCGGCCTTGAGCACGGTCGCGAGCCGGTGCGCCACCACCAGCGTGGTGCGGCCGTGCATCAGGTTCTCGAGCGCGTGCTGAACGGCGCGTTCGCTCTGCGCGTCGAGCGCGCTGGTCGCCTCGTCGAGCAGCAGCACCGGCGCATCCTTGAGCAGTGCACGGGCGATCGCGACGCGCTGCTGCTGGCCGCCGGACAGCCGCGCGCCGCGTTCGCCGAGCTCGCTGGCGAAGCCCTCGGGCAGGGCGTCGAGGAAGCCCTCGGCCTCGGCGGAGCGCGCGGCTGCGCGCACGGCGGCGTCGTCGGCGTCGAGCCGGCCGTAGCGGATGTTGTCGGTGGCGCTGGCCGCGAAGATGGTCGGCGCCTGCGGCACCAGCGCGATGGCGCCGCGCAGTGCGGCCGGATCGACGTCGCGCACGTCCACGCCGTCCAGCGCGATGCGCCCCGACTGCGGATCGTGGAAGCGCAGCAGCATCGCGAATACCGTGCTCTTGCCCGCGCCGGACGGGCCGACCAGGGCGACGGTCTCGCCCGGGGCCACGCGCAGGTCGAAGTGCTCGAGCGCCGGGAGGTCCGGACGCATGGGGTAGTGGAACGTCACGTCCTCGAAGGCGATCGCGCCGCGCACCGGCGCGGGCAGCGCCCGCGGCGCCGCGGGCGGCACCACGGCCGGCGCCTGTTCCAGCAGCTCGGCGATGCGGCCCATGCCGCCGGCGGCGCGCTGCAGCTCGTTCCAGACCTCGGCCAGCGCGCCGACCGAGCCGCCGCCGATCAGCGCGTACAGCACGAACTGACCGAGCGTACCGGCGCTCATGCGGCCGGCGGCGACGTCGTGCGCGCCGGACCAGAGCACCAGCGTGATCGCGCCGAAGATCAGCACGATCGCCAGCGCGGTGACCACCGCCTGCGCGCCGATGCGCCGCTTCGCTGTGGCGACCGCCACCCGCAGCGCGGAGGCGAAGCGCCCGCGCTCGTAGGGTTCGCGCGCGTGCGCCTGCACCGTGCGCACCGCGCCGAGCACTTCGGTGGCGAGCATGTTCGCGTCGGCGACGCGGTCCTGGCTCGCGCGCGACATCTTCTGCAGCCGGCGGCCGCCGATCGCGATCGGCAGCACCGCGAGCGGGATGCCGATCAGGGCGTAGCCCGCCAGGTGCGGGCTGGTGACGAACAGCATCGCGATCGAACCGACGACGGTCACCGTGCTGCGCAGCGCCACCGACATGCTCGAGCCGACCACGCTGCGCAGCAGCTCCGCGTCGGCGGTCAGGCGCGACACCAGCTCGCCGCTGCGGTTGCGGTCGAAGAACGCGGCGTCGAGGTCGAGCAGGTGCGCGTACAGCCGCTCGCGCATGTCGGCGACGACGCGCTCGCCGAGCAGCGACACGAAGTAGAAGCGCGCCGCGGTGGCCAGCGCGAGCGCCAGCGCCACGGCGAACAGGAAGAGGAACGCCCGGTCGATGTTGGCGCCGCTGCCGAAGCCCTGGTCGATCATCCGGCGGAACGCGACCGGCAGGCTCAGGGTGGCGGCGGACGAGCACGCGAGCGCGGCGAGCCAGGCGACGAACAGCCCGCGGTGCGCGCGCACGAACGGCCACAGCGCGCGCAGCGTGCCCACCGGCGCCTTGGCGGACGTGGCCGCGGGGGCGGGGGCAGGCGTGTCGGCGCGAGCGCCGGCGGAGGCGGGGGTATCGGCCATCCGGTTATTTTGCCTGATCCGCCGGCCGTCCCCGGCGCTCAGCCGCCTCCAGCGGCTGCCACGGCGACCTGGACGCGGTCGCGCGTCGCATCGCGCAGGTGCGCGCGCAGCGCATCCGCGCGGTCGAGGGGCAGCGCCAGCCGCAGCCGGACGCCGCGGGCGTCGAACCGTTCCTCGAGCTTTTCGGCGCCGAAGCCCGCGAGCGCCGCGTGCACCGCGCCCAGGTCGTCGAAGCCGGCGCGGACGTCGAGTTCGCGCATCGCCACGATCGGAACGCGCGTGGCGCGCCGCAGGCATTCGGCCGCGGCGCCGCCGTACGCGCGCACCAGCCCGCCGGCGCCGAGCTTGATGCCGCCGTACCAGCGCGTGACCACCACGGCGACGCGATCGCAGCCCTGGCCGTCGATCGCGGCCAGGATCGGACGCCCCGCGGTGCCGGCGGGCTCGCCGTCGTCGCTGGAGCGGTAGGCGTCGCCGACGCGCCAGGCCCAGCAGTTGTGCGTGGCATCGGGGTCGCCGGTCGCCGCGACGAAGGCCTGCGCGTCCGCCGCCGACGCGACGGGTGCGGCCTGCGCGAGGAAGCGGCTGTGCTTGACGTCGAGCGCGAAGTCGGCGGGCGCCGCGAGCGTGTCGCTCATGGCGCCGGCGGTTGCGGCAGCAACGGCCGCAGGTCCTCGGGAATCGCGAAGGCCGGATAGCGGCGGTGGAACTCGGCGAGGCTCGCGCGCGCGTCTTCCGTGCGGCCGGCGGCGGCCAGCTCGCGGATGCGTGCGAGCCAGGCGTCGCGGACTTCCGGCGATGCCGCGGTGGCGGGCGGGACATCGCCTTCCGGCGCATCGGCGGCCATCGCGTCGCTGGCGGTGTCGCGTGCCGGTGCGGCTTCCTGCATGCGCGCGGACGACTGCGGCTGCGGCTGCATTGCCGCGACGGCCGCGGCGGGCGA
>JANINR010000150.1 GCA_024508915.1 Lysobacteraceae bacterium | reverse complement strand
GCGGGCGGGTCCGCCGGCAACGCGCGGTCGAGGATGCCGCGCGCCCACGGCGCCAGCGCGCGCGGTTCGGCGTGGCGCAGCAGTTCGAGCAGGCGCGCGCGCGCCCACGGCGGCAGCGGCTCGCGCAACAGGTCCACCAGCGGCTGGGTGACCGCTTCGCGCCCCGCGTTGCGGCAGGCGAGGTCGATGCGGTCGCGCGACCAGTCACGCCGGCGCAGCGCCATCGGCAGTACCTGGCGCATCGCCCGCACCGGGTCGATCGCGACCAGGGCTTCGGCGGCGGCGAACGAGATCACGGCGCCCGGCGCGTCGATCAGCGGCCTGATCGCGGCCCAGTACGCGCTGTCGCCGAGATGGCGCAGGCTCGCGAGCGCGGTGAGGCGATCGCGCAGGTCGCGGCGCGCAAGCAGCGACGACGCATGCCGGTCGAGGCCGATCGAGCAGAGCATGGCGTTGAGCCTTGCATGCGCCGGCCCGCGCAGGTGGAACTGCACCTGGTTCCAGAGCCGCAGCAGCCAATCGCATTCCCGGCGCCCGGCCAGCGCCGGCAGCGCCTCCGGCCCGGACGCCAGGCCGAGGCTTTCCGCGACGAGCAAGGGGCGCCAGCGCGCCTCGAAACGCTCGCGGCGCCGTTCGCGGCCGGCGCCCAGTTGCGACAGCAGGAGGACCTGCGCCATCAGCAGCAACGAGATCGCGGCCAGCGCGAGCGCCGCCAGCAGCGCGACTCTCAGGACCGGATCGAGCTCGCCGAACGACACCGGGAACGCCTCACGCAGGCTTGCGCAGCAGTCGCCGCACCCGCGCCAGCACTTCCTCCGGCTGGAACGGCTTGGTGACGTAGTCGTCGGCGCCCAGGTCGAGGGCGCGGACGATGTCCGCCTCGCGCGCCTTGGCGGTCAGCATCAGCACGGGCAGGGTGTCCCACACCGGCAACCGGCGCAGCTGCGCCAGGACCTCCAGCCCGTCGTGGTAGGGCAGCATGATGTCCATCAGCACCAGGTCCGGCGGCGGCCCCGCGAGCTTTTCCAGCGCTTGCCGCCCATCCAGTGCCTGGTCCACCGCGAAGCCGTTGCGCTCGAGCAGGAAGCGCAGGATGAAGCCGATGTGTTCGTCGTCCTCGACGAGCAGGATCCGTGGTTGCGGCGGGTTCACTCCGTCATTCTCCATCCCCCGGGGGCGGCGGCCAGTATTGCAGCTGTTCGTGGATGAGCGCGGCAAGCTCCGGGCCGTCGTGGTGCGATTTCACGAGCCGGCGCAGGATCACCGCGCTGTCGGGCAGGGGCGTGTCGCGCGCCGAGAAGATGATCACGCGCGTCGGCGGACGCGCGGCGGCGAGTTCGTCGAGCAGGTCGGCGCCGTCGCCGTCGGGCAGGATCAGGTCTAGGATCACCAGGTCGTGGTGCCGTTCAGACAGCGCCGCACGGGCTTCGGCGAGCGTCCCCGCGCCGTGCAGCGCGAGGCGCTCGCCTTCGAGCAGGCCGCCGATCAGGGCGCGCAGGTCCTCGTCGTCCTCCACGTGCAGCACCTGCGGCCGCCGGTCGCGCGCATCCAGGCACGCCCGCACCGACTCGACCACGCGGTCGGCATCGAACGGCTTGCACAGCCAGTCGCCGATCCCGATCGCGCCGCCCGCGACCGCACCGGCGTCGCCGTCCGGCGGTCGCATGCCGATGGCGAGTACCGGCAGGTGCCGGTATTCCGGGACGCCGCGCAGGTTGCGGACGAAGCCCAGCGGATCCTCGTTCCGCAGCGCCAGGCTGATGGTCACCGCGCTGACCGGTTCGCGCGCTAGCAACGCGCGCGCGCGGGCCGTGGTGGCGCAGGCCAGTGTGCGGTAGCCGCGCGCCTGCAGGATGCGCGCGAGCTGGGCGGAGGCATCGGTGTCGTCGTCGACGATCAGCACCAGCGGTTGCGTCGGCGCGTCTTCCACCGGGTGGGCAGCGGCCGGCGCGGGCGTGGTCGGCAGGCGGAAATGGAACCGCGTGCCGCTGCCCGTCGCGGTCTCGAAGCCGATGCGCCCGCCGTGCTGCTCGACCAGCGTCTTCGTGATCGCCAGCCCGAGCCCGGTGCCGCCGCGCTGGCGGGCGTCGGACGCGTCCGCCTGCGAGAAGCGCTCGAACACGTGGGCGCGGAATTCCTCGGGGATGCCGTTGCCGCGGTCGCGAACGCCGATCTCGACCGAGCCGTCGATGCGGCGGGCGTCGATCTCGACCACGCCGCCCGCCGGCGAATGCTTGGCGGCGTTCGACACCAGGTTCGCCATCACCTGCGCCAACCGGTCCGCGTCGCCGCGGATCCACGCCTCGCCGTCCTCGACGCGGGTGGCGATGGACACGCCGAATTCGCGCGCGTAGGCGGCGTTCTGCTCGGCGGCCTGCGCCACCACCGCGCCCAGCTGCAGCGGCTGCATCTGCAGCTGCAGGCGGCCGGATTCGAGCTTCTCGATGTCGAGCAGGTCGTTGATCAGCCGCACCAGGCGCTCGCAGCTCTTGTGCGCGATCTCGAGCAACGGGCGCGCGGCCGGGTCGACGTCGCCCGCCATGCCGCCGATGAGCATGCCGAGCGCGCCGCGGATCGACGTGAGCGGGGTGCGCAGTTCGTGGCTGACGGTCGAGACGAATTCCGCCTTGAGCTTCTCCACCTGCCGCCGTGCCGAGACGTCGAGCGCGACCGCCAGGACGCGGCGCTCGCCCCCGGCCGGTTCCATGGGCCGCTTCGCGACCTGGAACCAGCGTTCGGTGCCGACCGCGTCGATCAGGCCGATCTCCTGCTGGCTGCCCTGGAGGCGCCCGCCCGCGATGTCTTCGTCGCCGGCGAACAGGGCCGGGGCGCGTGCGACGATCGGCGCGGAGGGCTGCCCCTCGAGATGCTCGGGCCGTGCGCCGAACACGGCGGCGAAGGCCGCATTGCACAGCTCGAAACCGCCGTCGGCGCGACGCACGTAGATGAGGTTCTCGTCCGCGTCCACCACGTTGCGCAGGAACACGCGCTGCTCGCGCATGCGCGCTTCGCCGGCGCGGGCGCGCTCGAACAGGCGCCGGCGCGTGCGCAGGTTCAGGTTGATGGCGGCGAAGGTTCCGAGCAGCAGGAGCGCGACGACGCCGCTGCCCAGCACGACGTCGCGGCGCGTGCGCGCGTACTGGCGCTCGACCGCGACCCGGCCCGCCTGGAGTCGGGCGCGTTCTTCGGCCTCCAGGTCGTCCAGCAGGCGGCGGACGTGGTCCATGGTCTGCTTGCCGGTGCCGCTGCCGGTCCGCGCCAGGGCCGCCTCGAGGCCGGACTCGCGACGGGTCATGATCGCTTCGGCGGACAGCGCGATCCGCGCCTCGATCGTCTCGTGCAGTTCGCGCAGCCATGCGTCGCGCGACGGCTGCCGCCCCTGGAGGAGGCGGGCGAGCTGCCCGTATTCGCGCTCCCACTGCGCGCGCCCGGAACGATAGGGGTCGAGATAGGCGTCGCGCCCGGTCAGCACGAAACCACGCGCGCCGGTCTCGACGTCGAGCAAGGAGGAACGGACGCTCTTGACCGCCGAGACCAGCTCGAGGCTGCGGCGGACGTCCTCGTTGTTGGCCACCACCGCGTCGGCGGTCTGGACGCCGCGCCAGGCGAGCACGGCGACCAGCGCGGCCGCGAGGACGAAACCGAGGTTGTGGGCGAAGGTCGCCGTCGGACGCAAGGGCGGGCTCCCGCGTTGGCCGCGTTGCCGCAGTCTAGCCCGAAGCCCGCAACGACGCCGCCACGCCGCGCGCGCCGGCGCGACGGCCGCGCGCTTCCACCCAGGCCCCCAGCCCGACCCCGACCGCCGCCATGGCGGCGAGGTACTGCGCCGGCGCGAGCGGGTCATGGCGCATCGCCAGCGTCAGCAGCACCGGCGTCGCGCCGCCGCACACCGCGTAGGCGACGTTGTAGGAGAACGACAGGCCGCTGAAGCGCACGGGCGCCGGGAACGCGGCCACCGCGATCGAGGGCACCATGGCGGTGATGCCGACCGCGAAGCCGGCGAGCGCGTACAGCGGGAACAGCAGCGACGGCGCCTGCGGCGCCAGCGCGTACAGGCACCAGAACGAGGCGCCGAGCAGCACGCTCCATGCCGCCAGCACGCGGCCTTCGCCATGGCGGTCGGCGAGGGTGCCGGCGGCGAGGTTGCCGAGCATCGCGCACAGGATCGCCACGCTGTTGGCGGCGAGCGCGGTCGTGCGCGGCACGCCCTGCTGCTGCAGGAAGGTCGGCATCATCAGGATCGCGACGATCACCGCCGCCGTCAGCAGCCAGGTCAGCAGCATCGCCAGCGCAACGTCGACCGCGTGCGCGCGCAGCACCGTCTTCAGCGGCATCTCCGCCGCGAGCGCGCGGCGCTCGCGCAGTTCCGCGAACACGGGCGTCTCGTGCAGCCTGCGGCGCACCCACAGCGCGCCGAGGCCGAACACGCCGCCGACCAGGAAGGGGACGCGCCAGCCCCAGGCGAGCAGCTGCGCATCGTCGAGCAGCGCCGACAGCCCGGCGGCCACCAGCGCGCCGACCAGGATGCCGGCGAGCAGGCCGGCCGACAGGGTGCCGCAGGCGAGGCTGCGATGGCGCGGCGAGACATGCTCGCTCACGAACACCCAGGCGCCGGGCGCTTCGCCGCCGATCGCGGCGCCCTGCAGGATCCGCAGCACCAGCAGCAGCACCGGCGCGAGCGCGCCCGCGGTGGCGTACGTCGGCAACAGGCCCATCAGCAGCGTCGGCACCGCCATCATCAGGATGCTGAGCATGAACATGCGCTTGCGCCCCAGCAGGTCGCCGAAATGCGCGAGCACGATGCCGCCGAGGGGCCGCGCGAGGTAGCCGGCGGCGAAGATGCCGAAGGCTTGCGCCAGTTTCATCCATTCCGGCATGTGGGCGGGGAAGAACAGCGCGCCCATCGTCGCCGCGAAGAACACGAACACGACGAAATCGTAGAACTCCAGCGCGCCGCCCAGCGCGGCGAGGCCGAGGGTGCGCAGCTGCTCGCGGGAAAGGCTCATGCGTCCATCCGGGTGTCCATGGAGAAGCGGATCTCGCGCGCATCGGGGTCGGCGACGTCGAGCCGCAGGCGGACGACGTCGCCGAGCGGCAGGTCGCGGCCGGCGGAGACGGGCGCTTCGATGGCGAGCGCGTGCAGCATCGCGGTCCCGTGGTGGCGGTTCTCGCCGTCCACTTCGACGATGCTGCCTTCGAACGTGTCGCCCACGTGCGGCGCCAGCACCAGCGCTTCGGCCAGGTCGATCACCGCGGCTTCGTAGCGGCCTGCGCGCTGGTCCGCGGCCGCCATCGTGCGCGGCAGGCCGGGCAGGGCGGCGAGCACCCAGCCGGGAGGCGCTTCGCCGGCGCACAGCGCCAGGCACAGTTCCCCGGTGTAGCGGTCCACCAGCCGGCGCAGCGGGGCGGTGGCGTGGGTGTAGGTCGAGGCCAGCGCCGAATGGATCGGCTGCGGCGGCAGCTCGCCGTCGAACGCGGCGTAGCCGGCGCCCCGCAGCACGCTGGTGCACGAGACCATCATCGCCACGTGCCGCGGGTCGGACGGATCGAGCGAGCGGATGAAGTCCGGATACGCGAGCGCCCCGGGCCACGCGATCCCGAGCGCGCGCGCGGTGCGGTGCAGGCGCGCGATCGCATGCGCCGGCGGCGCCGGCAGCGTGCGCAGCAGTCCGACGCGGTGGCGCACCATCAGGTCGGCCGCGGCCATGCCGGTCAGCAGCGACAGTTGCTCGTTCCAGTCCTCGACCGGCCGTCGCGCGCGATACTCGAGCTTCCAGCCTCCGCCGTTGCCGCGGATCTCCTGCTCCGGCAGCGGAAGGCTCACGCCGCCGCGGCGGCGCTCGCGTTCGATGCGCAACTCGCCGACCGCGCGCACCAGCTCCCACATCGGGTCCGCGGTGCCGGCATCGATCGCGTCCTGCACGCCGTCGTAGTCGAGGCGGGCGCGGCTGCGCACCATCGCGCGGCGCACGTCGACGGCGGTGCCTTCGCCCGTGGCATCCACTGACAGCGTCCACAGCAGCGCCGGGCGGCGCACGCCGGGCAGCAGGGATGCCGCGTCCTCCGACAGGACGCGGGGGTGCAGCGGGATCTTGTCCTCGGCGCCGTAGAGGGTCTCCCCGCGGCGGTTGGCTTCGAGGTCCACCGGGTCGCCCGGCGCGACGAAGGCGGCCACATCCGCGATCGCGTAGTGGACGATGAAGCCATCGCCGTCGCGTGCGACGTGCAGCGCCTGGTCGAGGTCCATGGCGCCGGCCGGATCGATGGTGACGAAGGGAATGTCGTCGCGATCCAGTGCGGGCAGGCGCGGGTGCGCCGCGGCCTCGCGCGCGGCGGCTTCGACGTCGGGCGGAAAGGCCTCGGGCAACCGCATCCCGGCGCGGATGCGCGCGACGCCGGGTTCCAGGGCCGGGACGGCGGGGCGGGCGGCGCGCAGCCTGCGGGTGGTCGACATCCTTCGAGGATAGCGGCCGTGCTACGCGCGTTGCCAGCCCTCGATCGCTGCCAACGGTCTTGCGGCGTCGCCCGCGGGCGGCGCGTCGTCGAACAGCCGGGCCTGGGTGCGCGGATCGTCGCGGCCGGCGAAGCCGGCGAGGCCCACGCCGGCGAGCCGGTAGCGGGTCCGCGTCGGCAACCCCACGCGTTCGCGCAGCCCGCAGGCCAGGTCCGCGAATTCGGCCAGCGATGCAGGCGGGCGCGGCGGCGTGCGGCTGCGGGTGAGGATGCGGAAGTCGGCGGTCTTGAGCTTGAGGACCACCGTCCGTGCGATGCGATCCGGATCGCGGGCCCGCTCGCGCTCGTAGCCGCTCCAGGCCTTCTCCGCCATGCGCCGGATATGCGGCTCCAGTTCCGCCAGCAGGAGGTCGCGTTCGAACGTGTCCTCGGCGGAGACCTGCAGCGTCGGCCGCTCGGCCACCACGGCGCGTTCGTCGATGCCGAACGCGAGTTCGTGCAGCCGACGCCCCCAGCGCCCGAAGCGCTGTTCCAGCGCGTCCACCGGGAACGTCCGCAGGTCGGCCACCACTTGCAGGCCCAGTTCGGCCAGCCTCCGTTCCATCACCGCGCCGACCCCCGGCAGCCTGCCCACCGGCAACGGCGCGAGGAAGTCCTCCACCTGCGCCGGCTTGACCACGAACAGGCCGTCGGGCTTGCGGAAGTCCGATGCGATCTTGGCGACGAACTTGTTCGGCGCGACGCCCGCGGAGGCGGTGAGCGCGGTTTCCTCGCGGATCGCCGCGCGGATCGCCTGCGCCGTTGCCGTCGCGGAGGGCAGGCCGCCGGCATTCGCGGTGACGTCGAGGTAGGCCTCGTCCAGGGACAGCGGCTCGACGAGGGCGGTGTAGCGCTCGAAGATGCCGCGCACCTGGCGCGAGACCGCCTTGTAGCGGGTGAAGTCGGGCGGCACGAACACCGCGTGCGGGCAGAGCCGCTCCGCGCGCACGGCCGGCATCGCCGAGCGCACGCCGAACCGCCGCGCCTCGTAGCTGGCGGCGCACACCACCGACCGGTTGCCGCGCCAGGCCACGACCACGGGCCGGCCGCGCAGCGCGGGATCGTCGCGCTGCTCGACCGACGCGTAGAACGCGTCCATGTCGACGTGGATGATCTTGCGCGGCGCCGGGGCCACGCGCTATCGCCAGAACGGGATCACGTACTCCGTGTCGCCCGTCTCCCGTTCGCTCGCGCCGACGCCGGTACGCGCGACGCGGAGCTCGTGGCGCCCGCGCGCGAGGCCGCGGACGTCGATCATCGCCAGCAGCGCCGGCCGGTCGGTGCGCGGATCGCTGCCCGCGTCGTAGCGGAGATCGGCGAGCGGCTTCCCGTCGAGCGATACCGCGTGCAGCCGCTGGAGGCACGCCAGTCCACCGGCCTCGCCATCGGCGCCCGGGCATGCATCGCGCATGGCCGCGGGGTCGGTCCCCGGCCGGAACGGTACCACCAGCCGCAGGTAGGGCCCGGTCACCACGGTGTCCTGGATGAAGGGCACGGCGCGGTCGCGCGCCGGCGTGCGCATGGCGTCGTAGTGGGAGGCCTCGAGGCTCGCCCCCGGCACGTCGCCCGGGAACATCGCGTAATCGCCGAACTGCTCCGGATGCTGCAGCGTCCTCAGCCCGACCACCACGGAGAACATGATCGGGAAGAAGACGGCGAAGACGAGGAGCACGGTCCTGCGTTCGCCCCCGTGGCTGGAGACCAGTGCCATCGCGCTGTTGCCGCGGCCGAAGCCGAGGAGGCGGTAGCACCGGAAGAGCCCGGACAGCAGGCGCGCCGCCATTCCGGCCGGTGCCAGGCGGGCGCCCCAGCGGCGGTCGATCGCTCGGGCGATGCCGAAGGGGACGGCGACCAGCGTCGCGGCCACGGCGAACACCAGCGAACTGTCCACCTGGATGCCCGCGAGCCAGAGCAAGACGGTCAAGGCGACGAACAGCGCGGCCACGAGCAGGCTCACGGACAGCAGCATGGTCGCCATGGCTACGCCCATCGCGAACACCACGGTCGCGCGGTTGTCCGCGCGGTCGATCAGCCGCTCGCGCCCGACTTCGTAACGTTCCTCCGCCGCGCGCTGGATCGGGCCCATCCGCAGGCGTTCGGCCCGGATGCCGTCGGGGAACACGGAATGCATGCCGACCAGCGCGATCCAGTGCGCGCGCAGCAGCAGGTGCACCGCGAACGTGGCGGCCAGGATGACGGCCGCGCTTTTCAGGTACATGTACATCATCTGCATCGGCATCGACCAGCCGGGATCGAAGCGCGGCTGGAGCGCGAACAGCGCGTCGTCGAGCAGCCCGGGCAGCTGCAGCATCGCGAAGACCGCGACGCCCGAGATCAGCAGCTCGACCTCCCAGGTGGGCGTGGTGTGCTTCGGCAGGCCGGCGCTGCCGCCCGCGGGATCCCCGGTTCCCATGTTCATCCCCCGTGCGCCGCTACTGGACGGTCCAGCCGCCGTCCACGTCGATGGTATGGCCGGTGATGTTGCGCGCCGCCGGCGACATGAGGAAGGCGGTGATGCCCGCCAGTTCCTCGAAGGTGATGAAGACGCCCTTGGGCATCGGCTTCAGCATCACCTCCGACACGACCTGCGACTCGGGGATGCCGCGGGCGCGCGCCTGGTCGGCGATCTGGCGGTCGACGAGCGGCGTCTTCACGTAGGTCGGACACACGGTGTTGATGGTGATGTCGGTCCCGGCGGTTTCCAGCGCGACGACCTTGGAGAATCCGACCAGGCCGTGCTTCGCGGCCACGTAGGCGCTCTTGTACGGGCTGGCGACGAGCGAATGGATCGACCCGATGTTGACGATGCGGCCGAAGGCGCGCGCGCGCATGCCGGGGAGCACCGCGCGCGTCAGCCGTGCGACCCCGACCAGCATCACCTGGACGAGGAAGTCCCATTTCTCCATCGGGAACTCCTCCAGCGGCGCGACGTGCTGCAGCCCGGCGTTGTTCACGAGCACGTCGATGGGGCGCGACACCGCGGCGAGCGCGGCGGCCACGCTGTCGTCGGAGGTCACGTCGAGCGGAAGCGCCTCGGCCGAGCCGCCCGCGCGGCGGATCGCCCCGGCGACGGCCTCGGCGGCGTCCCGGTCCACGTCGGTCACCACCAGGTGATGGCCGGCCCCGGCGAGCCCGGTGGCGATGCCGGCGCCGATGCCCGAGCCTGCGCCGGTGACGAGGATGCCGCGTGCGTCCATGGGGGACTCCGGGGGAGGTCGGGAAAGCCTAACAGGGGTCCGGGCCGCCGGGCTCGCCACCGCCACGCGGGCTTGACCCGCCCGGCGCTAACGTCGGGTTTTCGCCACCGGAGGCGTGCCATGCCGCAATACCAGGTCGGTTACCTCATCGGCAGCCTCTCCAGCACCTCGATCAACCGCCGGCTGTCGAAGGCGCTGATCCGGCTGGCGCCGCCGCAGCTCGCCTTCACCGAGATCGCCTTCCGCGAACTGCCGCTCTACAGCCCGGACTACGACGCCGACTACCCGCCGGTGGCGCGCGAGTTCAAGCAGGCGCTGTCCAGGGTGGACGCGGTGCTGTTCGTCACGCCCGAGTACAACCGCTCGATCCCGGGCGCGCTGAAGAACGCGATCGACTGGGCGAGCCGGCCGTACGGCACGAACAGCTTCACGCGCAAGCCGTCGGCCGTCATCGGCACCTCCCCGGGCGCCATCGGGACCGCGCTGGCACAGCAGGACCTGCGCGCCGTGCTGGGGTTCTGCAACTCGCCGCAGATGAACTCCCCCGAGGCCTACATCCAGATGAAGCCGGGACTGGTGAGCGACCAAGGCGAGGTGACCGATGCCTCCACCGAGGAATTCCTGCGCAACTACATGCACGAGCTCGCGCGCTTCATCGAGCGCGTGCTGGCGGTGCTGCCGCGCGAGGACTGAACCACGGGCGGGCGCCGGGGCGACCCGGCGGACCGTTTTTGCGTCGCAGGGGCCGTTTCGGCATGCTGGAGGCCCGGACCCGCACGGAGGCAGGCATGCAGCGCAAGCGCCACTTCTCGATGCTGCGCGATTTCCAGCTCGCCGACTGGTTCACGCTCGGCAACGCGTTCTGCGGCACGGGCGCGATCTTCGCGGCGATGCGCTTCCTGCAGGAAGGCGTGGTCGCCGACCTGCTCTGGGGCATGGCGCTGATCCCGCTGGCCTTCGTGTTCGATGCGCTCGACGGCCGCATCGCGCGCTGGCGCCAGGTCGCGTCGACGCTGGGACGCGAGCTCGATTCGCTCGCGGACGTGATCTCCTTCGGCGTGGCACCGGCCGCGCTCGGCTATGCCTGCGGCCTGCAGGGCGGCTGGGACTGGCTGGTGCTGTCGTACTTCGTCGGCTGCGGCGTCAGCCGCCTCGCGCGTTACAACGTCACCGCCGAATCGCTGTCCGGCGACGAAGGGAAGGTGAAGTACTTCGAGGGCACGCCGATCCCGACCAGCGTCGCGATCGTCGGCCTGCTGGCCGTCGCAGCCTTCGGCGGGCGGCTCGGTCCGGACCTGTGGGGCGGCGCGCTGCGGCTCGGGCCGTGGCTGCTGCATCCGCTGGTGCTGGTGTATGCCTTGTCCGGCTCGCTGATGATCAGCAAGACCCTGCGCATCCCCAAGCCCTAGCCCGGCGCCCGCGGCGTCGCCGGGGCGGCGCCGGCGGCTGGTAGCATTGGCGTGGCGACCACGGAGGCCCCATGCCAGGCAGTTATCCCGGTTTCGACCTGTTCGCGCGGATGCAGGAGCTCGCCGCACGCATGGCGGCGGGTGGCGCGGACGCGCACGACTTCGCCGCCGAGTGGAAGCGCACGCTCGGCGCGACGGCGCCCAATCCGTTCGCGAGCGCCTTCGAGGCGATGGGCGGCGAGGGCATGCAGGGCCCCGGCGCCTGGAACGCCGCGGTCGCGCCCTGGCTCGAGGCCGCGCGGCGCGAGGGCGGGGCATTGCTCGGCCTGCCGGCGTTCGGGCTCGGTCGCGAACACCAGGAACGCCTGCAGGCGCTGGCCCGCGCGCAGCTCGAATATGCGCAGCGCGAAGGCGAGTTCAACCTGCTGATGCTGCGCGCGCTGGAGCGCGCCCACGCGCTGTTCTCGGCGAAGCTGGTCGAACGTTCGGCGCCGGGCAAGGCCCTCGCGAGCGCGCGGGCCCTGTTCGACCTGTGGATCGACGCGGCGGAAGAAGCGTACGCGGAAACCGCGCTGTCGCCGGAATTCCGCAGCGCGTACGGCGCGCTGGTCAATGCGCAGATGCGCGTGCGCCAGGGCGTGCAGCGCGAAGTGGAGCAGGCGGCGGCGCAGTTCGGCATGCCGACCCGCACCGAGGTGGATGCGGCGCACCGGCGCATCGCCGAGCTGGAGCGCGCGTTGCGGCGCCTGCGCGACGGCGACGCCGCTGCGCGGGCGCGCGCGCCTGCGCCCGCACGCGCAGGCCCGGCGAAGCAGGCGAAAACGCCGGCGAGGCCGCCGGCTCCCGCCGCCGGCAAGCCGGCGAAGGCACCGGCCAGGCCGCCGTCCGCGAAGAAGCCCGCGCCCGTCGCGAGGAAGAAGCGATGACCGGCCCGTTCGCGTTCACCCCCGAAGGCCTGGCCGCGGAAGCGCTTGCGTTCCAGCGCAAGACGGGCGCCGCGCTCGAGACCCTGCGCAACGTCGGCGACTACGACTACGGCGCGACCGAGCGCGAGGAAGTCTGGCGCGACGGCAAGGTCGTGCTCTACCGCTACCGCGGCGAAGCGCCGCCGACCGCGAAGGTGCCGCTGCTCATCAGCTACGCGCTGGTGAACCGCCCGTACATGGTCGACCTGCAGGCCGACCGCTCCATCGTCAAGGGCCTGCTCGCCCGCGGCGAGGACGTCTACATCATCGACTGGGGCTACCCGGACCGCTCGGACCGCTTCCTCGCGCTCGAGGACTACATCGAGCGATTCCTCGGCGGCGCGGTCGATTTCCTGCGCGGGGCGCACGGCCTCGACGCCGTCAACCTGCTCGGCATCTGCCAGGGCGGCGCGTTCTCGCTGTGCTACGCATCGCTGCATCCCGGGAAGATCCGCAATCTCGTCACCATGGTCACGCCGGTGGACTTCCACACCCCCGACAACATGCTGTCGAACTGGGTGCAGGAACTGGACGTCGACCTGTTCGTGGACACGCTCGGCAACGTGCCGGCGGACCTGATGAACTGGTGCTACCTGATGCTCAAGCCGTTCCGGCTGAACCTGCAGAAGTACGTGGGCCTGGTCGACATCCTCGACGACCGCAAGGCCACCGAGGACTTCCTGCGCATGGAGAAGTGGATCTTCGATTCGCCCGACCAGGCGGGCGAGGCGTTCCGCCAGTTCCTGAAGCAGTTCTACCAGCGCAACGGCTTCGTCGAAGGCGGCATCGACATCGGCGGCCGCGAGGTCCACCTGGGGCTGGTCGAGATGCCGGTGCTGAACATCTACGCCGAGCAGGACCACCTCGTTCCGCCGGATTCGTCGCGCGCGCTCAAGGGCCTCGTCGGCACGAAGGACTACACCGAACTGTCCTTCCGCGGCGGCCACATCGGCATCTACGTGTCCGGCCGCGCGCAGAAGGAAGTGCCGCAGGCGATCCACGACTGGCTCGCCGCGCGCTCCCGCTGATCCCGTGGCTGCCGATGCCCGGGGAGTGAGCGGCGCACGGGCCTGGGCGCTGCGTGCGCTGTGCGCGCTCGGCATGGCCTGGACCGCACCGAATACCGCCATCGGGTTGGCGATCGGCGCGGCCGCGATGGCGCGCGGCGCGCGGGCGCGATTGCGCAGCGCCGACCTTGCGCTCGTGTTCCAGGGCGTCCCGTGGGGGCCGGGCGGCGCGCTGACGCTCGGCAACGTGATCCTGCACACCGGCGCCGACCTCGGCGAACGTTGCCACACCTACGCGCGTGCGGCCGGCGAAACCGACGACGCCCCGATCGCGATGAACGAACACGAGCGGGCGCACGTGCTGCAGTACATGGCGCTCGGCCCGTTTTTCCTGCCGGCGTATTTCCTCTGCGGCGGGGTCCGCGGCAGCAACCGGTTCGAGCGCGCCGCGGACCGGTATGCGATGACCGGACGCGGCTGGTGGCCGTGGAACATCGAGTGATGTCGCGACGCAGCAGCATGGATCCACGCGCCCGCGTGATGAGTGCCGACGAACGGTCGCCGCGTTTTACGCTGGCCTAACGCGCACCGCGCTAGGCTGTCCGCGTCGAAGAAAAAGAAGCAGGCGACGGCGGTTCCAGGATCCAGTTCGAGAGAACGCAGTCCGCGACTTCCAGCGCAGGTTTCAACCGCTTCGGCATCGAAGGCTCAGCCATCCCGGGGTCATACCCGGGAGACTGGGCCTTCACTTCATCTGCGGGCGAAACCGTGGTGCCGGAAGTGGGACTCGAACCCACACGCTTTTGAGGGCGGCGGATTTTGAGTCCGCTGCGTCTACCGATTCCGCCATTCCGGCGCGGACAGGGATTATAGCGGCGCGGCACCGGCGCCCGGGCCGCCCGCCGTCGCCGCGATCAGGCGGCTTCGTCGGTCTTGAGGACCGCGTCCTCGCGCACGAACCACTCGTCGCCCGCGCCGGGGCGCTCGGGAACGAACTTCGCGCAGCAGGCCATCTCGGCCTTGTAGATGTGGAGCGACACCGCGACCGCCTCGGTGCTGGCGTTGCGGATGGTGTGGTACTCGTGCGGCGGGATCAGGCTGCCGGCGCTGCCCGGCCCGGCGTGGATGCCGCCGGCGGCGCGGAAACGGAACCGCTCTCCGTCGCGCTCGAGCAGCTCGAACTGGGTGATTTCCAGCTCGCCGTCCCAGACGCCTTCGACGCACCACAGGCCCGAATGGTCGTGCAGCGGGGTGCCCTGGCCGGGCCCCCAGGTCATGGCGACGACGCTGTAGCCGTGGGTCGGGCTCCGGTAGAGCTCGCGGCGCGCGTAATGGTCGACGATGGGTTCGTGCACGCAGTCGGGCAGCTGCACGTCGTGGTCCTTGATCAGCCGGCACAGCGCGTTGCGGACGGCGGCTGTCACCGCGTGCTGGTCGCCGGCGGCGATCGCGGCGTCGATGGCCGCGACCAGCTTGTCGTGGCCGGGGAAGGCGATGTCCGGGCAACAGGCGTCGTTCATGGCGTCGATTCTAGCCCGTAGAGCCGACCCATGGTCGGCTGCCCCGGCACCCGGCCGACCATGGGTCGGCGCTACAGGGCGTCGAGGAAGCCGCGGACGGCCGGGCCGAAGCGGGCGAAATCCACTAGGAACGCGTCGTGCCCCTGCGGCGATTCCAGGGGCAGGAAGCGGGCATCCGCGCCGCCGGCGCGCAGGCCGTCGGCGATCTGCTCCTGCTGCTGCAGCGGGAACAGGATGTCGGTGGCGACGCCGATCGCCAGCGCACGTTCCACCCGGATCCGCGCCAGCGCCTGCAGCACGTCGCCGCCGTGGCCCGCGCCGGGCGCGCGCGCGGACGGCGCCGCGCCGCAGGATTCGGCGAGGTCGAACCAGTCCATCGAGCGGCTGAGGTAGAGGTAGCAGTTCGGGTCGAAGCTGCGCACGAAGCGGCGCGCGTGTCCTTCGAGGTAGCTCTCCACCTCGAATTCGAGGCCGAACGGATCCTCGTCGTCGCGGCGATCGGAGTCGAGGCGGACGCGGCCGAAGCGGCCGTCCCACTCCAGCGCCGAGCGGTAGGTGATCACGCCGAGCTTGCGCGCCATGCGCATGCCCGATTCGGGATAGTGCGCCTCGTCGTAGTTGCCGTCGTTCCAGCGCGGATCGAGGCGGATCGCCTCGCGCTGCAGCGAACGGATCGCGATCGAGAACGGCAGTGCGTGCGCGGCGCCGGAAATGTTGACGTGGCTGCGGGCGAGGCCGGGATTGCGCAGCAGGAAGGAGAGCGCGGCCATGCCGCCCATCGAGTTGCCGATCACGCAGGCGAGGCGTTCGATGCCGAGCGCACGCACGACGTGCGCGGCCGCGTCGGCGCCGTCCTCGACCGAGAGTTCCGGGAAGGCGAGGCGGTAGGGCGCGCCGGTCGCGGGATCGATGGACGCGGGCCCGGTCGATCCCTTGCAGCTGCCGAGGGAGTTGACGCAGACGACGAACCAGCGGTCCGTGTCGATCGGCTTGCCCGGCCCCAGCATCGCTTCCCACCAGCCCGGCGCCGGGTTGGCCGCGTTCGCCGCGGCGTGCGCATCGGGCGACAGGCCGGTGAGGATGAGGATGGCATTGCCGCGCGTCGCGTCGAGCGTGCCCCAGGTCTCGTAGGCGATGCGCGCTTTGCGGAGCTCGCCGCCGCGCTTCATGCGGAACGGAGACGGCAGGTCGACGTAGCGTGTGCCGGGCGGGACGAACTCGGTCATGCGCGGATCCCCGGTGGCTGCGCGTCGTTCGCCATGCTCAGCGGGCCTGGCCGATGACCAGTTCCACCGGCGCGGCGGCGGGCAGTCGCACGCGCAGCGGGGCGGACTCGAGGTCGCCGGCCTGCGCGGCGGCGTCGCCGCTGCGCGAGATGCGCGCGACCAGCTCGACTTCGTCGACGCCCGACAGCTTCGCGGTCGGCATCGGGCCGTCGGCGTCGTCGAGCGTGGCGGTGAACGGCAGTTCGGAAACGACGTGGCGTTCGACCGCGATCGGCATCGGCGGGCCGGCGACGGGGCGCGCGATCACGAACACCGTGGCGCTGCCGTCGAGGCGCGCGCGCGCGGCCAGGTCGGGGTCGAGCGACACCCGCACGCGGATGTCGTGCGTGCCCGGCGCGGCGGCCTGCGCCGCCGGCGGCGTCACGGCCCCGGTCGATGCGACCGCGGGAAGCG
>JANINR010000149.1 GCA_024508915.1 Lysobacteraceae bacterium | reverse complement strand
GCGGCGCCGACGCGGGCGGCGCGCAGGCCGGCGGCGCCGGCGGCGCCCCGCGCAACGACGATGTCGTGGACGCGGAGTTCACCGAGGTCAAGGACGACGGCAAGCAGGGCTGACAGCCGCGTCCTGGGCACGGTTCCGCGATCCCGCGGAACGCATGAAGCAGCATCGACGGGCAGGCGAACCTGCCCGTCGCTTTAGGGGAACGGCAAGGCGTCCATGAGCAAGCGCGACTACTACGAAGTCCTGGGCGTTGCCCGCAACGCCTCCGACGATGAGCTGAAGAAGGCTTACCGTCGCTGCGCGATGAAGCACCATCCCGACCGCAATCCCGGCGACAAGGCGGCGGAGGCGGCGTTCAAGGAATGCAAGGAAGCCTACGAAGTGCTGTCCGACGCGACGAAGCGCCGCGCGTACGACGCGCACGGCCATGCCGCGTTCGAACACGGCATGGGCGGCGGCGCCGGGGGCGGCCAGGGCTACGCCGACATGGGCGACATCTTCGGCGACATCTTCGGCAACATCTTCGGGGGCGGCGGTGCCCGCGGCCCGCGCCGCGGCGCCGACATCGGCTACGTGATGGAACTGGACCTCGAGGAAGCCGTCGCCGGCGCCGAGAAGCGCATCGAAGTGCCGACGCTCGCGCCCTGCGAACCCTGCAAGGGCAGCGGCTCCGCGGACGGCAAGATCGAGACCTGCGCGACCTGCCACGGCCGTGGCCAGGTGCGCATGCAGCGCGGCATCTTCACCATGCAGCAGCCATGCCCGCACTGCGGAGGCCGCGGCCAGACCATCGCCAATCCCTGCACGGCTTGCCATGGCGCCGGCCGCGTCGAGGAAGAGAAGGTGCTCAAGGTGAAGATCCCCGCCGGCGTGGACAGCGGCGACCGCATACGCCTGGCGGGCGAGGGCGAGGCGGGGCCTCCGGGCACGCCGCCCGGCGACCTGTTCGTCGAGGTCCGGGTGCGCCCGCACGAGATCTTCGAACGCGACGGCGACGACCTCCATTGCGAGGTGCCGATCCGCATCTCCCAGGCGGCGCTGGGCGACACGATCCGGGTGCCCACGCTCGACGGCGAGGTCGAGTTGCGGATCCCGGCGGAGACGCAGACCGGCAAGCTGTTCCGCCTGCGCGAAAAGGGCGTGCGCTCGGTGCGCAGCCGCCATCCCGGCGACCTGTACTGCAAGGCCGTCGTCGAGACCCCGGTGAACCTGACCAACGAGCAGCGCGAGCTGCTGGAGAAGTTCGAGGCGACCTTCGTGGGCGAGGGCGCGCGCCGTCATTCGCCGAAGTCGAGCACCTTCCTCGACGGCGTCAAGGGCTTCTGGGACCGGATGGTCTCCTGACCCGGACGCGGCCGGCAGCGCACGCCGGCCGCGGCGCGGCTATGCTTCCGGCATGGATGCTCCCGTTCGCCTGCTGATCCACGGCGCCTCCGGCCGCATGGGCCAGGCGTTGCTGCGACTGTGCGCCGAAGCGCCGGACCGGTTCGAGGTGGTCGGCGCGGTCTCGCGCAAGCCGCAGCAGCGCGTGGTCGACGGCGTCCCGCATTTCGCCGCGGCCGAGCTGCACGGCGTGCCGCGGTTCGACGTGGCGGTGGATTTCAGCCTGCCCGACGCCTTCGACGCGGTGCTGTCGACCTGCGTCGCGCGCAAGGCGGGATTCGTCAGCGGCACGACCGGCCTGTACGAGGCGCAGCGCATCGCGCTGGACGAAGCGGCGCGCGTCGTTCCCGTGCTGTGGGCCTCCAACTTCAGCCTCGGCGTCGCGGTGCTCGCCGACGCGGTCGCGCGCGCCGCCGGGGTGCTGGCGGGCTGGGACTGCGACATCGTCGAGGCACACCACGCCGGCAAGCGCGACGCGCCGTCGGGCACGGCGCTGTCGCTCGGCGACGCCGCCGCGTCCGGCGGCGCGACGCCGCGCTATGCATCGCTGCGCGCGGGGGACATCGTGGGCGAGCACGCGGTGCAGTTCACCGGCATCGGCGAGCGCCTGGAATTCGTTCATCGGGCCACGAGCCGGGACGTGTTCGCGCGCGGCGCCCTTCACGCGGCCGCATGGCTCGCCGGGCGCGCGCCCGGGCGGTACCGGATGGCCGACCTGCTGTAGAGCAGTGGCGCCGGCTGGTCCTTGCGGGTATCATTCCCGCTCGCCTGACACCCTTGCCTCCGGACGGTATGACACCGTGCCGGCGGCTTCCTGCAACCCGAAGTAGGCGAATCCCCACGTGACCCAGCCCGCAATTCTCGCGCTCGAAGACGGCACCGTGTTCGAGGGCGATTCCGTCGGCGCGCCCGGCCTCGCGGTCGGCGAGGTGGTGTTCAACACCGCCATGACCGGCTACCAGGAGATCGTCACCGATCCGTCCTACGCCCGGCAGCTGGTGACGCTCACCGTCCCGCACGTCGGCAATACCGGCTGCAACCCCGCCGACGACGAATCGCGGCAGGCCTGGGCCGCCGGCCTGATCGTGCGCGACGTGCCGCGCCGCCCGTCGAACTGGCGGAGCACGATCGCGTTGCCCGAGTGGCTGCGCGAGCGCGGCGTGGTCGCGATCAGCGGCATCGACACCCGCAGGCTCACGCGCTTGCTGCGCGACCGCGGCGCGCAGAACGGCGCGCTCGCCGCCGGCGACTCCATCGACGTGGACGCGGCGATCGAGGCCGCGCGCAAATTCCCCGGCCTGAAGGGCATGGACCTGGCGAGGGAAGTCTGCGTGCGCGAACCGTACCGCTGGAACCAGGGCCGGCTGGACCTCGACCGCAACGCCTTCGCCGGCGGGGGCGGGAAGTTCCATGTCGTCGCCTACGATTTCGGCGTCAAGACCAACATCCTGCGCATGCTCGCCGAACGCGGTTGCGACCTGACCGTGGTGCCGGCGCAGACCCCGGCGTCCGACGTGTTCGCGCTCCGGCCCGACGGCGTCTTCCTCGGCAACGGCCCCGGCGATCCGGCGCCCTGCGACTACGCGATCGCCGCCACCCGGGAGTTCGTCGCGCGCAGGCTGCCGCTGTACGGCATCTGCCTCGGCCACCAGATCCTCGGCCTCGCGCTCGGCGCGCGCACGGTGAAGATGAAGTTCGGCCACCACGGCGCGAACCATCCGGTCATCGACCTGGACAGCGGCCGCGTGCTGATCACCAGCCAGAACCACGGCTTCGCGGTGGACGAGGCGACGCTGCCGGCGAACGTGCGCGTCACCCACCGTTCGCTGTTCGACGGCTCCAACCAGGGCATCGCGCTCACCGATGCGCCGGCCTTCAGCTTCCAGGGGCATCCGGAAGCGAGCCCGGGACCGCACGACGTTGCCTATCTCTTCGACCGCTTCATCGCGTCCATGCTCGACGGTCGCGCACTCGACACGCGCGCGGGGGCGCACTGACATGCCGAAGCGCACCGACATCAAGACCGTCCTGATCATCGGCGCCGGCCCGATCGTCATCGGCCAGGCCTGCGAGTTCGACTACTCCGGGGCGCAGGCCTGCAAGGCGCTGCGCGACGAGGGCTACCGGGTCGTGCTGGTGAACAGCAACCCGGCCACGATCATGACCGACCCGGGCATGGCCGACGCGGTCTACATCGAACCGATCAACCGCGCCTCGGTCGAGAAGATCATCGCCAAGGAGCGCCCCGACGCGCTCCTGCCGACGATGGGCGGCCAGACCGCGCTGAACTGCGCGCTCGACCTCGCCGACCACGGCGTGCTGGAGAAGTACGGCGTCGAGCTGATCGGCGCCTCGCGCGACGCCATCCGCATGGCCGAGGACCGCGAGCTGTTCAAGCAGGCGATGTCCGAGATCGGCCTCGACAGCCCGAAATCCGAAGTCGCGCGCAGCTACGAGCAGGCGCTGGCGATCCAGGCAGAGGTCGGCTTCCCGACCATCATCCGCCCGAGCTTCACCCTCGGCGGCACCGGCGGCGGCATCGCCTACAACCGCGAGGAGTTCGAGGAGATCGTCAAGCGCGGCCTCGAGCTGTCGCCGACGCACGAAGTGCTGATCGAGGAATCGGTGCTCGGCTGGAAGGAGTTCGAGATGGAAGTCGTCCGCGACACCGCGGACAACTGCATCATCGTCTGCTCGATCGAGAACTTCGACCCGATGGGCGTCCACACCGGCGACTCCATCACCGTCGCCCCGGCGCTCACCCTGACCGACAAGGAATACCAGCGCCTGCGCGACGCCTCGATCGCCGTGCTGCGAAAGATCGGCGTGGATACCGGCGGCTCGAACGTGCAGTTCGGCATCAACGCCCGCGACGGCCGCGTCGTGGTGATCGAGATGAACCCGCGCGTGTCGCGCTCCTCGGCGCTGGCGTCGAAGGCGACCGGTTTCCCGATCGCCAAGGTCGCGGCCAAGCTGGCCGTCGGCTACACGCTCGACGAACTGAAGAACGAGATCACGGGCGGCCTCACCCCGGCCTCGTTCGAGCCGAGCATCGATTACGTCGTCACCAAGATCCCGCGTTTCGCCTTCGAGAAGTTCCCGGCCGCCGACGCACGCCTGACCACGCAGATGAAATCGGTGGGCGAGGTGATGGCGATCGGCCGGACCTTCCAGGAGTCGCTGCAGAAGGCGCTGCGCGGCCTGGAGACCGGCAAGGCGGGGCTCGACCCGACCGGCCTCGACCTCGGCAGCGAGGACGATCTCGCCGTCTTGCGCCGCGAGCTCAGGGAGCCGGGCCCGGAACGCATCTTCCACATCGCCGACGCGTTCCGCGCCGGCATGTCGGTGGAGGAGGTGCATGCGCTGTCGTTCGTCGACCCCTGGTTCCTGGACCAGATCGAGGAGCTGGTCGCGATGGAATCCGGCCTCGCCGCCGGCGGCCTCGACGCCCTCGATGCGAAGCGCCTGCGCCGCCTGAAGCGCGCCGGCTTCTCCGATGCGCGCCTGGCCGCGCTGGCCGGCACCGACGAATCCGCGCTGCGCGTCCTGCGCAGGGCGTTCGGCGTGCGCCCGGTCTACAAGCGCGTGGATTCCTGCGCCGCCGAATTCGCGACGACCACCGCCTACATGTACTCGACCTACGAGGACGAGTGCGAGGCGCAGCCGACCGGCCGCCGCAAGATCATGGTGCTCGGCGGCGGCCCCAACCGCATCGGCCAGGGCATCGAGTTCGACTACTGCTGCGTGCACGCCGCGCTAGCGCTGCGCGAGGACGGGTTCGAGACCATCATGGTCAACTGCAACCCCGAGACCGTGTCCACCGACTACGACACCTCCGACCGCCTGTACTTCGAGCCGCTCACGCTCGAGGACGTGCTGGAGATCGTG
The DNA here is from genome assembly GCA_024508915.1 of Lysobacteraceae bacterium. Classification (GTDB taxonomy): domain Bacteria; phylum Pseudomonadota; class Gammaproteobacteria; order Xanthomonadales; family Xanthomonadaceae; genus Cognatiluteimonas. The sequence continues at coordinate 11,402 of JANINR010000149.1, read as the reverse complement.
GAACTCGAAAAGCCCGAAGGGGTGATCGTGCAGTACGGCGGGCAGACGCCGCTGAAGCTGGCGCGCGCGCTCGAGGCCAACGGGGTCCCGGTGATCGGCACCTCGCCGGATTCGATCGACCTGGCCGAGGACCGCGAGCGGTTCCAGAAGCTCGTCTCCGACCTCGGGCTGCTGCAGCCGCCGAACCGCACCGCGCGCAACCCCGACGAGGCGCTGGCCCTGGCGCGCGAGATCGGCTACCCGCTGGTCGTGCGCCCGAGCTACGTGCTCGGCGGCCGCGCGATGGAGGTAGTGCACTCGGACGCGGACCTGGCGCGCTACATCCGCGATGCGGTGAAGGTGTCGAACGATTCCCCGGTGCTGCTGGACCGCTTCCTCGACCACGCGGTCGAGGTGGACGTGGACGTCATCGCGGACCGCGACGGGCACGTGCTGATCGGCGGCGTGATGGAGCACATCGAGGAGGCCGGCGTGCATTCGGGCGACTCCTCGTGCTCGCTGCCGCCGTATTCGCTGCCGCGCGACGTGCAGGATCGCCTGCGCGACCAGGTCGTGGCGCTGGCCCGCGCCCTGAACGTCGTGGGCCTGATGAACACCCAGTTCGCGGTGCAGGTGGACGAAGGCGGCGAAGCCACCATCTTCCTTCTCGAGGTGAACCCGCGCGCCTCGCGCACGGTGCCGTTCGTCTCGAAAGCCACGGGCGTGCCGCTGGCCGCGGTCGCGGCGCGCTGCATGGCCGGCATGTCGCTGGCGGAGCAGGGCGCGACGCAGGAAGTCGTGCCCGGCTACTTCTCGGTCAAGGAGGCGATCTTCCCGTTCGCCAAGTTCCAGGGCGTGGACCCCATCCTCGGCCCCGAAATGCGGTCCACGGGCGAGGTGATGGGCGTCGGCAAGACCTTCGGCGCGGCGTTCGCGCGCGCCGAGGAAGCGGCCGGCATCCGCGCGCCGGAGGTGGGCAAGGTCTTCGTCTCGGTGCGCGATCCGGACAAGCAACGCCTGCTGCCGGTGGCCCGCGACCTGATCCGCCGCGGATGCAGCCTCGTCGCGACCCGCGGCACCGCCGCGTACCTGCGCGACAACGGCCTGGCGTGCGAAGTCGTGAACAAGGTCCTGGAAGGACGGCCGCACGTCGTCGACCTGATCAAGAACGGCGAGATCGCCTACATCGTCAACACCACCGAGGGCCGGCAGGCGATCTCCGACTCGTTCTCGATCCGGCGCGAGGCGCTGCAGGCGCGCGTCACCTATTCGACCACCGTGTCGGGCGCGCGCGCGCTGCTGCATTCGCTGGACTTCCGCGACGGCGGCCCGGTATGGTCGCTGCAGGAACTGCACGCGTCGCTGCCGGCGGCCGCCGCGTCCAACTGACATCGAGGAACCACCATGCGGTCACCCATCACCACGCAGGGCGCGCAGCGGTTGCGCGCCGAGCTCGAGGAGCTCAAGTCGGTCAAGCGCCCGGCCGTGATCCAGGCGATCGCGGAAGCGCGCGCGCACGGCGACCTCAAGGAGAACGCCGAGTACCATGCCGCGCGCGAACAGCAGGGCTTCATCGAGGGCCGGATCAAGCAGCTCGAGTCGGAACTGTCCAATGCGCAGCTGATCGACGTGTCCACGCTCAACGCCGGCGACAAGGTCGTGTTCGGCGCCACGGTGGTGCTGGCCGACGTCGAGAACGACGAGGAGCGGACCTACCAGCTGGTCGGGGACCTCGAGGCCGACATCAAGCAGGGATTGATCGCGATCTCCTCGCCGGTCGCGCGTGCGCTGGTCGGCAAGCACGAAGGCGACACGATCACCATCGATGCCCCGGCCGGGCAGCGCGAGTACGAGATCGTTTCGGTCCGCTACCAGGGCTGAGGCCGCGCCGTGCCGCGCGCGACGCTGCTGCTGCCGCCCCGCGCCGCGTTCGCCGGCCTGGCCTTGCCGGAGGCGCTGGCGAAGGCGCTGGCGCGCGCCGACCGCAGCCAATGCGATCCGGGACGCCGCGCGCAACTGCGGCGCCACTTCGACGGCCTTCCGGGGCACTGGCCGGTCGCGGCGCTGACGCGCGAAGCCGACGCGGGGGACGCCGCCTCCGGGACATGGTTGCGCGCCGACCCGGCCTGGATCCGTCCCGACATCAACGGCGCACGGCTGTTCGCCAGCGGCGAAGGCCTGCGCCTCGGGACCGCGGATGCCGAAGCGTTCCTGCCGGTGCTCCGCCCGTTGTTCGGGGACGCCGGCATGCCGATCGATGCGCCGCATCCGTCGCGCTGGTACCTGCGCATCGTCCCCGGGGCCACGTTGCCCGCCTTCCCGGACCCGGACGAAGCGCTGGGTGCCGACCTCGGCGATGCAACCGTGGAAGGCGCGGGCGATGCCGGCGCGAGGCGCTGGCGCACGCTGCTCAGCGAAGCGCAGGTGGTGCTGCACAACCATCCCTGGAACGCGCACCGCGCCCGGGAGGGCAAGCCGCCGGTGAACTCGCTGTGGTTCTGGGGCGGCGGCGGATTGCCCGCCCGCATCGGCACGCCGTTCGCGAGCGTGGCTTCGGACGACGCCCTGCTGCGCGGGCTCGCCGCACGCGCGGGAGTCGTCGTGCGGCCCGCCCCGGAAGGCTTCGCGATGCCGGACGCCGGCAACGTCCTGCTGGACGCGGGCCGGGACGCCGGCGCCGACGCCCTGTTGGCGCAGTGGCTGCAGCCCGCATGGCAGGCCGTGCGTCAGGATGGCCTGGAATCGCTGGCGTTCGACTTCGCCGACGGCGCCTGCTTCGACCTGCGCGCCGGCCAGCGCTGGCGGCTCTGGCGCCGTCCTTCGCGCAAGCTCGCCTGACAACGCACCGTCAGGCGGGCTGCGCCCGACTGCGTGCAGGCAGCGGTATCGCCTTGAGGCCGAACAGGGGCCGCAGCAGCGGACTGCGGCGGATGAGGCATTCGTGCAGCAGCAGGCAGCCCGCCGCCGTTCCGCCGACGACGAGCGCGGATTCCACGAGCGGGCCGAGCCGCAGCGGGACCAACGCGTACGCCAGCGCAACGATCAGGGTCTGGTGCAGCACGTACCAGGAGAAGACGGCCTCGGTGCAGTAGGGCAGCCATCGGAACGGCCGGTCGAGCCAGGCGCGGCCCCAGCCGAAGATCGAGAGCAGCATGCTCCAGGTGTAGAGCGCGCGGGCGCAGTGCTCGATGCCCGACCACGGCACCTCCAGCGCCCAGGCGGGGAGGGGGCCCACGGGGGGATGGCGGCCGAGCCAGCGCAGGCCGAGCTCGATGCCGATGGCCACGGCGGCCACCGCGAGCGTGGTCCATCGATTGCGCGCCGTCCAGGCCCAGAACCAGCCGTTGGCGGCCAGCACGTATCCGAGCAGGAACAGGGGCAGGGATTCCGCGTGTACGGTCCAGTCGCCGGCCAGCGCATGCGTTTCCGGGTAGCGCGGGGCCAGCCACGACTGCACGAACGCCAGCCAGCCGAAGGGAAGCAGCCACAGCAGGGCCGCGGCGGCGCCCCGCCGGCGGGTGCCTGCAAGCGCCGCGGCGGCGCGCCGCAGCAGCGGCATCGCGGCGAGCAGCACCAGGGTGTAGGGCAACAGGTAGGCGAGGTACCACAGGTGGTTCCAGGTGATGCCGTGTTCCCAGCCGGTGAAGCTGCCCTCCGGCCACGGGCGCACCTGCCAGTAGCGCAGGAAGAACGCGCCCAGCCCCGGGGCCACGTGGCCGTTGGCGCGGCCCTCGCAGTACGCCTGGATCGCGACCACGAAGAACATGCCGAAGAGCAACGGGAGCAGCAGGCGCCCGCTGCGCGCCAGCGCGAAGGACAGGCGCCGGCCTTCCACCCGCGCGAGCCCGATGGCGACGCCCGAGATCGCGAACAGCAGCGGCATCCTCCAGCGGTTGAGCGCGATCATCGGCCACTGCAGCCACTCTGCCTCGTAGCTGCTCTTGAGGTGGAAGCCCCAGTCGGCGACGTACACCATCGCGCAGTGGTAGAGGATCAGGAGCGCGAAGGCGAAGACGCGCAGGGCGTCGATGTCGTGGCGGCGTTGCATGGCGGCGGCGGGTCCCGGGGCTCGGATTGGCGTCGTGCCGATTCCGCCCCGGTGCCGCGCCCGCCGCCACGACGTGGTGACCCGCGGCGGCCCGCGGTGACGGATCGCGGCTCCCGGGGACGAACGGTTCCGGCCGGGCGCCGCTTCCGGCGACAATGCGCCGATGACGCCAGCCCCTTCCCGTTCCCGCGACCTCGATGCCTGGGAGCGCTACCGCCCGTGGCGGCGCTGGGTCGAGCCGGGCTTCTGGATCGCGGGCTTCCTGGTCGCGGCGATCGGCAACAGCCTGACCGTGAACATGGACGTGCAGCGCCTGCACCTGGCGTTCCAGGCCTGGCAGCCGGTCGTGTGGGAAACCAGCAGCGGCCTGGTCTCGCTGGCCCTCGTGCCGGCGGTCGTCTGGTTCACGCGCCGCTGGCCGCTGGCGCTGGACAACTGGCGGCGCGCGCTCCCCGCGTACCTGGCGGCCAGCATCGCCTGGTCGGCGCTGCACGTGGCCGGCATGGTCGCGCTGCGCAAGCTGGCCTACGCCAGCGTCGGGGACAGCTACGACTTCGGGTCCTGGCTGCAGCAGTCCGCGTACGAATACCTGAAGGACGTGCGCAGCTTCGCCGGCATGGTCTTCACCATCGAGGTCTATCGCCTGCTGCTGCGACGGATGCAGGGCGAAGCCAGCCTCCTGTCCGCACCCGACGAGGGCCCGCCGGTGGAGGCGCTGGATCGACCCGGGCGATTCCTCGTGCGCAAGCTCGGCCGGGAGTTCCTGGTGGCGGCGGCGGACATCGAGTGGCTGCAGGCCTCGGGCAACTACGTGAACCTGCGCGTGCGCGGCCACGACTACCCGCTGCGCAGCACGATCGCCGGGATCGCGGAGCGGCTGGACCCGACACGGTTCGCGCGCATCCACCGCAGCTACATCGTCAACCTCGACCAGGTCGCATCGATCGAACCGCTGGAGACCGGTGACGCCCGCGTGCACCTGCGCGACGGAACCGTGCTGCCCTGCAGCCGGCGCCAGCGCGACGCCCTCCGTGACCGGCTCGCGCCCCCGGCGCGTGCGCCGGCCGCCTAGGCCGCTCTGGTAGAATTTGCGGCCTTTCGCGATGAACGCCGCAGCGCGGCCACCGACCCCATGATCGAGCTCAATCCCGTCCGCCAGCGCATCGCCGACCTCCGTGGCCGGCTGGATGCGCTGAGGGGGTATCTTTGACTACGACGCCAAGGTAGAGCGCCTCGAGGAAGTCAACCGGGAGCTCGAAAGCCCGGACGTCTGGAACGATTCCGAGCGCGCGCAGGCCCTGGGCCGCGAGCGTTCGTTGCTCGACAAGACCGTCAACGGCATCCGCGAACTGAAGGAAGGCCTGGCCGGCGCCGACGAGTTGCTGGAGCTGGTCGAAGCCGAGGACGACGAGGAAACCGCGAACGCGATCGTCGCCGACGTCGAGCGCTACGCGCGCGGCGTGGACCAGCTCGAGTTCCAGCGCATGTTCTCCGGCAAGATGGACGCGTCGAACGCGTTCGTCGACATCCAGGCGGGCGCGGGCGGCACCGAGGCCCAGGACTGGGCGGAAATGCTGTTGCGCATGTACCTGCGCTGGGCCGAGTCGCGCGGCTGGAAGGCCGAGCTGATGGAAGTCAGCGGCGGCGACGTCGCCGGCATCAAGTCGGCCACCTTCCGCGTCGAGGGCGACTACGCCTACGGCTGGCTGAAGACCGAGATCGGCGTGCACCGCCTGGTGCGCAAGTCGCCCTTCGACTCGGACAACCGCCGCCACACCAGCTTCACCAGCGTGTTCGTCTCGCCCGAAGTCGACGACGACATCGACATCGAGATCAACCCCGCCGACCTGAAGACCGACGTGTACCGCTCCTCGGGCGCCGGCGGCCAGCACGTCAACAAGACCGAATCCGCGGTGCGCATCACCCACGTGCCGAGCGGCGTCGTGGTCGCGTGCCAGACCGAGCGCTCGCAGCACGCCAACCGCGACCGCGCGATGAAGATGCTGAAGGCCAAGCTCTACGAGCTCGAGGTCCAGAAGCGCAACGCCGAGCGCGACGCGGTGGAGGCCACCAAGTCCGACATCGGCTGGGGCAGCCAGATCCGCAACTACGTGCTCGACCAGAGCCGCATCAAGGACCTGCGCACCGGCATCGAGCGCAGCGATACGCAGAAGGTCCTCGACGGCGACCTCGACGAGTTCGTGGAAGCCAGCCTGAAGTCGGGGCTGGAGGCCGGCGCCAAACGCAGCGACGCCGCCTGAAGCGCGCCGCATCCCGGCGCGCGTCCCGCCGAACGCAACGCACGCCGCCACGAATGACCACCAGACCGCTCCCATGACCGACGCCGACCTCCAGCCGCAGCCCGACGAGAACCACCTGGTCGCCGAACGCCGCGCCAAGCTCGCGGCGATGCGCCAGCAGGGCGTCGCGTTCCCGAACGACTTCCGCCGCACCCACGAGGCCGGCGACCTGCAGGCCGAGTTCGCGGACGCGGACCGCTGGAGCAACGAAGCGCTGGAGGCCGAAGGCCGCCGCGTCGCGCTCGGCGGGCGCCTGCTCGCCAAGCGCGTGATGGGCAAGGCCGCCTTCGGCACGATCCAGGACGTCTCCGGCCGCATCCAGCTGTTCCTGCAGGCGGCGACGCTCGGCGAGGCCTACGAGGCGTTCAAGGGCTGGGATGTCGGCGACATCGTCGCCGTCGAAGGCACGCTGATGCGCACGAAGACCGGCGAGCTGTCGGTCAAGGCGGATGCGTTGCGCCTGCTGGTGAAGTCGTTGCGCCCGCTGCCCGACAAGTGGCATGGCCTGGCCGATGTCGAGCAGCGCTATCGCCAGCGCTACGTCGACCTCATCGTGACCCCCGAAGCGCGCGAGGTGTTCGTCAAGCGCTCGCGGATCGTGGCCGCGATCCGGCGCTGGCTCGATGCGCGCCGCTTCCTCGAGGTCGAGACCCCGATGATGCATTACCTGGCCGGCGGCGCGACCGCGCGGCCGTTCACGACGCACCACAACGCGCTCGACCTGGACCTGTTCCTGCGCGTCGCGCCCGAGCTGTACCTCAAGCGGCTGGTGGTCGGCGGCTTCGAGCGCGTGTACGAGATCAACCGCAACTTCCGCAACGAGGGCGTCAGCACGCGCCACAACCCGGAGTTCACCATGCTCGAACTGTACGAGGCCTACGCCACGTACGACGAGATCATGGACCTGACCGAGTCGCTGATCCGCGACGTCGCCGTCGAGGTCGCGGGGACCGCGGCGCTGCAGTGGGAAGGGCAGCCGATCGACCTCGGGCCGCGCTTCCGGCGCTGGAAGCTCGAGGAGGCGGTGCGCGAGCTCAACCCGGCGATCAGCGTCGCCGACTGCCGGGACCGCGACGCACTGGCCGCGCACTGCGCACGACTCGGCGTGCACGTGAAACCCGGCTACGGCTGGGGCAAGCTGCTGCTGGAGATCTTCGAGAAGACCGTGGAAGGCGGCCTCGTGCAGCCGACCTTCATCACCCATTACCCGGTGGAAGTGTCGCCGCTCGCGCGCGAGTCCGACACCGAGCCGGGCATCACCGACCGCTTCGAGCTGTTCATCGGCGGCAAGGAACTGGCGAACGGGTTCTCCGAGCTCAACGATCCCGAGGACCAGGCCGCGCGCTTCCGCGCCCAGGTCGAGGCGAAGGCGGGCGGCGACGACGAAGCGATGCATTTCGACGCCGACTACATCCGCGCGCTCGAGGTGGGCATGCCGCCGACGGGCGGCCTCGGCGTCGGCATCGATCGCCTCGTGATGCTGGTCACCGATTCGGCGTCGATCCGCGACGTGCTGTTGTTCCCCTACATGCGGCCCGGGCACGGACAGTAGCGCTGCCCCGGCCTCCGGGGCTTGCCGCAGGGGCCGACGACCGTCCACCATGGCGGGGATCGGGGGCGACGCTCCCGCGCCGCGGGGAGCGCGCATTGAACATCGTCATCGTCGACGACCAGACGTCCGCCCGGACCATGCTGCGCCACATCCTCGAGGACATCGGCCCCGAGGTCGAGGTCCACGACTTCGGCGACCCGCAGGAGGCCCTGGCCTGGTGCGGCGCCAACCGGCCGGACCTGCTGCTGCTGGACTACCGCATGCCGGGGCTGGACGGGCTGGAGTTCGCGCGCCGCTTCCGGACCACGCTCGCCCATCGCGACGTGCCGATCGTGCTGGTCACCGTGGTCGGCGACGAGCCCGTGCGGCAGGCGGCGCTCGACGCCGGCGTGATCGACTTCCTGGTGAAGCCGATCCGCCCGCGCGAGCTGCGCGCGCGTTGCCGCAACCTGCTGCAGCTGCGCCAGCACAGCGAATCGGTGAAGCAGCGCGCGCTGTCGCTGGAACAGCGCCTGCTGTCGAGCATGCACGAGATCGAGGAGCGAGAACGCGAGACGCTGGAGCGCCTGGCGCGCGCGATCGAATACCGCGACGCGGGCACCAGCGCCTACCTCGAGCGCATGGCGCGCGTCGCCGGGCTGATCGCCGAGGGGCTCGGGCTGACCGAGGACGAGGTGCGCACGATCGAACTGGCGGCGCCGCTGCACGACATCGGCAAGATCGCGATCCCCGATGCGATCCTGCTCAAGGCCGGCCCGTTGCAGCCGCACGAGGCCGAACAGATGCGCCGCCACCCGCGCATCGGCCACCAGCTGCTCGCCGACAGCCACAACCGCTTCATCCAGGCCAGTGCCGTGATCGCGCTCAGCCACCACGAGCGCTACGACGGCAGCGGTTACCCGCAGGGCCTGCGCGGCGAGGACATCCCGTTGTCGGCGCGCATCGTGAGCGTGGCCGACGTCTTCGACGCCCTGATCTCGCCGCGCCCCTACAAGGCCGCATGGACCGTCGAGGCCGCGCTCGACTACCTCGCGGCGGAGCGCGGCACGCTGTTCGACCCGGCCTGCGTCGACGTACTGCTGCGGGAGCGCGAGCGGCTCGCCCAGATCTGCGAGCGCACCTCCGTGCCGGCGGACAAGCCCGCGGCGGGGTAGGGCGCCGGCGCGCCGCCGGCCTGCGGGGCCGGGCGGCGTCGGCATTCAAACGGTGCTAATGTGCGTCGCTGTACGGTTTCCCCCAATGAAACCGTTCGGGTGACGTCGCGGGCGTCGCCGGGTCGAGGGAACCCGGCTGGATGCCCGCCCGCCGTCCTGGGGTAGTGATGCGAAACCTGGTTGCCATCACCGGCCTGGGAGCCATTTCCCCGGTCGGTCTCGACGTTCCCTCCGTCGCCGCTTCGCTCCGCGAGGCGCGTTCGGGCATCCGCGCGATCCGCACGGCGCCGCTCGAGCGCGAGTTCGCCGCGGGTGCGATCGATGCGTCCTTCGAAGACGCCTTCACCAAGCTCGAGCTCCCGTTCCTGGACCGCTGCCAGCAGATGGCGGTGCTTGCGGCAAGGCAGGCCGCGGCCGACGCCGGCTTCGACTCGTTCGAGGCGTTCGGCCAGCGCGCCGGCGTGTACTACGGCAACGTCAACGGCGGCGTGTCGAACGCGCAGGCCTGGTACTCGCAGATGCTGCTCGAAGGCAAGCAGGCCGCGCGCCCCTTCGCCGCGATGGCGATCATGGGCAACGCGGGCGCGGCGCACGTCGCGCTGCGGCAGAAGGTCCTGGGGCCGGTCGTCTCGAACGCCACCGCCTGCGGCTCGTCGGGCGTCGCCATCGGCGATGCCGCGCGCGCGATCGCCGACGGCTACCTTGACGTGGCCATCGCCGGCGGCGCCGAGGCGCCGCTGGTCGCGAGCCTGATGGGCGTGTTCCAGGGCACCCGCGCGATGTCGCCGCCCGATCCTGACGACGTCGCGCGCAGCTGCAAGCCCTTTGCCGAGGACCGTACCGGCCTGGTGCTCGGCGAGGGCGCGGCGTTCCTCGTGCTGGAACCGGCCGAACGCGCCTGGGCGCGCGGGGCGCGTTGCCATGCCTACCTCACGGGATACGGGCTCTCGAACGATGCGCACCACATCGGCATGCCCGCGACGGAAGGGCAGGTGCGTGCGCTGCAGGCCGCGCTGGCCGACGCCCGGCTCGAGCCGGCGCAGGTGGGCTACGTCAATGCGCACGCCACCGCCACCGAAGGCGGCGACGTCATCGAGGCCGCGGCGATCCGCCAGGTCTTCGGCTCCGGCCCGGGGGACGCGGCCGTCTCTTCCACGAAGTCGGTCCATGGGCACCTGCTCGGCGCGACCAGCGCGCTGGAGCTGCTGCTGACGGTCGTGGCGATGGAGCAGTCGTTGCTCCCGGCCAGCGCCCACCTGGAGCGCCCGGACCCGCGCTGCGCGCTCAATCACGTCGGTCCCGCGCCGCGGGCCGGACACTCCATCTCGCACGCCTTGTCGTTTTCCTGCGGATTCGGCGGAACCAATGTCGCGCTCGTCGTCTCCCGCGATCCTTCCCAGCGCGACTAGAAGATCCCCGGAGTCCACCATGAGCCCTGTCGTCGTCCCGCATCCGCAGCGGGCATCGCTTCGTCCGCCGTCCCGCCTCGCCACCGAGGTTCGCCGGCTCCAGTCCGAAACGCTCTGGATCACCCTCGGCAAGGACGCCGCCACCGGCCTGCAGAACTTCACGCCCGAACTCGTGCGCGAGTTCCGCGGCCTCGTCGACGAGCTCGGCAACCGCCCGGCGCACGCCCCCGCGCCCGCCTACGCGGTGGTCCAGTCCTCGGACGCCGACTACTTCAGCATGGGCGGCGACCTGCGCTTCTTCCGCGACTGCATCCAGCGCCGCGACGCATCGGCGCTGCGCGACTACTCGATGCGCTGCCTCGACCTGCTGCTGTCCTGGAGCGGGCACATCAAGGAAACGACCACCTCGATCGCCCTGGTGCAGGGCCGCGCCCTCGGCGGCGGCTTCGAGATGGCGCTGAGCACGGACTACCTGATCGCCGAGGAGCACAGCAGCTTCGGCTTCCCCGAGATCATGTTCGGGCTGTTTCCCTGCACCGGCGCCATGGGCCTGCTCTCGTCGCGCATCGGGCCGCGCCGTGCCGAGCGCATGATGACGAACAAGAAGGTGTACGGGGCCGCCGAGCTGTTCGAGATGGGACTGGTCGACGAGATCTGCCCGACCGGGCAGGGCGAACTCGCGGTCGAGCGCTTCGTCGCGAACCATTGCCAGCGCCAGAAGGCGCGCCTCAAGGTGCAGCAGAGCCGCTGCCGGCACGAGCGCCTGGATCGCGCGGAGGGCGTGCGGATCGTCGACGACTGGGTCGAGACGGCGATGCGCCTGTCGGCGGACGAGCTGCGCACGATGGACATGCTGATCATGATGCAGGCGCGGGAAGCGGCGGCACCGGCCGAACGCGCGGCGGCTTGAGGGGCCTGTCCGGCGTGGCCGGCCCGGTGCCGGCCAGCCGCCGCCGCGCG
>JANINR010000148.1 GCA_024508915.1 Lysobacteraceae bacterium | reverse complement strand
CTGCCGCCGCGACCACTGCTGCGGCCACCGCCGCGGCGCTGCTCGTCGGCGGCCCGCTGCTCGCGCGCCTCGCGGAAGATCGTGCCGATGCTGTCGTCCTCGCCGTCCTCGCCCTCGACCGCGGCGACCGGCGCGCGCGGCGCGCGCGGCAACGCGGTCATCAGCTCGGCCGTGACCGGCTCCGACGGGATCTTCTGGTCGATGTAGGCCTCGATGTCGGGCAGCGACATCGCGTAGCGCTCGCAGGCGAAGCTGATCGCGTCGCCCTCGGCGCCCAGCCGCGCGGTGCGGCCGATGCGGTGCACGTAATCCTCGGCGTCGAACGGCAGGTCGTAGTTGTAGACGTACTGCACGCCGTCGATGTGCAGCCCGCGCGCGGCCACGTCGGTGGCGACCAGGATCTCGAGCTGGCCGGCCTGGAACTTCTTCAGCAGCGATTCGCGCTTCTTCTGCGGCACGTCGCCGCTGAGCACGCCGACGCGGTAGCCGGCGCGCTCGAGCGCGCGCGCGACGCGCTCGACGAAGGCCTTGGTGTTGACGAACACCATGGTCCGCGCGCCCTCGCTGCGCGAGAGCAGCCCGAGCAGCAGCGGCAGCTTCTCCTCGTCCGCCGGGTAGTAGAGCTTCTGCCGGACGCGGGCCGCGGTGATGCTCTCGGTCTCGACGACGATCTTCTCCGGCTCGTTCATGTGCTCGTACGCGAGCTCGAGCACGCGGTGGCTCAGGGTCGCGCTGAACAGCATCGTCTGCCGCTCGGTGCGCGCCGGCATGCGCCGCAGCAGGAAGCGGATGTCCTTGATGAAGCCGAGGTCGAACATGCGGTCCGCCTCGTCCAGCACGCAGATCTCGCAGGCGTGCAGGCTCACGACCTTGTGCTGCTTGACGTAGTCGATCAGGCGGCCAGGGGTGGCGATGATCACGTCGGCGCCGGCCTGCAGCAGCGCGCGCTGCTTGTCGTAGTCGACGCCGCCGTAGACGAGCGCGAACTTCAGGCCGAGGTCGGACGCGAACTTCACCGCGTCCTTGTGGATCTGGATGGCGAGCTCGCGCGTCGGCGCCAGGATCAGCGCGCGCGGGTCCTCCGGCTTGCGGTCGGCGAGCGCCGGGCGGGTGAGCAGGCGGTTCACGACCGTCACCAGGAACGCGAGCGTCTTGCCGGTGCCGGTCTGCGCCTGGCCGGCGACGTCGCGCCCCGACAGCGTGATCGGCAGCGTCAGCGCCTGGATCGGCGTGCAGCGGGAGAAACCGGCGGATTCGAGGCCGGCGAGCAGCGCCGGATGCAGCTCGAAGGTGGAAAAGGCGATATCGGTAAGTGGCTTGTCGCTCATGCGTCGGGATGCGGTTGCTTGCTTGCGAGGGAGGCGTGCTGGCGGAGAGGCGACGCGACCGGGGGACGCGGCGCTTGCGTGGGAGGCATCCGCGAAGCAGACTGCCGGTGGGCGCCCGGGGCCCGCGCTGCGCGTCGGCTCCCGTGGAACACCCTCGTGGAAAACGCCCCAGTCTAACAGCATCCCGTCCCCGCCCGGCGGTGGCGGCGGACCGCATCACCGAAGGAGACCCCCAAGATGTCCGACACCGTGATCCACGCGACCGACGCAGACTTCGACAGCGCCGTCCTGCAGTCCGACGAGCCCGTGCTGGTCGATTTCTGGGCCCAGTGGTGCGGTCCCTGCAAGATGATCGCGCCGGCCCTCGACCAGATCGCGGCCGAATACGCCGGCAAGGCCAAGGTGGTGAAGGTCGACGTGGATGCCAACCAGGCGACCGCGCTGAAGTACCACGTGCGCTCGATCCCGATGCTGCTGCTGTTCAAGGGTGGACAGGTCCAGGCCACGCAGATCGGCGCGGTCGGCAAGGCCCAGCTGAGCCAGATGATCGACAAGGCGCTGTAAGGCGCCCGCGCCCGGCGTCCGTGGCCTCCCGCCGCGGGCGCTACCGCCTGAACGGCATCGCGGCGTCCCCTTGCCGCGCCGCCGGCGCGGTGCTAGCTTGACCGCACCGGCACCAGCGCCCGGCACCTCCGGTGCCCCGGCCGCCACGCTGCCGCATCCCTCCCCGCCTTCCCATGGCTCCCGCCCGCTCAGGGCGCTCGCATCCGCGAGGACTTCCCACTTGTCCGACGAAACCCCCCAGGATTCCGGCGATCACGCCGAAAAGCGCGTGCGCCGCACGCGCGCTCCCCGCAACACCGAAGGCGCCGCTGCCGAGGCCCCTGCGGCCTCCGCGCCGCCGGCCGCCGCGGCTCCGCCGCCGCCTTCCCCGCCCCCGCCCCCGTCCGCCGACACGGCGCCGTCGGGCCAGTCCAGGCACGAAGGCGGAAGCGGTCCCCAGGCGGGACACAACGACCAGGGCGGACAGGGCCAGAACGGCAACGGCCAGCAGGCCGGCGGCCAGGACCAGCAGGGCCGCCACGGCAACAACCGTCGCGACCGCTTCCGCAACCGCCGCGACCGCCAGCGCGACCGCTTCCGCGACGAAGGCCTGCCGCGCGACGACAACGGCGCCGAGCAGCAGCAACAGTTCCAGTCCCGCCCGGTGAACATCCCCGAGGGCTTCCCGCAGTATTCGCTCGGCGACCTGAAGCGGATGCCGGCGCAGAAGCTGCTCGACATCGCCGACCAGCTCGGGATCGCCGACGGCGTCGCCCGCGCGCGCAAGCAGGACGTGATCTTCGCCCTGCTCAAGGTGCTGACCCGCACGCCGGAAGGCGTGGCCGCCGACGGCGTGCTCGAGATCCTGCCGGACGGCTTCGGGTTCCTGCGCGCGGCCGAGGCGTCGTACCTCGCCGGCCCGGACGACACCTACATCTCGCCCTCGCAGATCCGCCGCTTCAACCTGCGCACCGGCGACCACCTGTCGGGCCGCATCCGCTGGCCGAAGGACGGCGAGCGCTACTTCGCGCTGAACATCGTCGACGAGATCAACGGCGAGCCGATCGAGGCGTCGAAGAACAAGGTCCTGTTCGAGAACCTGACGCCGCTGTTCCCGCGCCGACGCTTCAAGCTCGAGCGCGGCGACGGCTCGACCGAGGACATCACCGGCCGCATCCTCGATCTCATGGCGCCGCAGGGCAAGGGCCAGCGCGCGCTGATCGTCTCGCCGCCGAAGGCCGGCAAGACGATGATGATGCAGCAGGTCGCCACCGCGATCACGACCAACCATCCCGACGTGCACATGATCGTGCTGCTCATCGACGAGCGCCCGGAGGAAGTCACCGACATGCAGCGCACCGTGCGCGGCGAGGTGATCTCCTCGACGTTCGACGAGCCCGCCGCGCGCCACGTGCAGGTCGCCGAGATGGTGATCGAGCGGGCCAAGCGCCTGGTCGAGCACAAGAAGGACGTGGTCATCCTGCTCGACTCGATCACCCGCCTCGCGCGCGCCTACAACAACGTGGTGCCGTCGTCGGGCAAGGTGCTCACCGGCGGCGTGGACGCCAACGCGCTGCATCGCCCGAAGCGGTTCTTCGGCGCGGCCCGCAACGTCGAGGAGGGCGGCTCGCTGACCATCATCGCCACCGCGCTGGTCGACACCGGCTCGAAGATGGACGAGGTGATCTACGAGGAATTCAAGGGCACCGGCAATTCCGAGGTGCACCTGAACCGCCGCATCGCCGAGAAGCGCGTCTACCCCGCGATCGACATCAACCGCTCCGGCACGCGCCGCGAGGACCTGCTGATCGAGCCGGAGCTGCTGCAGAAGATCTGGATCCTGCGCAAGCTGCTGCACGGCATGGACGAGATCGGCGCGATGGAGTTCATGCTCGACAAGATGAAGACGACCAAGTCGAACGACGAGTTCTTCGCTTCGATGAAGCGCTGACCCGGGCGGCATCGCACCACGAAGAAGGGCGCCTCGCGGCGCCCTTTTTCTTGCCCGGCGCTGCCGTCAGAGGACGCTGACGGCGTTCCAGGCGGCGGAGACCGCGAGCGCCTGCGCGGAGCCGGGGCCGAACAGGTCGGCCGCGGCCTGCTCGGTCGCGTCGCGCGCGCCGGCGTAGTCGGTGTTGCTCGTCATGTAGACCGTGAGCGCGCGGTACCAGATCCTGCTCGCGGCGTCGCGGCCGATGCCGGCGATCGACGTGTTGCCGTCGCAGACGAGGGAGGCCGGCGTCACGCCGAACTGCTCGAAGCCCGCCGGCACCACCGCGCCCTCCGCCAGCAGGTAGAAGAAGTGGTTGGCCACGCCGGAGCTGTAGTGCACGTCGAGGTCGCCGAGGCCGGGCGCATAGCAATCGGGCGACTGGTCGTCGAGGCTGGGCTTGAACATGTAGCGCAGCGCGTAGTAGCCGGGATTGTTCGGGTAGATCTTCTCGCCGATCAGGTAGTCGCCCGGATCGTTCGGGTTGTCGACGTGCCACTCGACCATCGTGCCCATGATGTCGGAAGTCGCTTCGTTGAGGCCGCCGGACTCGCCGCTGTAGTCGAGGTCGGCGGATCGGCTGGTCACGCCGTGCGACATTTCGTGGCCGGCGATGTCGAGCGCGACCAACGGCAGGATCGAGACGCCGTTGTCGCCGTCGCCGAAGGTCATGCAGAAGCAGGAGTCGCGCCAGAAGGCGTTGCCGTAGTTGCGCCCGTAATGCACGCGGCTGGCGGCGCCGACGCCGTCGTCTGCGATGCCGTGGCGGCCGTGCACGTCGAAGTAGTAGTCCCAGGTCGCCGAGACGCCGTAGTGCGCGTCCGCGGCGACGGTGGCCGAGTCGTTGTAGCCGCCGTTGCCCCAGGTGTTGTCGGCGTCCACGTAGATGGACCCCATGCCGGTCTGGCGCAGGCCCATGTTGGTGGTGTAGCCGCCGCCGCGGGTCAGGTCCTTGAGCTGGTAGACGCTGCCGCACTTCACCGTGTCGAGCGCGACCGTGCCCTCGGTCAGGCTGATGCCCGAACCGACGGCGGCCACGCCGCCCGCGCACGCGTCGCCGTCGCGGCCGGGCTGCGCGGTCTCCACGCCGTCCCAGCGATCCAGGATCGCGCCGCTGGCGGCGTCGACGAAGTAGTGCATCTCGCGCGGCGTCTGGTCGGCGCGGAAGCCCGAGAGGACGACCTCGTAGGCGAGCACCGGCTCGGCCCGGCGCGCGTAGACCACGAGCCGCGCGTTCGGTGCATCGCTCAGCGCCGAGGCGAACTCCACGTTCGCCAGGCCGATCGCGCGACCGCTGTTGATGCCGGGCGACACGCCGGGGCGGTCGGTGGTGGCCAGCGTCTGGCTCACCCCGAGCGGCTGGCCGTTGCGCGAATGCAGCACGAAATCGCCGCCGACCACCGGCAGTCCCTGGTAGGTGCGGGCGAAGCGCACGTGCTCGGTGCCGTCCGCGTCGACGATCGTGGCCTGCGGGACGAAATCGTCGGCGGCGGCCTGGCGGGCGAGCCGGGCGGCGACGCCGCCGCGGGCGAGCATCGCCTGGGCCCGGGCCTGCGCCGCGGGCTTGACCGCTGCGCCATCGCGCCTGGCCGCGTGTCCGGGGGCGGCGACGAGGAGCGCGGAAGCGATGGCGGCGCTCAGGAGGCAGGTCTGGACGTTCATGGCGATATCCCCGTGCTGGTGATGCGTGTCTGGAAGGTGTGTCAGGGCGATCCCGAGGTCATGCCGGGGCCGCACTGCGCAGGCGAGGTGCATCCGTGCGCACGGTAGGCCGCGACGGCCTGCGCTGCACCGGTGCGGGCGCCTGCAGCACCGCACCGTCGAACCAGGAAACGCGCAGGACCAGCCCGCGCGGCGAATATCCGATGAAGCCGTAGCCGGTCTGCGACTCGTGCACCATCTGGAAGTGCCCGGAAAGCTGGCGGTTCTCCACCTCGATCAGCATCCCGAGCGACTCGGGGCGCGCGAGGCCGGCGTTGTAGGCCTGGAGGATCGCCTTGGCGCGATTGGCGAACGGAATCGCCTGTCCCAGGCCGCGATGCGCGGCGTCGAAGAACTGGCGGTAGTAGTACGTCGGTTGCCGCAGCCGCGGCAGCGTGCGCAGCACCGCGGTGCCGACGGCGCAGATCGCGCCGTCCGCGTCCCGCCCGACGCATACCGCCTGACGGGCGCGCGTGGCCGCCCGCTCGGCGGTGGCGATGGCGTTGTTGCGCTGCCAGAACGCCAGCAATTCCTGCTCCAGCGCGGGCGTCACCTGCTGCCAGACGGGGACGACCTGGAAGCTCACGGCGCCTTCCCCTTCGGCGCTTGCGTCGCAGCTGCGAGTTTCGCGACCAGCATGAGGTATTCGTCGAACTCGAGCCGCTGATTCCCGTTGCGGTCGAAGATCGCGAGCGCGGGCGCGGACTTGCCTGCGCGCTGCACGAGCATGAGCTGGCCGTACTCCGCGGCGTCGATGGCACCGTCGTGGTTGCCGTCGATCTTGTCGAACTGGGCGTGCAGCGTGGCCTCGACCTTGTCGTCCGCCCGCCTGCGCACCGAATTCCATCCTTCGCGGAACTCGTCCTGCGACAGCACGCCGTTGTGGTCGGCATCCCATGCCTTGAACGTCGCGTCGACCACGCGTTCGCGCTGCCCGGCGGTGGTCGCCGCGGCCTTGGGCTGTAGTTGCGCCTGCGCCTGCGCCTGCGCGGACGCGAATGCCAGCGCGCCGGCGGCGATCGCGACGGCGAGGCGGCGCGCCGTCACGGCGCGGCCTCCGTCGCGATTTCCGATTCGAAGGTGATCAGGTCGCGGATCTCGGGTGTGCGCAGGCCGATCATCATCGGGTTGCGCACGTTCGGCAGGAAGCTGATGTCGAAGATCTCGGTGATGTCGCCTTCGAACCGGATCCAGTTCATCACGTCGCCGTTCGCGAGCGACACGATCTGTACGCCGCACCACGGCTCGGCATCCCGCTTGCGCAATTCCTCGTCGAGCTGGAGGCCTTCGAAGCGCTGGTTGCGCGGCTTCGACAAGCCGACCGCGGCGACGTTGCCGATGATGGACAGGCCGCGTGCGAAGCCCGGGACGAAGGCGAGCGGGACGAAGGCCTTCTTCTCCATGTCCACCCAGCCGAGATGCCCGGTACCCGCGTTGAGCACCCACAGCCGGCCGTTGGCCCAGCGCGGCGAATGCGGCATCGACAGGCCTTCGCACACGATCTCGTCGGTCTCGACATCGATCACCACGCCGCCGTCGCGGCGCCGGTCGCGCCAGCCGTCGACGGTGTCGCTGCGGCAGACCGCGGTGACGTACTTCGGCCGGCCGTCCACCATCGCCAGCCCGTTGAGATGGCAACGGTCCTCGGGCGCGAGCTTGCTGATGAACTTCGGCTTCCAGATCGCCTTGAAGCTGTGCGTCTGGCTCAGCTCGGCGAGGCACGAATACTTCGTGTTGACGAAGACGACCTTGCCGTTGCTGCGGATCCCGAGCTCGTGGATGTCGAGGTCGCCGATGGTCTGCGCGTTGCGCGGCACGTAGCACTTGTCGAACTGGCCGTGGATCACCTCGTTCGGACGCAGCACGTTCTCGAAGCGCCACAGCTGGTACAGGCCGCCGAGGTAGATCCGCTGCGCATTGCCGACCACGCCCATCGCGCGCTCGAAGATGCGCTCGAAGAACGAGACGCGACCTTGCTTGTCGCTGCCGACCAGGTAGATGCGGCCGGTCTGGTAGGAGGAAATGGCGAGCGAGATCCGGTTGCCGGCGAGCCATGCGGCAAGGCCGCGCGAGCAGCTCTTCTCGACCTTCATGCGGGTGATGTCGGGCGCGCGCTGCGGCTGGCCCGTGCCGGGCGCGGAGGCAGGCGCCGTCGCGGGCGGAGCCGCGGCGGGCGCTTCGTCGCGCTCGTCCGCGGTCACCGCGTCGAGGCCGGTCTCCAGCTCGCCGCGGTCGCCGGTCGGATCGACCGGCGCCTGGGGGGTGTCGTTCGGCTTCGTCACGCCGTCACCAGGTGTAGCGAAGCACCAGCTGGCCGCCGCGTACGTTCCGGAGCGCGCCGCCGTCCGCCCAGTGGATGCCGGCCGTTGCGGACCATCCGCCCATGCGCATGCCGACGCCCAGCTCCGCCAGGCTGCTGGTCCCTTCGACCGAGGTGGTGCCGGTGAAGGCGTCGGAGACCGTGAAGCCGGTCTCGCCATCGAATTCGCGGACCGCGCTCAATGCGCCGTACGGCGTCCACTCGATCCCGTGCGTGCCCGCGAACGTGCGACTCAGCGCCACGCCGACACGTCCGCGCTCGGAGACCCCGCCGTCGATGTCCATCTGCGTGAGGTTGCCTGCGACGGGACCCACGTTGTCGATCGTGGCGCGCGTGTATTGCACCTGCGGCACGATGTCGATGCCATGGGCGGACCAGCCGGTGAAGCCGGCCTCGATGTTGGTCGCGGTGGCGTTGCCGCTGGTCTCGCGCTCGCCGCCGGCCGAATCCAGCCGCGCGTCGAAGTCCATCCAGCGATACGACGCATCGATGTAGAAGCGGGGGTCGCGCCAGGTGGCGTAGACACCGGCCCCGTGCAGCTTCAGGCGATCGGCGCCGCCGCCACCCGCAAGACGCTGCGTACCGTCGGCATTGCCGGCCAGCACGCCGAAGCTGGCGCGGCCGAGGGTGAAGCCCATGCCGAGTTCGCGGCCGCGGTTCTCCTGCTCGAAGCCGAAGTCCGCACCGCTGCCGAAGCCGCTGCCGGAGGGCGAGAAGTCGCCCTTGTCGGTATACAGCCGCACCCACGGGGACAGGCCCGCCTGGCCGGCGGCCAGCGGGTACTGCACGCCGTAGCGCTGGCGCATCGTCCCGATGGCGCTGTTGATCAGGCTGTGCGCGCCCTGCGCCACCGATGCCGCGAGCACGCCGGTGTCGTTGAGGCCTTCGACCTCGACCGCGGCCGACACGAGGTGGACGCCGCCGGAGGTCGAAGTGGAAACGGAGACGCCGAGGTCGAGGAAATTGGCCGGATCCACGTTGAGCACGTCCCCGCCGACGAAACTGCCCGCCGGCAGATTGCCGCTGACCGCGACGACCGGAGACGCCTCGCTCGTCAGCGCCGTCGGCACGCCCAGGACGTTGAGGTTGATTGCCTGGGTGGTGCCGTTCACCACGCTGCCGTCGACGTAGAGCAGGTCGGCATTGCCGTTGAGCAGGCTCATGTCGAGGTTGATGGCGCCATCGCCGCCGAGGTCGCCGAGGATGACCAGCATGTCGTCCGGTGCGCCGTCGACGAAATCGATGATGCCGTCGTTGACCAGCGGCAGCGGGTTGAGCGAGGGCACGAGGGCGACGCCGCGCCCCACGTCGACCAGTCCGTAGCCGCTGGTGCGGATGACGCCGTGGTTCTCGAACCGGTTGCCGTCGGCGCCGCTCGCGCCGAGGAAGATGCCGCCATTGGCGAGGTGGATCGTGCCGCCGGCACCGTTCACGATGGCGTCGTCGCCGCCTCCGAAATCGGTGGTGCCGTTGCGGACCAGCCACGTGCCGCCCTGGCCGTTGGCGAACGCGTCGTCGGCATCGAAGGTGACGATGGCGCCGTCGATGTCGCCCGTATTGTGGATGACGTTGGCGCCGTCGCTGCCCAGCACCGCGATCGAGCCGGCCAGCGAGGTGTCGGTCGAGATGGTACCGCTGTTGTCCAGCGTCGCAGTACCGGCGACGGAGTTCATCGCGACCGCGATCGCCTGGCCGGCGTGCGCAGCCGAGATGGTGCCCGAGTTCTCGACGAGCACGTCGTAGTACGACTGGGCGAGCACGCCGATCGCCATGCCGGCGTCTCCGGCAGAGGCCGCGATGTCGCCGCTGTTCGAAACGGTGGCGCCGTACAGCCCGATCGCAGCCACGCCGGCCGCGAGGCCACTTTCGGAATGGGCGTCGATCGAGCCGGAATTGGCAGCCGTCGCGTAAATGCCGCCGTCCGCATACAACCCGTACGCGCCGTAATAGCCGTCCGCGGCCACGTCCCCGCTGTTGCCGATGTCCGCGTAGGCGCCGCGCACGAGCACGCCGTACGCCGTGCCGTAGGCGGCGGTGCTGGAGATGTCGCCGCTGCTGGAGATCGACGCGGATCCCGAACTCGCACGGGCGAACGCCCCCACGGTGGTGCCGTACGCCGACGAGGCGTCCAGGCTGCCGCTGTTGTCGACCGACACGTCGCCGCCCGTGTTGGTGGCGAAGATGGCGGCCGACAGGCCGGCGTATCCGGCGGATTCCACCGACCCGCTGCTGTCGATCGCGATGTCGCCGGCGGTCGTGGTCGCGAAGATGCCGATCGATTGCAGGCCGCCGGCCGCGCTCACGTCGCCGCTGTTGTCGATGGCGATGTCGCCGCCCACCGTCCTGGCGTGCATGCCGAACGCGTATCCGAGGTAGGCGCCGGTGTAATACGCCGCAACCTCGCCGCCGTTGTCGATCGACACGTCGCCCTGGCCGGACGAGGCACGCACGCCGTAGGCGACCCACGCGTTCGCGGCCACGTCGCCGCCGTTGGACACGTCGGCGCCGGCCATGCCCGTCACCTGCATGCCTACCCCGATGTAGGGGCTGTAGGCGTAGATGCTGCCCGTATTGTCCGCGCTGGCACCGCCGTTCTGCGACGCCGAAACGACGCCGTAGGCGCTGTAGTACGGATAGGCGGTGTTGATGGACGTGATGTCGCCCGAATTGGTGACGCTCGAGTCGCCATTGAAGGCGACGGCGAGCGCGCCATAGGCCATGCCGCCCGAATAGGCCAGCACGGAGCCGGCGTTGTCGACGGTCGCATCGCCGTCCGCGGAGGCGACCAGGCCGGCGGCGGAACCGCCCGTCGCGAGCGCGACGGCGACCACGTCGCCGCTGCTGCTCACCGTGGCCGACCCGCCTGCGCCGAGCGAGCGCGCTTCCGCGCCGCTGCTGGCGCTGAAACTGATCGCCTGCAGCGTGCCGGAGTTCTCGATGTCGACCGCGGCGCCTTCGCCGCCCGAGACGCCGAACAGGGCGAGCGCGTAGCTGCTCGAGTAGGTGTTGCCGTAGTCGTCGACGGACAGGTAGCCCGCGTACACCGCACCCGCATTGGAGATGTCCACGCCGCCCGAGGCGTTTGCGTAGATGCCCGTGGCCTGGTCGTAGCCGTGCACGGAGATCGTGCCCGAGTTGTCGACCATCGCGCCGCCGGCGCCGCCGCCGGCGTACACGCCGAAGGCCTCGCTCACGCCGTAGGTCTGCACGGCGATGTCGCCGGCATTGGTCACGGCGACCGAGTCGGCGGCCTGCGCCTCGATGCCCGCCGCCCAGGTGTAGCCCAGGGCCAGGATGGACGCACCCTCGCCGTTGGCGACGGTGGCGTTGGCGCCGTAGGCGAAGATGCCGTCGGCCAGGCCGTTCGGGGCGATCGCGACGATGTCGCCGTCGTTCGAGACGTCCACGTCGCCCGTGCCCGAGTACGCGTACAGGCCGATGGCGTCGAGCAGGAGGCTGCCGGCGAGCACGTCTCCGCCGTTGTGGACCGCGACATCGCCGCCGCCGCTGCTGGCGTTGGTGCCGCGCGCGATGCCATAGGCGACCGCCTGGATCGAGCCGACGCCCGAGATCGTCACCAGCTCGTCGCCGTAGACGTTGATGCCCGCCGCCGCGTAGAAGCCGGTCGCGGTGATGTCGCCGTCGTTGACGACGTCCACGTCGACGCCGGAACCGAGGACGCCATACGCCTGGCCGTAGGCCGAGTAGGCCTCGATCGAACCGCCGGCCGCGTTCGAAACGGCGATGTCGCCGTTGTCGGCACGGGCGAACACGCCGACCGCGGTGCCGTCGTAGCTGCCGGCGAAGATGGAGCCGCTGTTCGATACCGTGGCGCTGCCTTCGGCCGGCCGGGCGAAAATGCCCACGGACTGGCTGCTGACGCTGGTGTAGATGTCGCCGGCGTTGTCGACCGAGATGTCCCCGGCGGTCGTCAGCGCGAGGATGCCCCACGCCTTGCCGGCGAAAAGCGTACCGCCATAGACCGCGTCGATCGAACCGCTGTTGTCGATCGAAACGTCCCCCGCCGCGGAACTGGCCCGGATGCCGTACGCGTACCAGGCGTCGACGGCGATGTCGCCGCTGTTCGCGACATCGGTGCCGGTCATGCCGCTGGCGTCGATGCCGGTGCCGATGTACTTGCTGGTGACGCCGATGTGGCCGCTGTTGTCGGCGAACGCGTCGCCGTTCTGCGACGACGAGACGATGCCGCTGGCCGCGTAATAGGCGATGGCCGTGTTCGAGACGTCGATGTCGCCGCTGTTCGTGACCGACGCGGTCCCGTTGAACGACAGCGCCATCGCGCCATAGGCGGCGCCGGCGGCGATGGCGGTGACGCCGCCGCTGTTGTCGACCGTCGCGTCGCCGTCGGCGGAAGCCACGATGCCCGTGGATCCCGACGCGTACTTGTAATAGGAATTCGCGTAGACGTCCCCGCTGTTGTCCACGCTCGCGGTGCTGCCCGCGCCCGTTGCGAGGGCCTCGATGCCGGTGGCGCCCGCGTAGCCGTTGACCGTGACGTCGCCGCTGCTGGACACCGCGACGCTGCTGTCCAGGCCGCCGCTCGCGGCGTGGATGCCGGTGGCGTAGAGGCTGGTGTACAGACCGCCGGAAGCGATGCTGCCGTCGTTGTCCACGAGCGCGTCGCCGCCCGACTGCACGTACACGCCGTTCGAGTAATAGCCCTGCGCGTCGATGCTGCCGCCGTTGGCGACGGTCACGTCCTCGCCGGTGGCGTAGACACCGAAGGCATAGCCGCCCGCGGCATAGGCGTAGGCGGTGATCGAACCGTCGTTGGTGACGCCCGTGGCGCCGGTGCCCTGCGCTTCGATGCCGGCCGCCCAGCCGTAGCCGTCCGCGGCGATGGTCCCTGCGTTGGAAACATCGACGTTCGTCCCCGAAGCGAAGATGCCGTCCGCGAGGCCGTCGTATGAATAGGCGGAGACGGCACCGCCGTTGGCGACGGTGACGTCGCCTCCGGCTGAATAGGCGTAGATGCCGATCACCTGGCCGGGGCCGTAGGCGTCGACGCTGCCGTCGTTCGAAACGTCGACGTCGCCGCTGCCCGTCGCGTGGATGCCGTCGGCCGCATAGGCGACGATGTCGGCGGCGCTCGAGACGCCGATGTTCCCGGCCCAGTCGGCCAGGATGCCGGGGCTGCCGGCCGGCGGGGCGATGGTGGTGGGCGCCTCGTCGCCGACGACCAGGGTCAGGTCCTCGACGGCGAAGTTCAGGGTGTCGGTGAAATCGCCGTTGCAGCGGATCGTGTTGTCCACCGGGACCGTGCAGTCGCCGGCGATGGCGGGTGCGGGCCCGGCCAGGGCGAGCACCGCGGCCGACGCCGCCAGCGCGGCGCGGACGGCACGCGTGACCGGTGCGACCTTCAACCTGCGTTTCTGCGCCTTCGGCCCGACGGTGGCCGAAGCCCCGTTCACGCGGCGGATTCCATTCATCGCGTTCCCCTTCTTCCCCAAGGCGAAGGGTCTTTATGCCCCCCATGCGGGGAGGTGTCAACGTGCCATCGGGCCGGAAATCCGGTCGCTGCGGCGATGTATCCGTTTTCCCGCGAGGCGGGCCGCATAATCGGCGCGAACGGAGGAACCATGCACGGTAGCGGACTGGAACTCGCGCTCGTCTTCCTGCTGGCCGCCGTGGTCGCGGTGCCGGTGTTCAAGCGCTTCGGGCTGGGCGCGGTGCTCGGCTACCTCGCGGCCGGCGTCGTGCTCGGCCCGCACGGGCTGCGAGCGGTGGCCGATCCGGATCCGGTGCTCGCCGCGAGCGAGATCGGCGTGGTGCTGCTGCTGTTCGTGATCGGACTCGAGCTCTCGCCGGCGCGATTGCGGGTCATGCGGCGCCCGGTGTTCGGCGCCGGTGGCGCGCAGGTGCTGGCGACCGGGATCGCGCTCGGCGGGATCGCGCTGGCGCTGGGCATCGACTGGCATGCGGCGGTGGTGGTCGGCTTCGGGCTGGCGTTCTCGTCCACGGCCGTCGGCCTGCAGCTGCTGTCGGAGCGCAAGGCGCTGAATGCGGACTACGGGCGCCTCGCCTTCGCGATCCTCCTGTTCCAGGACCTCGCGGCGATCCCGCTGCTGGCGGCGATCCCGCTCCTCGGCCACGTCGCCGGCGAGGTGCAGTCGCCGTGGTGGGCGGCGCTGCGCGCGCTCGCGGCGATCGCGGCGCTGGTCCTCGGAGGGCGCGTGCTGCTCCGCCACGTGTTCCGCATCGTGGCGCGCACGCGCATGCCCGAGGTGTTCACCGCGACCGCGCTGCTGGTGGTGCTGGGCAGCGCATGGCTGATGCAGCTCGCCGGGTTGAGCATGGGCCTGGGCGCGTTCCTCGCCGGCGTGCTGCTCGCCGATTCCGAGTTCCGGCACGAGCTCGAGGCGCAGATCCAGCCGTTCGAGGGCCTGCTGCTGGGCCTGTTCTTCATGGCGGTCGGGATGGGCATCGACCTGGGGCGCATCGCGTCGGAGCCGGGAACGATCGCGCTCGCCGTGCTCGGGCTGATGCTCGTGAAGTTCGCGATCCTGTTCGGCGTGGGCCTGCGTCCGGGGCGCCTCGCGCCGCGCGAGGCGCTGCTGCTGGGCAGCGTGCTCGCGCTCGGCGGCGAATTCGCGTTCGTGGTGTTCGGCGAGGCGGAACGTGCCGCGCTGATGGACGGGGCGATGCACGACCGCCTGGTCGCGGTGGTGGGCGTCTCCATGGCGCTCACGCCGCTGTTGCTGGTCGCGATGGCGCGCGGGTTGCGCAATCCCGTGGCGCGGCTTCCGGCGCGGCCGTTCGACGACATCCCCGATACGCATCCGCAGGTGCTCATCGCCGGCTTCGGACGTTTCGGCCAGGTGGTCGCGCGCCTGCTCGCGGCGCAGCGCGTGCCCTTCGTCGCCATCGAGCACAGCCCGGAACAGGTGGATTTCGTGCGCCGCTTCGGCAGCCAGATCTACTACGGCGATCCGGCGCAGCCCGCGCTGCTGCGCGCGGCCGGCGCCGGCGGCGTGCGCGTGTTCGTGGTCGCGATCGACGACCCGGAATCGAACCTGGAGGTCGTGCGCACCCTGCGCCGGCTCTATCCCGAAGCCGCCGTGTTCGCGCGCGCGCGCAACCGCCGCCACGCCTGGGAACTGATGGACCTCGGCGTCGAAGTGGTGCGCGAGACCTTCCACTCGAGCCTGAAGCTCGGCGAACGCGTGCTGGTCGCGCTGGGCGAGCGCGAGGACGTCGCCGCGCGGCGCGCGGAACGCTTCCGCGAGCACGACGAAGCGCTGCTGCGCGCGCAGCACCAGGTGTACGACGACGAGGTGGCGCTGATCCAGACGTCGCAGGAAGCGCGCCGCGACCTGGAGGAACTGTTCGCCGCCGACCGCGGCGAAGGCGTGCTCGGCGGGATGGTGGAGCAGCGCGACCCTACGACGTAGGCGGCGGCCGCAGGAACCGCGCGAGCGACGCGTTGCCGCCGGGCTGCGCCGGCGCGTATTCGCCGGCGACGTCGACGAAGCCGCGCATCACCGCGACCTCGCGCGGCGTGCGGTTCAGCCCGTCGCGCAGGCCCGGGTCGCAACCGGCGCGCAGCAGGCGCTGGGTGACGCGCAGCAGACCGTGGAGCGCCGCCAGGTGCAGCGGCCCGAAGCCGCGCGGATCCTGCACGTCGAGCGCCACTTCCTCGTCGAGCAGCCGCTCGAGCGCGGTGAGGACCACGTCCTCGTCGCAGGCGGTGCCGGGTTCGGCGCGCGAACCGAGCAGGAGCAGCAGGGGCGTGACCTGGCCGGCCGCGCGCGCATCGGGTTCCGCGCCGGCGAGCAGCAGCGTGTCGAGCAGCGCGAGCACGCGCGGCTTCTCGCGCGCGGTGAAGGCAAACAGCACGGCGCAGTGCAGCGGCGTCAGGCCCTGCGCGTCGCAGGCGTGGACGTCCGCGCCGGCCTGCAGCAGGCGCGCGACGAGGTCCGGAAGGCCGAGCGCGGCGGCCAGCATCAGCACCGTGACTTCGCCGGGCAATCGCTGCTCGAGGCCGGCGCCCGCGGCAAGCAGGCGATCGACGATGGCGGCGTGGCGCATGCTCACCGCGGCGGAGAGCGGCGTCGCCCCGGTGAGCGCGGCGATGCGCGGATCGGCGCCGCGCTCCAGCAACAGCTCCACGCACTCGCGATGGCCGCCGCCGGCGGCGCGCAGCAGCGCGGTGCACCCCTGCGCATCGGCGGCATCGATCGGGAAGCCGAGGTCGAGCAGCCGGCGCACGGCACCGGCATCGCCGACGATCGCCGCGGCCGGCAGGTCGGCGGCGTGCAGGGGGCGTCGCGGCAGCGGCCAGCCGTGCCACTCGAGCCAGTCGACGAGATCGCGGCGCCCGCTCGACAGCGCGACGCCCAGCGGCGTCTGGCCGTCGGGCGCGCGCGCGTCCGGGGCGGCGCCGTGGCGCACCAGCAGCTTCAACGCCGGTTCGCGGCCCAGCGCGGCCGCGAGGTGCAAGGGCGTCATGCCATGGGCGTCGCGCGCGGACGTGTCGACGCCGGCGGCGAGCAGGCGCTCGCAGGCGCGCAGCCAGCCGAGGCGGATCGCGAGCGCCAGCGGCGGGTTGCCCGCGCCCGAGGCGGCGAATGGATCCGCGCCGCGCTCGAGCAGGCCGATGGCGAAGGTTTCGAGGTGCAGGCTCGCGTCGTCGTGCCCGCCGGCCGCGCAGGCTTCGAGGAAGCGCGCGAGGCCGCCCGCGCCCGCGGGGGCGTGCGCGGCATCGAGCAGGGCGGCGAGCTCGTCGAGGGCGCCGGCGCCTTGCGCCAGCAGCGCGAACACTCGGCTGTCGGCGAGGCCGGCGCGCGCCTCCGGGTCGGGCGGC
>JANINR010000147.1 GCA_024508915.1 Lysobacteraceae bacterium | reverse complement strand
GAAGAGGCTCCATGGATGGATTCACGCCGTCCCCCGAAAGTCCCCGCACGCTTCCACCGCCCAGCCCCGAAGCCCGCGGATCGCTCCGTCGCCCAGCCCGAAGGCGCCGACCCGAAACGTCAGGGATGTACGAGGTCGATGGCGAGGACGATCCAGAGGACGAGCAGGACCAGGGTGCTCGACGCGAACGCGTAGAAGCGGTGCTTGACCCGGTTGTAGGTGCAGTGGATCCAGCTGTGCGCCACGCGAAGCGCCACGTAGGTCCACGCCAGCCCGAGGACCAGCGGCGTCGCCTGCCCCGCCAGCGCGGCGACGACCAGCGCCAGGTAGAACAGCACCGGCGCTTCGAACAGGTTGCGGTAGTTGTCGGCCGCGCGGGTGTCGGCGAAGCGCAGGGCCATCTGCGAGCCGCTGGGGATCTCCCGGAACGGGATGCGCTCGCCGCGGATCTGGCGCACGCGCTCGAGGAACATCCGCACCGTGACGGCGATGGTCAGCGCGACCATCGCCAGCGCCGGGAGGAACACCTGGCCCGGCGCGGGCGGCGGCGGGAGCATCAGCCGCGGCGCTCCAGCATGAGCTGCTTGATGCTGGCGATCGCGCGCGCCGGGTTGAGCCCCTTCGGGCAGGTGCGCGTGCAGTTCATGATCGTGTGGCAGCGGTACAGCTTGAACGGATCCTCGAGGTCGTCCAGGCGCGCCCCGGTGTCCTCGTCGCGGCTGTCGACGATCCAGCGATAGGCCTGCAGCAGGATCGCCGGGCCGAGGTACTTGTCGCCGTTCCACCAGTAGCTCGGGCAGCTGGTCGAACAGCAGGCGCACAGGATGCACTCGTACAGGCCGTCGAGCTTCGCGCGGTCCTCCTTCGACTGCAGCCGCTCGCGGTCCGGCGGCGGCGAACTCTGCGTGCGCAGCCACGGCTTGATCGACGCGTACTGCGCGTAGAAGTGCGTCAGGTCGGGGACCAGGTCCTTGACCACCGGCATGTGCGGCAGCGGGTAGACCGGGACGTCGCCCTTGCCGGAGCAGTCGCCGATCGC
This sequence comes from Lysobacteraceae bacterium, assembly GCA_024508915.1. GTDB lineage: Bacteria > Pseudomonadota > Gammaproteobacteria > Xanthomonadales > Xanthomonadaceae > Cognatiluteimonas. The sequence continues at coordinate 16,391 of JANINR010000147.1, read as the reverse complement.
CTTGGTGCACGCCAGCGTGTTGGTGCCGTCGATGTTCATCGCGCACGAACCGCAGATGCCCTCGCGGCAGGAGCGCCGGAACGTCAGCGTCGGGTCGATCTCGTTCTTGATCTTGATCAGCGCGTCCAGGACCATCGGCCCGCACTTGTCGAGGTCGACCTCGTAGGTGTCGGTGGTCGGGTTGCGACCGTCTTCCGGGTTCCAGCGGTAGATCTTGAAGGTGCGGGTGCGCTTCGCGCCCTCGGGCGCGGGGAAGCGGCGGCCCGGCTGGACCTTCGAGTTGCGCGGCAGCGTGAATTCGGCCATCGGTTCGGTTTCCTCAGTACACGCGTGCCTTGGGCGGAACGACCTCGACTTCGTCGTCGAGCACGTACATGTGCACCGGCCGGTAGTCGATGCGCGTCGCGCCGCGGTCGTCGACCCAGCACAGGCTGTGCTTCATCCACTCACCGTCGTCGCGGTCCGGGAAGTCCTCGCGCGCGTGCGCGCCGCGCGATTCCTTGCGGTTCTCCGCCGACACGATCGTCGCCAGCGCCTGGCCGAGCAGGTTCTGCAGTTCCAGCGTCTCGACGAGGTCGGAATTCCAGACCAGCGAGCGGTCGCTCACGCGGACGTCGGCGAACGAGGCGTGGATGTCGCGGATCTTGGCCACGCCCTCGGCCAGCGTCTCGCCGGTGCGGAACACGGCGGCGTCGGCCTGCATCGTGCGCTGCATGCGGTCGCGGATGACCGCGGTCGGCGTGCCGCCGTTGGCGTTGCGCACGCGATCGAGGTTGGCCAGCGCCTGGTCGCAGGCGTCGGGCGCGAGGCGGCCATGCGGCTGCGCGGGCTTGATCGTCTCGGCGGCGCGGTTGGCGACGGCGCGGCCGAACACCACCAGGTCCAGCAGCGAGTTCGACCCCAGGCGGTTGGCGCCGTGCACCGACACGCAGGCGGCCTCGCCGATGGCGTACAGCCCGGGCACCACGGTGTCCGGGTTGCCGTTCTTCAGCTGCACGACTTCGCCGTGGTAGTTGGTCGGGATGCCGCCCATGTTGTAGTGCACCGTCGGCAGCACCGGGATCGGCTGCCGGGTGACGTCCACGCCCGCGAAGATCCGCGCGCTCTCGGCGATGCCGGGCAGCTTCTCGTGGATGTCCTTCGGGTCGAGGTGGGTGAGGTCGAGGAAGATGTGGTCCTTGTGCTCGCCGACGCCGCGACCCTCGCGGATCTCGATGGTCATCGAGCGCGACACCACGTCGCGCGAGGCCAGGTCCTTCGCGTTCGGCGCGTAGCGCTCCATGAAGCGCTCGCCGCTGCTGTTGCGGAGGATGCCGCCCTCGCCGCGCACGCCCTCGGTTATCAGCACGCCGGCGCCGTACACGCCGGTCGGGTGGAACTGCACGAACTCCATGTCCTGCAGGCCCAGCCCCGCGCGCAGGGCCATGCCGCCGCCGTCGCCGGTGCAGGTGTGGGCCGAGGTGGCGGAGAAGTACGCGCGGCCGTAGCCGCCGGTCGCCAGCACCGTGCCGTGCGCGCGGAACAGGTGCAGCGTGCCCTCGCTCATGTCCAGTGCGAGGACGCCGCGGCAGGCGCCGTCCGCGTCCATGACCAGGTCGAGCGCGAAGTATTCGATGAAGAACTCGGCTTCGTGCGCGAGCGACTGCTGGTACAGCGTGTGCAGGATCGCGTGGCCGGTGCGGTCGGCCGCGGCGCAGGTGCGCTGGGCGATGCCCTTGCCGTACTCGGTGGTCATGCCGCCGAACGGGCGCTGGTAGATCTTGCCTTCCTCGGTGCGCGAGAACGGCACGCCCTGGTGCTCGAGCTCGACGATCGCCGGGATCGCCTCGCGGCACATGTACTCGATGGCGTCCTGGTCGCCCAGCCAGTCCGAGCCCTTGATGGTGTCGTAGAAGTGGTAGCGCCAGTCGTCCGGGCCCATGTTGCCCAGCGCGGCCGAGATGCCGCCCTGCGCCGCCACGGTGTGCGAACGGGTCGGGAACACCTTGGAGATGCAGGCGGTGCGCAGGCCCTTCTGGGCCAGGCCGAAGGTGGCGCGCAGGCCGGCGCCGCCGGCGCCGACGACGACCATGTCGTACTTGTGTTCGATGATCTTGTAGTCGGTCATGGCGGCGTCAGTAGGTGGCGAGCAGCGCGATGCGCGCGATCGCGAACAGGCAGGCGAGCGCGGCGGCGGCGCAGGCGAACAGGTTGAGCAGCTGCAGCGCCACTTCGGCCCAGCGCGTGTGCACGTAGTCCTCGATCACGACCTGGATGCCGAGCTTGGCGTGCCAGAACATGGCGACGGCCAGCGCGGCCATCGCGATCGCGTTCCAGGGCCGGGCGAGCGTCGCGCGCACGGTGCCGAGGTCGGCGCCGACGAGCGAGACCAGCAGCCCGAGCAGCCAGGCGACCAGCAGCGCGAGGGCGATGGCGGTGACGCGCTGCCACCAGAAGTGGCCGGTCCCGGTCTTGCCGCTGCCCAGGCCGCGCGCGCGCTTGAGCGGCGTGCGGAACTCGTCGCCGCGGCGATGGCGGCGCGGATCGCCGGCGGTGCCGATGTCGCTCATGCGCCCACTCCCTTCGCCGCGATCCAGATCGCCACGGTCAGCACGACGGTCAGCACCGCCACGGCCCAGCCGGAGGCGTAGAACTCGGGGATCTCGAAGCCCCAGCCCGCGTCCCACAGCAGGTGGCGGATGCCGTTGAGCAGGTGGTAGACCAGCGCGGCGGAGAACGCGAACAGCACGAACTGGCCGAACGGCGACGCGAGGCAGGCCGATGCATGCGCGTAGGCGTCGCCGCCCGCGGCGACCGCGAGCAGCCACCAAGCCAGGCCGAAGGCGCCGACCGTGAGCGCGACGCCGGTGGCGCGGTGCAGGATCGACATCGTCATCGTGATCTGCCACCGGTACACCTGCAGGTGCGGTGACAGGGGGCGTTCGCGTGTCGCCATCGTCGGCTCGTCCTTATCGCTTGCGGTGCGTCGGGTCAGAAATCGATGCAGCGGCCGTTCTTTTCCCAGTCGCCGTAGCGCACCGGGTCGAGCCCGCCGCGGCCGCCGTGCTCGGGCGCCGCCGGCGCCGGTGGCGCGGCGGCGCCGGATGCCGCATCGCCGGCCTCCGGCGTCGCCTGCGTCTCCGCGGGCACGGCCGATTCCGGGTTTTGGCCTATGATCGGAGTCCTCACAACCGCCCAAGTTTACGTCCTGCCGCCAATGCCGGACAAGCCGAGCACTGTTTTCGCCCTCTCCGGCCAGCGGCTGCTGGCGCTGCGCGGGCCCGACGCCGTCCGATTCGCGCACGCGCAGTTCATGAGCGACGTCTCGGCGCTGCCGGACGGCCACTGGCAGTGGAGCGGCTGGCTGACGCCCAAGGGCCGCGTGCTGGCGCTGTTCGCGCTGCTGCGGCTCGATCCGCAGCAGCTCTGGCTGCTGCTGCCCGACGCCGATCCGGCGTCGCTGGCGGCACAGCTGCAGCGCTTCGTGTTCCGCAGCAAGGTGGCCCTCGACGTGCGCGGCGAGCTGGCCGTGACCGGCGCGTTCGCCGCCGATGCGCAGGCACGCGGCGCGACGATGGCGATGCGCGACGCGGACCACGTGGTGCTCGACATGGGCGGCGACGGCGGCGCGCGCTGTCTTTCGATCGCGCCCGCCGATGCATCGCAAGGCGCGTCCGCGGCGGTCGCGGAAGACGCGGCGCAGGCCGCGGCGTGGCGCGCGTTCGATATGGCGCACGGCCTGCCGCGGCTGGAGGGGGCCCAGGCCGACCGCTGGACGCCGCAACAGCTCTCGCTGGATCGCTTGCGCGCCTACAGCGTGAAAAAGGGTTGCTATCCGGGCCAGGAAATCGTCGCGCGCACCCATTTCCTCGGGCAGGCGAAGCGCGGCCTGCGGCTGCTGGAGCCTGCGGTTGCGGCGACACCCGGCGACGTGCTGCACGACGCCGGCGGCGCGGCCGCGGGCGAGGTCGTCTGCGCGGCGCCGCTGCCCGGTGGCCGGCACCTCGTGCACGCGGTGGCACCGCTCGATGCACCCGCCGACGGGTTCGTCCTCCACGGGCAGCCGGCGCCCGCCCGTGCGTTCACGGGCGGCCTGGCGCGCTAGAGCGTGCCGGCGGCGGCGACGATGTCGTCTTCGGACGGGATCACGAGGAACGCGGCGCCCGCGAGCGGCGTGAAGGTATCGGCGCCGACCACGCGGCGGAACGGCCGCGCGCCGTAGCCGCCTTCGACGACGGCGGTGATGATGCCTTCGCCCACGCCGGCGCTGCGCCGGCCTTCGTCGACGATCAGGATGCGCTTCGCGCTCGCCGCCTGCGCGCGGATCCACGCCTCGTTGAGCGGCACCAGCCAGCGCAGGTCGCACACCCGCACCTTCCAGCCGTGCTCCCGTTCGATGGTGCGGGCGGCGCGCAGGCTCATCGGCACGCCGTTGCCGAAGGTGAAGATCACCAGGTCGTCGTTGCCTTCGCCGTAGACGCGGCCTTCGCCCAGCGTCATCGCCTGGTCCGGCGCCGGGTACCCGGTGAGCCAGCCGCCATCGCCCGGCTCATAGAGGTCCTTGGTCATGTACAGCGCGATCGGCTCGAGGAACGCGCACACCCGCCCGTCCACCTTCGCCAGCGCGGCGAGCGTGCGCAGCATCGTCGCCGCGTCGTCGCCGCGGCTCGGGCAGCCCACGACCAGGCCGGGGATGTCGCGCAGCGCGGTGATCGAGTTGTCGTTGTGGAAGTGCCCGCCGAACCCGCGCTGGTAGCCGAGCGAGGCGATGCGCACCACCATCGGGTTGCGGTACTGGTCATTGCTGAAGAACTGCAGGCTCGCCGCCTCGCCGCGGATCTGGTCGGCGGCGTTGTGCAGGTACGCGAGGTACTGGATCTCCGGCAGCGGGAGCATGCCCATGTTGGCGTAGCCCTGGGCCAGGCCGAGGATGATGGTCTCGTCGAGCAGCGTGTTGAACACGCGGCGCGGGCCGAAGGCCTTCTGCAGGCCCTTGGTGACGGTATAGACGCCGCCCTTCTGAGCGACGTCCTCGCCGAACAGCAGCGTCTCCGGGTACTTGGCGAACAGGTCGTGCAGCGCCTGGTTGATCTGGATCGCCAGGTGTTTCGCCGGCTGCTTCTCCGGCAGCTTCGCCTCGCCGCCGAACGCCTTCGCGCGCGCTTCTGCCGACGGCGCACGTTCCGCCTCCGCCCTGACGGCGTCCGGCGTGTAGGGCGCGAGCGGCTTCATCACGTCCTCGAGGCTCGAGAGGCGCGGCCGGCGATCGGCGTCTTCCGCCGCCGCGAAGCACTTCTTCCGCGTGTCCTCGTACAGCGCGAGGATCTCGTCCTTCGACATCAGCCCGGACTCGAGCGCGATCGCCGCGCTGCGCAGCAGCGGATCGGTCGCCTCGACCGCGCACAGTTCCTCGATCGAGCGCCACTCGATCTCGAAGTCGGTGCCGGCGTGGCCCATGATGCGGGTGGTGCGCAGGTGCAGGAAGGTCGGGCGCCGCGTGCTGCGGCAATGCTCGATGGCGCGCTGCACGTCGCCGTAGCCACTGGCGAGGTCCAGGCCGTCGGCATGGAAGTAGTCGAGGTCGGCGCGATCGCGGAAATTGCGCCCCACCCAGCCGTCGGGCGTCTTCACCGAGATGCCGATGCCGTTGTCCTCGCACACGAACAGCACCGGCGCCGGCAGCCCCTGGTACGCGGTCCACGCCGCCGCGTTGAACGCGGTCTGCGCGGTGGCGTGGTTGCTCGAGGCGTCGCCGAACGAGCAGATGGCGATGCTGTCGTCGGGGATCGGCAACGCGTGGCCGATGCGCCGGGCCTGCTCGATCGCCACGGCGGTGCCGAAGGCCTTGGGCAGGTGCGAGGCGATCGTCGAGGTCTGCGGCAGCACCCACAACGGCTTGCTGCCCCACACCTTGTGGCGCCCGCCCGAGGCCGGGTCGTCCTTCGACGCGGCGAAGGACAGCGCCGAATCCATGATCGGGTCCATGCCCGGCAGCTTGCGGAAGCGCTCCGCCATGAAGCCGCCGGAACGGTAGTGCAGGAACGCGGGATCGGTGTGGCGGGCCAGGCGCGCGACCATCGCGTTGCCTTCGTGGCCGCTCGAGCCGATCGTGTAGAAGACCTTGTTCTGCACGCGCAGCACGCGCGCCATCAGGTCGAGATGGCGGCTGACCAGCTGCGATTCGAACAGCTCGCGGAAGCCGCGCGCGTCGAGCGCGCTGCCCGGCAGGATCGCATCGCCCGGCGCCGGCGCCGTGCGGGCGGTCCCGCCGCCGAAGTCGCGCACGAACTCCTGGAAGTTGACGTCGCAGATCTCGGCCCGGTTCAGGCCTTTCATGCGCGCGGGAATGGGATTGGGAACGGCCATGGCGAATCGGACTCGAGGTGAGTGGGTCAATCGGGCAATGCGAGCAGGGCAGCCGCTTCGGCCGACGGCGGCGCCATCGGCACGAAAGCCGGCGTCGCGCGCACGCGCGCCAGCCAGTCGCGGAGCGCGGGGTACGGCGCGAGATCGAAGCCGCCCTCGCCCGCCACGTCGGTGTAGGCGAACAGCGCGATGTCGGCGATGCCGTAGCGCGGGCCGGTGAACCACGGCGACCCGACCAGGTGCCGCTCCATCACCGCCAGCGCCTGGTGCCCGCGCTCGCGCAGCCGGGCGAGCTCGGCGCGGCGCGGCGAACCGGCCGGCGTCCAGCCGCGGATGAAACGCGCGACCGCGACGTACGGCTCATGGCTGTATTGCTCGAAGAACATCCAGCTCAGTGCCTGCGCGCGCTGCCAGGCGTCGGACGGCAGGTAATCGGTGCCCTCGGCCAGCCAGCACAGCATCGCGTTGGATTCGGGGAGCGTGCGCCCGTCGTCCAGCGCGAGCAGCGGGACCTTGCCGTTCGGGTTGAGCGCGAGGAATTCCGGCGTACGGGTGGCGCCGCGGCTGCTGTCGGTCTCGATCCACTGGTACGGCCGCCCGAGCTGCTCGAGCAGCAGGCGCACCTTGTGGCAATTGCCGGAGGGCGAGAAGCCGTACAGCGTCAGCGTGCTCATGCGGCGCCGGCACGCCGCGCGCGCCATTCCTCCCGCGCCTGCGTCCAGACTTCGTTCGGAGAATCCTGGTACGGCTCCGGCAGCGGCGCGGGACCGCTGTTGCGCGAGCCGAGCCGGGCGGCGAGCTTCTGCGAGCTCGTGTTGTCCGGATGGATGCAGTGGATGATGCGATCCCAGCCGAGGTTGTCGAAGGCCCAGTCGATCGCCGCCGTCGCCCCCTCGGTGGCGTAGCCGCGGCCCCACGCGTCCGGATGGAACGACCAGCCGACTTCGTTGCCCGGCCAGCCGACCGGTTTCCAGGGGCCGGCCTGGCCGAGCCAGCGGCCGCTGGACTTCTCGACGATGGCGAACATGCCGAAGCCCTGCACCAGCCACGCCCCCGGCATCTGCAGGAACCGCCGCCAGGCGGCGGCGCGCGTCAGCTGGCCGCCGATGTAGCGCGCGGCGTCCGCATCGGCCAGCGCCTCGGCGTAGCGCTCGAAGTCGCCGGCTTCCGGGATGCGCAGCAGCAACCGCTCGGTTTCGAGGCGGACGTCCATGCGCGCGGCGCTCAGAACGCGTTGATGCCGGTCAGTTCGCGGCCGATGACCAGCTGGTGCACGGTCTCGGTGCCCTCGTAGGTGATCACCGACTCGAGGTTCAGCGCGTGGCGGATCGCGGCGTGCTCGGTGGTGATGCCGGCGCCGCCGAGCAGGTCGCGGCACTGCCGCGCGATGTCGATGGCCATGCGGCAGTTGTTCCACTTCGCCAGCGACACCTGCTGCGGCTGCATCTTCCCGGCGTCCTTGAGGCGGCCGAGCTGCAGCACGAGCAGCTGCGCGGTGGTGATGCGGCGGGCCATGTCGGCGAGCTTGAGCTGCGCGCTCTGCGTCGCGGCGACCGGGCGGTCGAACAGGATGCGTTCCTTGGAATAGTTCAGCGCCTCGTCGAGGCAGGCGATCGCCGCGCCGACGGGACCCCAGGTGATGCCGTAGCGGGCCTGCGTGAGGCAGCCCAGCGGCCCCTTCAGTCCCTTCACGTTCGGCAGGCGGTTGCCGTCCGGCACGCGCACGTTGTCGAAGAACAGCGCGCTGGTGACCGAGGCGCGCAGCGACATCTTGTGCTTGATTTCCTGGGCGGTGAAGCCGGCCATCCCCTTCTCGAGCACGAAGCCCTGGATGCCGTCGTCGGTCTGCGCCCAGACGATCGCGATGTCGGCCACGTTGCCGTTGGTGATCCACATCTTGGAGCCGTTGAGCACCCAGTCGGCGCCGTCGCGCTTGGCGTGGGTCTTCATGTTGGCGGGGTCGGAACCGCCGTGCGGCTCGGTCAGGCCGAAGCAGCCGATGACCTTGCCTGCGGCCATGTCCGGCAGCCAGCGCTGGCGCTGCTCCTCGGAGCCATACGCGAAGATCGGGTACATGCACAGCGAGGACTGCACGCTGACGAAGCTGCGGATGCCGCTGTCGCCGCGCTCGAGTTCCTGGCAGATCAGGCCGTAGCTGACGCCGTTGAGGCCGGCGCAACCGTACTGCTCGGGCAGCGAGGAGCCCAGCAGCCCCAGCTCGGCGATCTCCGGCACCAGTTCCTTCGGGAAGCGCCCCTGGTCGAAGGCGTCGCCGATGATCGGCAGCACGCGCTCGTCGGTGAAGCGCGCCACGGTGTCCTGCACCGCACGCTCCTCTTCCGTGAGCAGGGAGCGGACGTCGAACAGGTCGTAGGGGTGCAGGGCCATGGCGGGGCGGCGTCCTCGGACGTGGAAACGTCGAATTGTAGCCGCGCATTGTATCGGCCCGCTGGGCCAGGGGGCCGGCCGCCGTCCGGGGGGACGCGGGAAAAAGGCACGGGCCCGGCGACACTACCGGGCCCGTGGGGGTTACCGCAGCGGGATACGCCTACTGGCGATCGTTCCCCGCAACGGCGGCCACCTGGGTGACGACCTGGCCGTCGACGACCGGCAGGCGGTTGTCGATGGGCCGTTCGGGGAGGCGCACGGTGCGCTCCTGGCCGTCGTAGCGATAGGTCACGTCGTACGCGACCGGGACGTCCTCCACGCCGAGGGCGATGCGCTCGCCCGGCTTGCGGTCGGTGCGCATGGTGCCGGTGGTGCCGTCGGGGTTGCGGTACGTCACTTCATAGCCGACCACGCGCGAGGACTGCGACGTGGACGTGGTGGTGTGGCATTCGCGCTGGGTGCGGTTCACGACCTGGCCGCCGACGTGGTTGCGGTCGACGCGGTTGCCGATCACGCCGCCCGCCACCGCGCCGCCCGCCGTCGCCAGCTTGCGACCGTTGCCGCCGCCGATCTGGTTGCCGACGAGGCCGCCGATGATGGCGCCGGCCACGGTGCCGCCGACGTTGCCGTCGCGCTCGGGCAGGCGTTCCTGCACGACCACGTCGTTGCACACCTCGCGCGGGGTGGAGCTGGTGCTGGTCTCGCGCACCGCATCGGTGCCGATCACCTGGGCGTACTGCTCCTGCCGCTCGTTCACCGGCTTAACGTCGAGCACGGTGGCGTATTCGAGCCCGCGCGCGCCTTCGCCGTCCACGCGATTGTTCTGGAAGGCCGCGACGGCCACGCCGCCGACGAGCAGGGCCGCGAGTGCGATTGCGATCGTGTTGTTGTTCATTGCCGACTCCTTGGGTGCGGATCATCCGCACGTCTTCCTGCTTCGGTGGCGATTGCAACACCCGCAAGCTGAACATCCGCTCCATGCAGCGCCCCGGGAATGAGCGCGACGTGAACGCACGCCGCCAGCGACGCGCATCTGCTACGGTGCGCAAGGTTTCCGGGAGATGGCCATGGCCAATCCGTTGCTCGCTCCGTTCATGCGCTGGCTGGGAAGGCTGGGCTTCCCGAAGCTCTTCCTCCTGTTCGCCGGCCTCTTCGTGCTCGATGCGGTGACGCCGGACCCGATCCCGTTCGTCGACGAACTCATGCTCGGCATCGGCACGTTGCTGTTCGCGTCATGGAAGAACCGGCGCAAGGCATGACACCCGCGCCGCGCGGGCCCGCGGGCGGGCGCGTCCTCGTCGACACGCACTGCCATCTCGACGACCGCGAATTCGACGCGGACCGCGAGGCCGTCGTCGCGCGCGCGCTCGACGCGGGCGTGCGCTGGCAGGTCGTGCCGGCCATCGATGCGGCCAGCTGGCCGAAGCTGCGCGAGACCTGCCGCGCCTTCCCCGGCCTGCTGCCGGCGTACGGCCTGCACCCCATGCTGTTGTCGCGGCACCGGCCGGAACATCTCGAGGCGCTGCGCGGCTGGCTCGAGCGCGAGCGGCCCGCGGCCGTCGGCGAATGCGGGCTCGACTACTTCGTCGAGGGACTGGCGCGCGAGCCGCAGTCGGCGTATTTCGAGGGCCAGCTGCGGCTCGCGCGCGAATTCGACCTGCCCGTCGTGGTGCATGCGCGGCGCGCGGTCGATGCGGTGATCGCGGCGCTGCGCAAGGTGGGCGGGCTGCGCGGCGTGGTCCACAGCTTCTCCGGCAGCGAGGAGCAGGCCGCGCAGTTGTGGAAGCTCGGCTTCCTGCTGGGACTCGGCGGGCCCGTCACCTACGAGCGCGCGAAGCGCCTGCGGCGCCTGGCCGCGACGATGCCGATCGAACACCTGATCCTGGAGACCGACGCCCCCGACCAGCCCGACGCGGCGATTCGCGGGCAACGCAACGAGCCCGCGCGCGTCGCCGCCGTCCTCGACTGCATCGCCGCCCTCCGCGGCCAGTCGCCCGACGCCATCGCTGCCGCCACCACCGCCAACGCCGCCCGCCTCTTCCGCATTCCGGACAGTGGCTAGCGGCCAGGCTTGAGCAAGATCTCGAGGGAGCGGGCGACGGCCGCGAAGGCGAAGGCCCCGGTGACGTGCGTGGCGGCGCCGAGGCCGGCGCCGCAGTCGAGCTTCAGCGCCGCATCCTTGTCGAGGCGCGGACGGAGGCCGCAGACGCTGCCGTCGGCCTGCGGGTAGCGCACGTTCTCGAGCGAATAGACCGCGGGCACGCCGAAGTAGCGATCTTGGTTCTTCGGGAAGTTGAACTCCCCGCGCAGCTTCTTGCGGATGAGCGACAGCATGGCGTCGTGCTCGGTGCGGGAGAGGTCGCGCACGCGCACCTGGGTCGGGTCGGTGCGGCCGCCGGCGGAGCCGACGGTGACGATCGGCTGCTTGCGGCGCCGGCACCAAGCGATGGCCTCGACCTTGGTCCGGAAGCTGTCGCAGGCGTCGAGCACGAGGTCGTAGCCCCCGCCGAGGAGCGACTCGAGGTTCGAGGGCGTGAGGAAGGCCTCGACCGGCACGGCCTCGACGACCGGGTTGATCGCGCGGCAGCGCTCGGCCATCGCCTGCGCCTTGTTGCGCCCGTACTGCCCGGCGAGGGCCGGCAACTGGCGGCTGGTGTTGGACAGGCACAGGTCGTCGGCGTCGATCAGGGCGAGGTGGCCGACGGCGCTGCGCGCGAACGCCTCGGCCGCCCAGGATCCCACGCCCCCGAGGCCGACCACGGCCACCCGCGCGCCCGCCAGGCGCGCCACCGCGCCGGCGCCGTACAGCCGGTCGATGCCGGCGAAGCGCTCGCGCAGCGCCTGTTGGGTGGAGTCGTCCTGCATCCGTGCATGGTAACGTGCGCCGCAAGCCAGCCACCCCGGGATCGTGCCGATGAACATGCCCGCCGAGGACGCGCCCCTGCCGCGCGCGCCCGCCGATCGCCCCTCCGGCAACGCCGCGATGCGCTACCTGTTCCTGTTCGTGCTGGGACTCGCGGTCGGCGTGATCGCCACGGTGATGGCGATGCGCGCGCTCGACGCGCGCCGCGACCACTTCCCCGAAAGCGTGATGCACCTGTTCTCCGCGCACATGGACATGCTCGACGCCAACGTGGCCGGGAACCGCTGCGCGGCGACCGACACGCTGCCGCAACTGCAGGCGCTGCGCACCATCGCCAACGACATCGAGCCCGCGTTCGCCGACCTGCGCGAGGATGCGCGCTTCGCCGGGCATGCCAGCGACCTGCGCGCCGCGCTCGACCGGGCGCTCGCCAGCCCGCCCATCGCCTGTCCCGGCGTGCAGTCGGCGATGAAGGACATCGGCAGCACCTGCAAGGCCTGCCACCGCGACTTCCGCAACTGATCGCCAGCGCGATCCGCGGCGCCGGGTGAACCGCGGGCCAACGGCGCCCGCGCGATTGACCGCTCTTTCACGATGCGCTCCGGAGGATGGCCCCCGTCATCCACCGGAGACCGCAATGAACGCTCCCGCCCCCATCAAGGTCGCCGCCGCGACCGCCCTCGCCGCCTGCCTCGCCGCGGCCGGCTGCGCGACCACCTCGCCCGGCTACGGCAGCACCTACGGCGCGCCGCCGCCGGTGAGCGGCACCTGCTACGACTGCGGCACCGTGACCCGCATCGACGTCAACGGCACGACGGGCAGCAACGTCCCGAATGCGACCGGCGCCGTGCTCGGCGGCATCGTCGGCGCCGTCGCCGGCCGCGAGATCGCCAAGAGCAATACCGACAGCACCGGCCGCCAGAACACCGCAACGGCCGCGGGCGCGGTCGCCGGCGCCGTGGTCGGCAACGCGATCCAGAATCGCGCGCAGGCCAACAACGGCGGCTACACGATCTACGTGCGCATGGCCAACGGCTCCACCCAGGCCGTGACCCAGGCCGACCTGGGCGGCATCCGCGAAGGGTCGTACGTGCGCGTGTACAACGGCCGCGCCTGGTTGCGCTGAGCCCCGTATCCGGCGCGCGCCCCGCCCGGGCGCGCGCCGCTGCTTCAGGGATGGGCGGTCCGCCCGGCGGGCCGCCCTTTTTTGCGCCATGCTGGGGGCCTGGCACAGGCGACGGGGAACGCGATGACCTTCATGACCGTGATGTACGTGCTCGGGGCGCTGCTGATCCTCGTCGGGCTCGCGGGCATCATCCTGCCGGCCCTGCCCGGCCTGCCGCTCGTGTTCGCCGGCATGGTGCTGGCCGCGTGGGCCGAGCACTTCACCCGCATCGGCATCGGCGTGCTGGTGGCGCTGGGCGTCCTCACCCTGCTCTCGCTGGCCGTGGATTTCTGGGCGGCCGCGCTTGGCGCGAAACGGGTGGGCGCGAGCAAGCTGGCCATCGCCGGCGCGGTCGTGGGCACCCTCGCGGGCCTGTTCTTCGGGGTGGTCGGCGTGTTCGTCGGACCGTTCTGCGGCGCCCTAGTGGGCGAACTGCTGCACGGGCGGCGCCTCGATCCCGCGGCCGTCGGCCAGGCCACGAAGGTCGGCATCGGCACCTGGCTCGGCATCGTGTTCGGCATCGCGCTGAAGCTCACGCTGGCGTTGGCGATGCTGGCGCTGTTCGCGTGGGCGTGGTGGCAATAGGCGGCGAAAGCGTCGGTTTCACGCGCCGCTGAATGCGCCGCCGGGATGATGCGCGGCATCCCCGAAACCGGAAGCGCCCGTGCCGAGCCGCTGGAACCTGCCGCCCAGGAGTCCGTCTCCCTGGAGGGAATCCCGCTGGAATCCGCGCCGGGGCCTGCCGCCCTGGAGCCGCAAGCGCATGATCTGGACCATCGTCATCACGGCGGCGCTGACGGCGCTCGCCATCGTCCTCGGCCTGAACTTCGTGACGCCGAGCAAGCAGCTCGAGCGCCGCATCGAGCATCGCTACGCCGTTTCCGATCCGCAGTTCCGCCGCGAGATGGGCGTCCTGCTGGGGCCGGCGATCCTCCCGGGCAACCAAGTCACGGCGCTCAACAACGGCGACGAGATCTTTCCGGCGATGCTCGAGGCGATCCGCGGCGGCCGGCACAACATCACCTTCGAAACCTACATCTACTGGGAAGGCCGGACCGGAAAGATGTTCGCCGATGCGCTGAGCGAGCGTGCGCGCGCCGGCGTGGCGTGCAACGTCACCATCGACTGGGTCGGCAGCGCCAGCATGGAACAGGCGCAGCTGAAGGAGATGGAGGACGCCGGCGTCCACGTCGAGCGCTACCGCCCCCTGCACTGGTACAACCTCGGGCGCATGAACAACCGCACCCACCGCAAGCTGCTCGTGGTGGACGGCAAGGTCGGCTTCACCGGCGGCGTCGGCATCGGCGACCCGTGGCAGGGGCACGCGCAGGATCCCGACCACTGGCGCGACATGCACTTCCGGATCGAGGGCCCGGTGGTCGCGCAGGTGCAGTCCGCGTTCAACGACAACTGGACCAAGACCACCGGCACCATCGTCAACGGCGCCGAGTACTTCCCGCCGCTGGAGCGCGCCGGCGACATGGACGCGCACATGTTCATCAGCTCGCCCGCCGGCGGCAGCGAGAGCATGCACCTGATGTACCTGCTGGCGATCGCCGCGGCGGTGCACAGCATCGACCTCGACGCGGCCTACTTCATCCCCGACGACCTGGTGACCAATGCCCTGATCGCGGCCCGCCATCGCGGCGTGCGCATCCGCATCCTGATGCCGGGCGAGAACACCGATTCCGACGCCGCGCGCATGGCCTCCAAGGCCGGCTGGGGGCCGCTGCTGCTGGCCGGCGTGGAGATGTACGAATACGAGCCGACCATGTTCCACAACAAGATGCTGATCGTGGACCGCGAGATGGTGTCGGTGGGCTCCACCAACTTCGACCTGCGTTCCTTCCAGCTCAACGACGAGGCCAGCCTCAACGTCTATGATCGGGACTTCGCCGAGCGGATGACCGGGGTGTTCGAGGACGACCTGGGCAAGGCGCGGCGCTACACCTACGAGACCTGGAAGGCACGCCCTTGGACCGAGAAGTTCGCCGAGAAATTCATCCTGCCGCTCCGATCGCAGCTTTGAGTCCCCTCCCGCCGCGCGGCGCGACGGCGGGCACGCTCCTCGGCATGCTCCTCCTCGGCCTGCAGCTCCTCGCGGCCGGACCGGCCTCCGCGGGTCCGCAGGACGATGCCGCGGCCCTGGCCGCAGCCGCGGCGACCCGTTCCGAGGCGCCGGCGTCCCCCGATGCCGGCGCCGTGCAGGCGGAAGTGCGCGCCGGGGAGCAGAGCGATGCCCGCATCGCCACCGCCGTCGCGGCGCGCCTGCTGCGCCAGCCCTCGCTTCAGCGCGTGAGCGTGGCCGTCAACGGCGGCGTCGTCACCCTCGGCGGCGAGGTCGTCGCCGACGCGGACCGCAAGCTCGCCGCGGACGTCGCGGCGAAGGTCGACGGCGTGACCAACGTCGTCAACCAGGTCGCGATCGACGCCGACCTGCAGACGCGCCTGCAGGTCGCGATCGAGCAGATGAAGGGCAAGCTGGTGCGCCTCGTGGTGGCGCTGCCCCTGTTGCTGGTCGCGATCGCGATCGTGTGGTTCGCGGCGTGGTTCGGGCGCCGCGTCGGCCGCTGGCCGCTGCGCTGGCTGCGCGGCCATGCCGACAACCCGTACATGGACGGGCTCGTGCGGCGCGTGGTGCAGTCGGCGGTGGTGATCGTCGGGCTGGTGGTCGCGCTGAACCTCCTGGGCGCGACCGCGCTGGTCGGCGCGGTGCTCGGTTCGGCCGGCGTGGTCGGCCTGGTCGTGGGCTTCGCGTTCAAGGACATCGCCGAGAACTACATGGCCGGCGTACTGCTGAGCCTGCGCCGCCCGTTCGCGCCGGACGACCACCTGGTGATCGACAAGTACGAGGGCAAGGTCATCGCCCTGACCTCGCGCGCGACCCTGCTGATGACGCTCGACGGCAACCAGGTGTCGCTGCCGAATTCGCTGGTGTTCAAGTCGGTGGTGACCAACTACACCTCCAACCCGAAGCGGCGCTTCGACTTCGTGCTGCCCGTCGACCCGGCCGAGTCGGTCGGCCGCGCGCGCGACCTGGGGCTCGCCGCGATCTGCGGCGTCGACGGCGTGCTCCGCGACCCCGCCCCCTCGTTCGCGGTGGACGGCTATGCGGCCAAGGGGCTGGACCTCCGGTTCTACGGCTGGGTGGACCAGCGCCGCAACGATGTCGGCAAGGTCCGCACCGAGGCCCTGCGCGAGGTGCGGGGCGCGTTCGCGGAAGCCCGCGTGCACGGCCCGGAGACGGTGCGCTATCGTGCGCCCGACGCGCCGGTGCCGCGCGAGCCCGCGGGCGACACCTCGGTCAACCGCGACATCGACGCGCAACTGGCGGCGGCGCAGCGCGCGAGCGACGAAGACATGCTCAATCCGCAGGGGAGCGGCGATGCGAAAGGCGGCGGAGAGGCGGCACCGGCGAAATCCTGAGCGTCGCCCGGCGCGCGGCGTCGCGGCGTCGTCGCGCATGCTGGCCTGGGCCCTCGCGGCGGCGAGCGCCGGCATCGTCGCGCCGGGATTCGCGCAGGAAGCCCCCGCGCAGGCGCCCGGCGTCGCGGCCTGCCTGTCGATCGAGATCGACGCGGCGCGACTGGCCTGCTACGACGCGGCGGCGGGGCGCACCGTTCCGAGCAC
>JANINR010000146.1 GCA_024508915.1 Lysobacteraceae bacterium | reverse complement strand
GCAGCGCAGCGCGCCGGCGCAGCGCCGCGAGGCGCCCGCCGCGGCCCGCAGCGATTTCGGTGGCGAGGACTTCGCCGACGACGACATCCCGTTCTGAGCCGCTGCATGACGACCTGGTTGGTGACCGGTGGCGCCGGCTTCATCGGCGGCAACTTCGTGCTCGAGGCGGTCGCCTCGGGCGTCCGGGTCGTCAACCTCGATGCGCTGACCTACGCCGGCAACCGCGACACGCTCGCCTCGCTCGACGGCGACCCGCGCCACGCGTTCGTGCACGGCGACATCGGCGACCGCGCGCTGGTCGCGCGGCTGCTGGCCGAGCACCGGCCGCAGGCGGTGGTGAACTTCGCCGCCGAAAGCCACGTGGACCGCTCGATCGACGGGCCGGCGGCCTTCGTGCAGACCAACGTCGTCGGCACGCTGGCGCTGCTCGAGGCGGCGCGCGACTACTGGAAATCTCTGGAGGGCCCGGAGCGCGACGGGTTCCGCTTCCTGCACGTATCCACCGACGAGGTCTACGGTTCGCTCGGCGAGACCGGCCGGTTCACCGAGGAAACGCCCTACGCGCCCAACTCGCCGTACTCGGCGTCCAAGGCGGCGTCCGACCATCTCGTGCGCGCCTTCCACCATACCTACGGGCTGCCGGTGCTGACCACCAACTGCAGCAACAACTACGGCCCGTACCAGTTCCCCGAGAAGCTCGTCCCGCTGGTGATCGCCCGCGCGCTGGCCGGCGAGCCGCTGCCGGTCTACGGCGACGGCCGCAACGTGCGCGACTGGCTCTACGTCGGCGACCATTGCGCGGCGATCCGCGCGGTGCTCGAGCGCGGCCGCGTCGGCGAGACCTACAACGTCGGTGGCGACGCCGAGAAGCAGAACATCGAGGTGGTGCGCACGATCTGCGCGCTGCTCGACGCGCGCCGCCCGCGCCCGGACGGCAGGCCGCGCGCGGAACAGATCACCTACGTCGCCGACCGCCCGGGCCACGACCGGCGCTACGCCATCGACGCGACGAAGCTGAAGGACGAACTGGGCTGGACGCCGGCGCACAGCTTCGAGCAGGGCATCGCCGACACCGTCGACTGGTACCTCGGCCACCAGGACTGGGTATCGCGCGTGCTGGACGGCAGCTACCGCCTCGAACGCATCGGGACTGCGGCATGAGCGCGGCCGCGCACGGCGCGCCCGCGCGCAAGGGCATCGTGCTGGCCGGCGGCTCGGGCACGCGGCTGTACCCGATCACACAGGCGATCAGCAAGCAACTGCTGCCGGTGTTCGACAAGCCGATGGTGTATTACCCGCTGAGCGTGCTCATGCTGGCCGGCATCCGCGAGGTGCTGGTGATCAACACGCCGCACGAGCAGGCACTGTTCCAGGCGCTGCTGGGGGATGGCTCGCAATGGGGCATGCGGATCGAGTACGCGGCGCAGCCGAGCCCGGACGGTCTGGCCCAGGCGTTCCTGATCGGCCGCGAGTTCCTGGACGGCGCGCCGAGCTGCCTCGTGCTCGGCGACAACATCTTCTACGGCCACGGCCTGACCGAGCTGCTGCGCCGCGCGAACGCGCAGGCGAGCGGGGCCACGGTATTCGGCTACCGCGTGCGCGATCCCGAGCGCTACGGCGTCGCCGAGTTCGACGCCCACGACCGCGTCGTGGGCCTGGAGGAGAAGCCGGCGAACCCGCGTTCGAACTATGCCGTGACCGGCCTGTACTTCTACGACGGCCGCGCCAGCGACTTCGCCGCGCAGCTGCAGCCGTCCGCGCGCGGCGAGCTGGAGATCACCGACCTCAACCGCATGTACCTGGAGCGCGGCGAGCTGCAGCTCGAGCGCATGGGCCGCGGCTACGCGTGGCTCGACACCGGCACCCACGAATCGCTGGTCGAGGCCTCGACGTACGTGCAGACGATCGAGAAGCGCCAGGGCCTGCGCGTGTGCTGCCCGGAGGAAATCGCCTGGAGCAACGGCTGGATCGACGACGCGCAATTGCGCGCACTGGCCACGCCGCTGGCGAAGAACGGCTACGGGCAGTACCTGCTCGGGCTGCTGGACCACCCGCAGGCGCGGCCGATCGCATGAAGGCCGTCGAGACCGGCCTGCCGGGTTGCCTCGTCCTCGAGCCGCAGGTGTTCGGCGACGAGCGCGGCTTCTTCTACGAGTCGTTCAACCGCGACAAGCTCGTCGCGATCGGCCTGCCGCCGCAGTTCGTGCAGGGCAACGTCTCGCGTTCGGCGCGCGGCGTGCTGCGCGGCCTGCACTACCAGTGGCCGAAGCCGCAGGGCAAGCTGGTCAGCGTCCTCGAGGGCGAGGTGTGGGACGTCGCCGTGGACCTGCGCAGGGGGTCGCCGACCTTCGGTCAATGGACCGCGGTCGTCCTCGGCGCGGAAAACAAGCGCCACTTCTGGATTCCGGAAGGATTCGCGCACGGCTTCGTGACGCTCAGCGAGACGGCCCTGTTCAACTACGTCTGCACGGACACCTACGACCGGGACGCGGACGCGGGCGTGCGCTGGAACGATGCGTCGCTGGCGATCGACTGGCCGGTGGCGGCGCCGCTGTTGTCGGACAAGGACGCGAAGCTGCCGTTCCTGGCCGACATCGCGCCCGAACGCCTGCCCCCGCACGCCGGATGAGCGGCCCGCGATGAACGCGCCGCGCATCCTGCTGCTGGGCGCCGACGGGCAGCTGGGCACGGAACTGCGCCGCAGCCTCGGCGGCCGGGGCGACCTGGTCGCGGCCACCCGCTCGGGCCGGCTCGGCGACGCAGCGTGCGAAACCGCGGATTTCTCCCGCCCCGGCACGCTGCCGGCGTTGCTGGAGCGGGTCGCGCCCGGCATCGTCGTCAATGCCGCGGCCCACACCGCCGTCGACCGGGCCGAACAGGAGGTCGAGCTCGCGTTCCGCATCAACGCGGAGGCGCCCGACGTTCTCGCCGCGGCCTGCGCCGCGCGCGATGCGCGGTTCGTGCACTACTCGACGGATTACGTGTTCGACGGTCAGGGCACGCGGCCGTACCGCGAGGACGACACGACCTCGCCGCTGGGCGTCTACGGCGCGAGCAAGCTGGCGGGCGAGGTCGCGGTGCGGTCGTCCGGCGCGCGCCACATGGTCTTCCGCACGGCCTGGGTCTACGCCGCGCACAGCCACAATTTCCTGCGCACCATGCTGCGCGCCGGCGCCGAACGCGACGTGCTGCGCGTCGTCGCCGACCAGGTCGGCACGCCGACGCCGGCCGCGCTGCTCGCCGACGTGACGGCGGATGCGCTTCGCCGCGAAAACGACGCGCTTTCGGGGCTCTGGCACCTGACGGCCAGCGGGCAGACGAGCTGGCACGGCTTCGCCGAAGCGATCTTCGAAGGCGCGGTCGCGCGCGGCCTGCTCGCCCGTGCGCCGAAGGTCGAGGCCATCCCGACGGCCGACTATCCGACGCCTGCGGCGCGGCCGGCCTATTCGGTGCTGGACTGCAGCGCGCTGCAGCGCGACTTCGGCATCGCGCTGCCGGACTGGCGCGCGGGCCTCGCCGCCACGCTCGACGAGCTCGCGCGATCCTCCGGCGCGACCTCCGCGCCAGGCGCTACCTGACGCCGTGCATCCAGCGCCGCAGCAGCGGCGCCAGCAGCAGGAACACCAGGGCTGCCCCGAGCCCGATCCAGGCCATCAGCCCGAACAGGTGGCCGTACTTCCCGGCGGCCGTCGCCATGTCGATGGCACCGCCTGCAGCGCCTGCAGCGCCGTCCGCCAGCATGCCGTCGAGCGAGGCCAGCTTGCCGAACTGCGCCGCCAGCAGCTCCGAATAGGCGGTGGCGAGCCAGAAGCCGCCCATCATCAGCCCGACCACGCGCGCCACGGACAGCTGCGTCACCGCCGACAGCCCGATCGGCGACAGGCACATCTCGCCGACCTCGAGGATGAAGTACGCGAGCACCAGCCACCACACGCTCGCCATCGCGCCGGTCCCGGCCACCTTCGCCGCGGCCAGCAACGGCAGGAACGACAGCGCGGCGAATGCGAGCCCGATCGCGCTCTTCATCGGCTTCGACGGATTCCACCCGCGCCTGTCGAGCCATGGCCACAGCCAGGCGAACAGCGGCGACAGCAGCACGATGAAGAACGAGCCGAGGAAGGTCAGCGACCCGGCCGTCTGCGGCACCAGCACCACGTCGCGGAAGCAGGCCACGGCCATCGCCAGCGACATCACGCCGACCAGGGTGCGCGCGGTGCCGCGCGCGCCGCGATCGCTGGCGCGCAGGGCCGCGACCATCAGCACCGGCGTCGCCGCCATCATGTACAGCGACCAGGGCAGGGTGCCCGACGCGTCGCCGACCAGCGACGGGAACATGTCCTTGGTCATCAGCCGGTCGGTGAACGTCAGCCACGAGCCGTAGGTCTGCTCGTACAGGGTGAAGAACACCAGCACCCCGACGATCATCACCACCAGCGACACCATCTGCTGCCGCTGCACGCGGTTGCAGTGCCGCACCAGGAACCAGGCGAACCAGCCGAGGAAGCCGGCCAGGACCAGGTGCATGGCGCCCGCCACGGTCCAGGTGCGCTGGATCAGCTGCCACACCACCACGACGCCGGCGAACGACAGCAGGTAGATCCACCATTCTCGGGTCAGCAGCGCGACGCGCGCGCGCAGCAGTTCAGGTGCGCGCGGTTCCGCGTGGCCGTGCAGGTATTTCTGCCCCCACAGGAACATCGCGAGGCCGGCGAGCATGCCCACGCCGGCCGCGCCGAAACCGTACTTCCAGCCGTAGGTCTCGCCGAGGAACGCGCAGATCAGGCCCGCGAAGAGGCCGCCGACGTTGATGCCCGCGTAGAACAGCGTGAAGCCGGAATCGCGGCGCGGATCGTCTTCCGCATAGAGCTTGCCGACGATGGTGGAGATGTTCGGCTTCAGGAAGCCGACGCCCATGATGATCAGCGCCAGCGACAGGTAGAAGACCTGCAGCGCGCCGGCGTCGCGCACTACCACGCCGTCCACCACGCGCGCGTCGGCGCCCTCGAAGGCCATGCCGAAGTGGCCCAGGCACAGCAGCACGCCGCCGAGCACCACGGCCTTGCGCATGCCGAGCCAGCGGTCCGCGACCATGCCGCCGATCACCGGCACCGCGTACACCAGCCCGCCGTACGCGCCGATCAGGTCGTAGCCCATGTCGTCGCTGAAGCGGTGGTGCTTCAGCAGGTACAGCAGCAGCAGCGCCTTCATCCCGTAGAAGGAGAAGCGCTCCCACATCTCCGTGAAGAAGCAGACGAAGACGCCCTTGGGATGGCCGAGGAAATCCTGCTCGGTGCCCCGCGGGGGCAGCGGCGAAGCGGTCGCTCCAGGCAAGTCGGGGTCCCCGGGTTGGCTGCCGGGGAGTATAGATGCCATCATCCGGCGGTTGCCGGCCGCCGGCCGGTCCATGCCGAAGCAGCAGGGGAGCCCGCCCGGATGAGCACGCAAGACCCGAATCGCCAGGCTGCGGTCCCGCAGCTCACCTTCCGCGCCGTCGTGCTTTCGATCGTGCTCGCGGTCATCCTTTCGGCGGCCAATGCCTACCTGGGCCTGTTCGCCGGGTTGACGGTCGCCACCGCGATCCCGGCGGCCGTCGTGTCGATGGGCGTGCTGCGCCTGCTGGGGGGCGGCACGATCCTGGAGAACAACATCGTGCAGACCGGCGCCTCCGCCGGATCGTCCATCGCGGCCGGCGTGATCTTCACGATCCCCGCGCTGATCATCCTCGGCTACTGGCAGGACTTCCGGTATTCGTGGGTGCTCGCGATCGCCGGCCTCGGCGGCCTGCTCGGCGTCCTGTTCTCGGTGCCGCTGCGGCGCTCGATGATCGTCGAGGAGCCGCTGCCGTTCCCGGAAGGCAAGGCCGCCGCCGAAGTGCTCAAGGCAGGCGAGAACCCCGGCCCGGGCCTGCGCATCCTCGCGTTCTCCGCCGCGATCGGCGCGTTCCTGAAAGCCGCCGCCGCCAGCGGCATGAAGCTCATCCCCGACACCGCCGCGGGCGCGGGCTTCTTCGGCAAGTACCTCGGCTACATGGGCACGAACCTGTCCCCGGCACTGCTCGGCGTCGGCTACATCGTCGGCCTCAACATCGGCATCGTGGTGCTCTCCGGCTCGATCCTGTCCTGGCACATCGCGATCCCGATCTACCATGCGTTCTTCATGGGCACCGATCCCGCGCTGGCGCAGAGCGTCGCGGGCGCGGGGGCCGAGGACATCGCGGGCGCGATCTGGTCGGCGAAGATCCGCTACCTCGGCGTCGGCGCGATGCTGGTCGGCGGCGTGTGGACGTTGTTCTCGCTGCGCAAGTCGCTGTTCTCGGGCGTCAGGAGCGGCATCGCGGCCGCACGCGCCGGCACCTCGGGCCCGGTCAGGGAAACCGAGCGCGACCTGCCGATGAAGTGGATGCTGGTGGCGCTCGTGGCGTTCGTGGTGCCGCTGCTGCTGCTGTACCAGGCCATCGTCGGCAACTGGGTGGTCAGCGTGCCCATGGCGATCATCATGATCGTCGCCGGCTTCCTCTTCGTCTCGGTCTCGGCCTACCTCGCGGGCCTGGTCGGGTCGTCCAACAACCCGGTCTCCGGGATCACGATCGCGACCATCCTGTTCGCCTCGGTCGTGCTGATGTTGCTGCTGGGGCGCGATTCCCCGATCGGCGCGGTCGCGGCGATCATGATCGGCGCGGTGGTGTGCTGCGCGGCGGCGGTGGGCGGCGACAACCTGCAGGACCTCAAGGCCGGATACCTTGTGGGCGCGACGCCGTGGAAGCAGCAGCTGATGCTGGGCATCGGCGCGTTTTCCTGCGCGCTGATCATGGCCCCGGTGCTGAACATCCTGTCGCAGGCCTACGGCATCGGCGCACCGACGCCCGAACACCCCAACCCCCTGTCGGCGCCGCAGGCGACGCTGATGGCCTCTGTCGCCAAGGGGATGTTCGGCGGCGAGCTGCCGTGGACCATCATCGCCATCGGCGGCGTGGTCGGCGCCGCCATCATCGCCCTGGACGAAGTGCTCAAGGCGCGCGGCGCCCGCTTCCGCGTGCCGGTGCTGGCCGCGGCGATCGGCATCTACCTGCCACTGGAGCTGATGGTGCCGATCTTCCTGGGTGGCCTGCTCGCGTATTTCGTCGAGAAGCGCCACGGCATCGTCGGGACCCGGGACGAATCGCTGCGCGACCGCGCGCATCGTCCGGGCGTACTGTTCGCCGCGGGCCTGATCACCGGCGAGGCGCTGATGGGCATCGCCGTGGGCGTCGCGATCTACGTCACGAAGGATCGCGAAGTGCTCGCGTTGCCGGCGCAGTTCCAGCAGGGCGAGATCGTCGGCCTCATCGTGCTGGCGGTCGTCGGCTGGCTCCTGTATCGCGCCGGCACGAAGCGCGGGCTGGGCGACGCCGCGCCCGGCCCGATGTGACGGGCGCTCCTTGCAGCCCGAATCCGAATTCCGGAGGAATCCTCGAATGAACGCCGCCATGAAACTCCGCCACGCCCTCCTTCCCGCGGCGCTGCTGCTGTCGCTGCCGTCGCTCGCGCTCGCCGAGCGCGGCTTCCAGGCCAGCGACATGGTGGCGATGGACCGCTACTCGTCGCCGGTGCTGTCGCCCGACGGGCGCAAGCTCGTGTTCGCGAAGCGCACGGTGGACATGGCCAGCGGCAAGGCGACGACCTCGCTCTGGATCGAGGACCTGTTCGCGCGCGATGCGGCGCCGCCGGTGCGGTTGACGCCCGACGGCTGGAACGTCAATTCGCCGGCATTCTCGAAGGACGGCGCGTCGGTGTATTTCCTCAGCGGCAAGCACGGCACGTCGCAGCTGTACGCGATCCCGGTCGCCGGCGGCGAGCCGGTGCAGCTCACCGACTTCGCGCTCGACGTCGACGGCTTCTCGCTGTCGCCGGACGGACGGCGCGTCGCCTTCGCCGCGGCGGCATTCGCCGATTGCGGCGGCGACATGGCCTGCAACCGCAAGCGTTTCGACGACAAGCCGAAATCCAGCGGCGTCGTGTTCGACCGCACGTTCATCCGGCACTGGGACACCTGGGCGGACGGTTCGCTCAACCGCATCTTCGTGGCGTCCCTCCCGGCGGCCGGCGCGAAGCCCGCCACCGCGGCGACGCTCGTCGGCGGGGATCTCGTCGCCGACGTGCCCTCGAAGCCGTTCGGCGACCTGTCGGACCTCGCGTGGTCGCCCGACGGCAAGTCGCTCGTCGTGAGCGCCCGCCTGTCGAACGGCGAGGAACCGCGCTCGACCAACTTCGACCTCTACCGGCTCGGCACGGACGGCAAGGGCAAGGCCGTCAACCTGACCGCCGCGAACAAGGCCTGGGACGCCGGCCCGGTGTTCAGCGCCGACGGCCGGACGCTCTACTACCGCGCGATGAAGCGCCCGGGTTTCGAGGCGGACCGCTTCGGCCTGATGGCGATGGACCTGGCCAGCGGCAAGGTCCGCGAGATCGCGCCGCAATGGGACCGTTCCGCCGACGCCATCGTGCTGTCGAAGGACGGCAGGACGATCTACACCCCCGTGCAGGACATGGGCAGCCATCCGCTGTTCGCGGTGGACATCGCGACCGGCAAGGCGACGCCGGCCATCGCCGGCGGGAGCATCGGCGATTTCGCGATCGCCGGCCCGACCACGGTGTTCACCCGCAACTCGATGAAGAGCGGCGCGCAGGTGTTCACTGGCGGGCTCGCAGGCGCGCCCGAGCGCGCGATCACGCCCAGCGCCGGCGACATGCTGCCCGACGTGAAGTGGGGCGACTACGAGCAGTTCTCGTTCAAGGGCTGGAACGACGAGACCGTGCACGGCTACGTCGTGAAGCCCTGGAACTACGAGGAAGGCAAGCGCTACCCGGTCGCGTTCCTGATCCACGGCGGCCCGCAGGGCAGCTTCGGCGACGGCTGGAGCTATCGCTGGAACCCGCAGACGTATGCAGGCCAGGGCTACGCGGTGGTCATGATCGACTTCCACGGCAGCACCGGCTACGGCCAGGAGTTCACCGACGCGATCAGCCAGCACTGGGGCGACCGCCCGCTCGAGGACCTGCAGAAGGGCTGGGCCGCGGCGCAGCGGCAGTACGCGTTCCTCGACGGCGACAAGGCCTGCGCGCTCGGCGCCAGCTACGGCGGCTACATGGTGTACTGGATCGCGGGCGTGTGGAACCAGCCCTGGAAGTGCCTCGTCGACCACGACGGCGTGTTCGACAACCGCATGATGGGCTACGCCACCGAGGAACTCTGGTTCAGCGAGTGGGAGAACGGCGGCACGCCGTACGACAACCCGGAAGGCTACGAGAAGTTCAACCCGATCAACCACGTCAAGGACTGGCGCGTGCCGATGCTGGTGATCCACAGCGCGAAGGATTTCCGCATCCCCGTCGACCAGGGCATCGCCGCGTTCACCGCGCTGCAGCGCAAGGGCATCGAGTCGAAGTTCCTGTACTTCCCCGACGAGAACCACTGGGTGCTGAAGCCCGCGAACAGCCTGCTCTGGCACGACACCGTCAACGCCTGGCTGCGCGAGCACATCGGCGGCGGGGCGCAGTAGCCGCGGGGCGATGGCCGGCCCCGACGACGCGCCCCGCAGCCATGCCGCGGGAGGGAAGGGCGCCGCGTCGCCGCGCTGGGGACTGCGCGTTCCCGGCGCGCCCTGGGGCCGGGAGTGGCTCCACCACCTGGACGCGGAGGACCGGGCGCGGCTGACGGTGGCGCAGGTCGCGGCGACGCGGCCCGCCTTCACCGCGGTGCTGCTTGGTGGCGCGGTGATGCTCGCCATCGCGGCGGCGCTGCAGGCCGGCGGCCTGGCGCCCGGCATCGGTTATCCCGCCTGGCTCGTGCTGTGTGTCGCGGTCGCCGTCGCACTGCTCGCCTGGCTCAACCTGCACGTGCGGCAATGGGGCGTACGCCTGGTCGCGATGCTGCTGGCCACCGCGCTCACCGGCGTCTTCCTGTCGCTGCCGGTGCCCGGCGCCCCGGGCGCGGTCGTCGAGTTCCCGATCCGCACGGGACTGTTCCACCTCATGCCCATCGCATTGCTGGCGCTCGCGGTGCGGCCGCTCTCGATCGGCGCGCTGGTGGGCGTGGTGGTCGGGCTTGCCGCGATCCGCCTCGAGCTCCACGGCGCGCCCAGGTCCGGGCAGGCCTTCTACTGGCTCTACACGGTGGCGACCATCGCGTTCGGGCTGATGCTCTCCGGGTACCGCACCGATTTCGCCGTCGAGGCCTACCGGGTGCGTCGTGCGCTGTGGAAACAGGCCGCCACCGACGCACTGACCGGCCTCGCGAACCGTGCCGGCTGGGACCGCGACGCGGTACCGGTCTACAACGATGCGGGCGCGCGCGGGGCCTCGCGCAGCCTGGTCTTCTTCGACGTCGACCACTTCAAGGACGTCAACGACCAGATGGGGCACGCCTACGGCGACGAAGTGCTGCGACGGCTGGGGCAGGTGCTCGGCGCGCGCGTCGGGCCCGACGGCTACGCGGCGCGGATGGGCGGCGAGGAGTTCATCGCGCTGCTCGTCGATGCGCCGCCGGTCGCGGTGCAGCGGTTCGCGCAGCGGGTGCGCGAGGACTTCGCCATGTTCGCGGGGAGCCGGCCGGTGACCCTGAGCGCCGGCATCGCGTTCGCCGCGCCCGGTGAAGCCGTCGGGGATGCGTTGCGCCGCGCCGACGAGGCGCTGTACGCGGCCAAGCAGGCGGGACGGGATCGCATCGTCATCGCCGACGCGCAAGCGGGCGCGGCCGCGCCCGCGCGCGACGGCGCCTAGAGCCAGCGCACCTTGCGCAGGTAGCGGTAGAGCACGCCGCAGACCACGGCCACGACCCCGATCAGCACGAAATAGCCGTGCCGCGTGTGCAGCTCCGGCATGTTGGCGAAGTTCATGCCGTACCAGCTCGTGATCAGCGTCGGCGCCGCGAGCAGCGCCGCCCAGCCGGCGAGCTTCTTCACGATCTCGCCCTGGTTGATCGTGACCAGCGACAGGTTCATGCCCATCGCCGCGGTCAGCATCTCGCGCATCGTGTCGGTGGATTCGTTGACGCGCAGGGCGTGGTCGAGCACGTCGCGGAAGTAGGGCCGGACCTCGTCGGCGACGAGGTTGCCGTGCACGCGCGTCAGCTGCGCGAGGATGTCCTGCAACGGGGCGACCGCCAGCCGCAGGCGCGTCAGCTCGCGCTTCAGGTCGTAGAGCGCCATGATCGTCTCGCGGCGGAACTCGTCGGCGAACAGGTCCTTCTCGAGCTCGACCAGTTCCTCGTGGAAGGCGTCGACGATCGGCAGGTAGTTGTCCACGATGGAATCGAGCACCGCGTACAGGCCGTAGCTCGGGCCCAGCGCGAGCAGTTCGGGTTCGCGTTCGACCTGCGCGCGCACCGGCGCGTACGAGGCGGACGCCCCGTGGCGCACGGTGACGAGGTAGCGCTTGCCGAGGAAGGCGTGGGTCTCGCCGAACTCGATCTTGCCGCCGGCGGCCGCCTGCGCGGTGTGCGCGATCACGAACAGCGAGTCGCCGTAGGCCTCGATCTTCGGCCGCTGGTGCGCGTGCTGCGCGTCCTCGATCGCCAGGTCGTGCAGGCCGAATTCCTCCTGCAGCTTGTCGAGCAGCTCGTCCGCGGGTTCGTACAGGCCGACCCAGACGAAGCTGCCGTCGTCGCGCGCGAGGACGTCGCTGATCTCGTCGAGGGTGATGTCGCGGCGCGTGCCGTCGGCGCCGTAGGCCACGCAGTTGACGACGCACACGGGCAGGGAAGGATCCATGCCCCGCATCCTAACGCCGGCGCAGCCCCGCGTAGAGGGCCAGGTGCAGGGGCAGGAGCAGCGCGATCCAGGGTTCGTTGGCCTGCGAGAACAGCAGCACCCACTTCAGCAGCAACGCGGCGGCCGCGAGCGCGGCCACCGCGGCGAGCGCGCGCCGGAACCAGGCGCCCGGCGCGCGTCCGCCGGCCAGTCGCCAGGCCCCGGGCAGCAACAGCAGCGCGAGGGGATCGAACAGCAACAGGTTCTCGTTGGCCCAGGCGAAGCGGTGCTCTGTCCCCAGCCACAGGAACAGCATCAGCGCGCCGAGCAGGCCCGACCCCAGCCAGAACAGCCCTGCCGCGGCGCCGAGCGCACGCGGTGCACGACGCGCGAGCAGGAGCGCGGCCGCCGCCAGCGCGAGGCCCCACAGCAGCCAAGGCCACCACGGCCGCGGGCGCTCGGGCGGTTCCGGCGCGATGCGGTGCGGCAGCAGGACCTGCTTCGAGGCGACGAGCGGCCGGCCGTCGGCGAGCCGCGCCTCGCCGAGGCTGTCGGCCAGGCGCATCGGCACGAACGCCTCTTCCCACCGCGACAGCTGGCGGTCGGCGTTGCGCGACAGGCCGATGTCGAACCCGAGCCACATCCACGGCGCCGGGGAGGCGAGGCGCACCGCCTCGCTGCGATAGGTGTTGCCGCGCGAGCGGCCCGCGATGTCGTGGTGCAGGCGGCCGCCGAGCGCGGCGTCGAGCGCGTCGCGCACCTTGGTGGCGCAGTTCGCGGTGAAGTAGTCGTAGCGGTAGCGCGCGTTCTCGGGGCGCGCGGCTTCGGCGAGCGCGTCGGCGAGCGCGCGCGCCTGCGCCGGCGACAGGTCGAGCCACTGCACGGTGACGCCGCGGCCTTCCTCGCGGTAGGTCGCGAGGTCCTGCTCCAGCGGCAGCGCGACGAGCATGTACTGCATCTCGCCGCGCACGAAGCGGCCGAGGAAGCCGGGCTCGCCCGGGTCGAAGAAGCCGTAGTTGTACGAGAGCGCGGCGCCGGTGGCGGTGTCCTCGACGACGATCGCGTCGTGGCCGAAACGCTCCCAGAAGATCTCGCCGGGCTGCATCGTCATCACCCCGATGCGAAGCGCGCCGGCGGGGAGCGCAGGGGCGTCCTGCGCCAGCGCGCGCTGCGGCAGCCACGCGCCGGCGAGCGCGAGCAGCGCCGCGAGCACGGCGCGCATCGCCTTATTCGCCATGCACGCTCACGTGCAGCGCATGCAGCCGGCGCGCGTCGGCCCGCGCGACGCGGAATCCGAAGCGGCCGAGGGTCAGCTCCTCGCCGGCTTCCGGCAGGTGGCCGATGGCCGCCGTCACGAGGCCGCCGATGGTGTCGTATTCGTCGTCGTCGAAATCGGCGCCGAAGCGCTCGTTGAAGTCGCCGATCGGGGTCAGCGCGTCCACTACGTACTGGCCGTCGGCCTGCGCGGCGATCAGCGTGGTCACGTCCTCGGCCTCGTCGTGCTCGTCGTCGATGTCGCCGACGATCTGCTCGAGCACGTCCTCGATCGTCACCAGGCCGGCGACGCCGCCGTACTCGTCGATCACGATCGCCATGTGGTTGCGCGACTGGCGGAACTCGCGCAGCAGCACGTTGAGCTTCTTCGATTCCGGGATCAGCACCGCCGGGCGGAGCAGCTCGCGCACGTGGCCGTGGCCGTGCTCGGACACTTCGCCGCGCAGCAGGTCCTTGGCCAGCAGGATGCCGAGGATCTCGTCGCGGTCCTCGCCGTGCACCGGGAAGCGCGAATGGCCGGACTCGACCACCTGGCGCAGGAGCTCGGCGTGCGGCAGCGCGGACGAAAGCGCGACCATCTGCGAGCGCGGGATCATGACGTCGCCCACGGTGAGGTCCGAGACTGCGATCGCGCCTTCCATCATCCGCAGGGTGTCGGCGGCGATCAGCCCGTCCGCCTGGGCGTCGCGCAGCAGCTCGACGAGGTCCTCGCGGGTGCTCGGCTCGCCGGAGAGCATGGCGCCGATTCGATCGAGCCAGGAGCGGCGCTCCGGTCGGTCCTGGGGGGTACTACTGTCGTCCTCTGGCATGGCGCGGGTCGGGATCCTGGTTGGCCGGCTGGACGGGCGTGAAGGCCCGAGCGGCCAGTTTAACCCGGCGGGCGTCGCGGCCGGGCGCGGCGCTCACTCGCCGTCGCGATACGGGTCCTCGATTCCCAGCCCGGCGAGGATCTCGCGCTCGAGCGCCTCCATGCACTCGGCCTCGCGCTCGTCCTCGTGGTCCCAGCCGAGGAGGTGCAGCGCGCCGTGCACGGTCAGGTGCGCGTAATGGTCGTTCAGCGCCTTGCCCTGTTCCTTCGCCTCGCGGGCGACGACGGGCGCGCAGATGACGAGGTCACCGAGCAGCGGCATCTTCACGCCCTTCGGCAGCTTCACGCCTTCCGCGGCGTCGGCCGGGAAGCTGAGCACGTTGGTCGCGTAGTCCTTGCCGCGGTAGTGGCGGTTGAGCGCGCGCCCTTCGCGCGCGTCGACGATGCGGATCGCGAGGTCCGCCTCGCGGATGCGCCCGGCGAGCGCCGCCGCGACCCACTTGCGGAAGCTCGTGGCCGACGGCAGGCCCGCGCGCGGCAGCGCGTAGCCAACGGAAACATCCAGCCGCACGGGGCCGCGCGTCACGGCGCGCCTTCCCCGCCGTCGCGGGCCCGCGCGTCGTGGCCCGGGTTGTCGCGCGCGTCGTAGGCGTTGACGATGCGCGCCACCAGCGGATGCCGCACCACGTCCTTCGCCTCGAAGAAGGTGAAGCCGATGCCGTCCACGCCGCGCAGCACCTCCAGCGCGTCCTTCAGCCCCGACTTCTGGTGCTTCGGCAGGTCCACCTGGGTGAGGTCGCCGGTGACGACGGCGGTGGAACCGAAGCCGATGCGGGTCAGGAACATCTTCATCTGCTCGATGGACGTGTTCTGCGCCTCGTCGAGGATGACGAACGCGTCGTTGAGCGTGCGCCCGCGCATGTAGGCAAGCGGCGCGATCTCGATGACGTTCTTCTCCAGCAGCTTCACGACCTTCTCCACGCCGAGCATCTCGTACAGCGCGTCGTAGAGCGGGCGCAGGTAGGGGTCGACCTTCTGGGTCAGGTCGCCGGGCAGGAAGCCCAGCTTCTCGCCGGCTTCCACCGCAGGGCGCACGAGGATGATGCGCTGCACGCGCGATTCGTTCAGCGCCTCGACCGCCATCGCCACGGCGAGGAAGGTCTTGCCGGTGCCGGCGGGCCCGATGCCGAAATTGATGTCGTGGCTCGCGATCGCGTGCAGGTACTTCGCCTGGTTGCGGCCGCGGCCGCGGATCGTGCCGCGCTTCACCCGGACGGCGACTTCCTGCGGCTCGACGTCCTCGCCGACGGCGCGGTCCAGCGCGGCGCCGGAAAGGCGAAGGTGGATCGCATGCTCGCTGAGCGTTTCGCCGGCGGCGTCGCGCCACAGCCCGCGCAGCAGCTTTTCCGCCGTCGCGACGGCCGCTTCCGGCCCGGCGATGCGGAACACGTTGCCGCGGTTGCCGATTTCCACGCCCAGGCGCAGTTCGAGCAGGCGCAGGTGGGCGTCGAACGGACCGGCGAGGTTGGCGAGCCGCTCCGTGTCGGGCGGGTCCAGCGCGAATTCCGAGATGGCGTTCTGCGGCATCGGTTCTCCAGGACGCGAAGCTTGCGCCGGGCCGGGGATTTTCGCAAAGTGCGGCGACGAAAACCGACGGGGAACGGCGATGCGCGGAACGACGATTCTGGCCTCAATGCTGGTGATGGCGCTGTCTGCGGGCGCCGCGCCGGCCTTCGCGCAGGCGCCGCGGCAGGACGCGCAGGGCGTGACGGTGCTGCTGGCGCAGCGCATCGAAACGATGGACCCGGCACGGCCGCGCGCGGAAGCCATGGCCTACGACGCCGATGGCGGGATCCTTGCCCTCGGCGGCCGCGACGAGGTGCTGCGGCGCTATCCGGGCGCGACGCGCATCGACGCCGGCGGCGCGACCGTGGTCCCGGGCCTGATCGATGCGCACGGCCACATGCTCGGACTGGGCATGACCTTCCTGACCGCCGACCTGGTCGACAGCACCGACAAGGCGGACATCCTCGAACGCCTGCGCGGCTTCGCGAAGGACCTGCCGCCGGGCGCCTGGCTGGTCGGCCGCGGATGGGACCAGAACGACTGGCCGCAGAAGGATTTCCCGACCGCCGCCGACCTCGACGCCGCGTTCCCGGACCGCCCGGTCTGGCTGGAACGCATCGACGGCCACGCCGGCTGGGCCAACAGCGCGGCGATGGCCGCGGTCAAGGCGGCGGGCGGCCGCACCGACTGGCGCCAGCGCGAATGGCAGCCGGACGGCGGGCGCATCGTCCGCGACGCGCAGGGGCGCGCCACCGGCGTCTTCGTCGACGGCGCGATGTCCATCATCGGCGACGCGGTGCCGGCGCCGGATGAGGCCGCCACCGAGCGGATGCTCAGGCTCGCGATGCGCGACGCCGTCGCCCACGGGCTGACCGGCGTGCACGATGCGGGCGTGTCGCTCGGGGAGATGCGCGTGTACCGGAAGCTGGCGGATGCCGGCGAGATTCCCATGCGCATCACCGCCTTCGCCGACGGCGACGGTGCGGCGCTGCAGTGGCTGTGCGACGAAGGCCTGTACCAGCACCCCTCGCACCGGCTGAAGATGCGCACGGTGAAGCTGTACATCGACGGCGCGCTCGGCAGCCGCGGCGCCGCGCTGCTGCAGGACTACAGCGACGACCACGGCAACCGCGGCCTGCTGGTGATGACGCCGGAGCAATACGATGCCGCCGTGTCGAAGGCCCGCCGCTGCGGCGTGCAGGCGGCGACGCACGCGATCGGCGACCGCGGCAACCGCATCGTCCTCGACACCTACGCGAAGGAACTGGGCGGCGCCGCGACCTCGACCGACCATCGCTGGCGCATCGAGCACGCGCAGGTGCTGTCGCCGGAAGACCTGCCGCGGCTCGCTGCGCTGCACGTCATCGCTTCGATGCAGCCCACGCACGCCACCAGCGACATGCCCTGGGCGGCGGACCGCCTCGGGCCCGACCGCGTCAACGGCGCCTACGCCTGGCGCAAGCTGCGCGACAGCGGCGCGCGCCTGGCGCTGGGCTCGGACTTCCCGGTGGAATCGGTGGATCCGCGCCTCGGCCTGTACGCCGCCGAGACCCGCACCGACGCGCAGGGCCTGCCGGCGGGCGGGTGGCACCCGGAGGACAAGCTCACGCCCTACGAGTCGCTGCGCGGCTTCACCCTCGACGCGGCCTACGCCGGCTTCGCCGAAGGCGAGGTCGGCAGCCTCGCGCCGGGCAAGCGCGCCGATTTCGTGGTCTTCGACGGCGACCCGCTCGCGGTCGATCCGGCCCGGCTGCGCAGCCTCCCGGTCAAGGCGACCTACGTCGACGGCAAGCCGGTGTACGAGGCGCCGTGATCCGCTAGCGGCGCGAGCCGCGGTGCTTGCCGAACGAGAACAGCGCGCTGAGCAGGAACAGCACCGCCAGCCCGGGCCAGAGCCAGTCGGGGAGGAGGTCCCAGTTGGGATTGTCGAGGCGGATCGCGCCGCCGTGCGCGGCCATCGCGCCGCACGCCAGGACGAGGTCTAGCAGGGCCGCGTGGAGATGGCGGTTGGGATGCTTTCCGGTGGTGAACATGGCCTGCCGCGCAGCGAGTTGGACAGTGCAGCAGTAATTACCACATCGACGAAGCTGCCGATCATCGAAGCCGGGCCCGGAAAGTTGACCGTCTTCATGTTTTCGGTCTTTCCCGCCAATTCAGCCTGGTCCTTGCGGGAATGGCCCTCCACCAGGACGCGCTGGACGGTCCCGACCATGGCCGCGGAAATCGCCGCGGCCTGCGCGTTGATGCGCGCCTGCAGCCGTTCCAGCCGCGCGTGCTTCTCCGCGGCGGGGGTGTCGTCCTCGAGGTCGGCCGCGGGCGTGCCCGGGCGGCGCGAGTAGATGAACGAGAACGACTGGTCGAAGCCGACGTCCTCGATCAGCTTCATCGTCTTTTCGAAGTCGGCTTCGGTCTCGCCGGGGAAGCCGACGATGAAGTCGGACGAGATCGAGATGCCGGGGCGCACCGCGCGCAGCTTGCGGATCTTCTGCTTGAACTCGAGCGCGGTGTAGCCGCGCTTCATCGCGGCGAGGATGCGGTCGCTGCCCGACTGCACGGGCAGGTGCAGGTAGTTCGCCAGCTTCGGCACGTCGCGGTACGCCTCCACCAGCGAGTCGGAGAACTCGAGCGGATGGGAGGTAGTGAAGCGGATGCGCTCGATGCCTTCGATCTCCGCGATCGCGCGGATCAGCAGGGCGAGGTCGGCGGTGTCCTCGGCCGTGCCGGCGGGGTCGCCGGCGGGCGAGATCGGCCCGCGATAGGCGTTGACGTTCTGCCCGAGCAGGTTCACCTCGCGCACGCCCTGCGCGGCGAGCTGGGCGACTTCCACCAGCACGTCCTCGAACGGGCGGCTGATCTCGGTGCCGCGGGTGTAGGGCACCACGCAGAACGAGCAGTACTTCGAGCAGCCTTCCATGATCGAGACGAAGGCGGTCGGGCCCTCGGCGCGGGGCTCGGGCAGGCGGTCGAACTTCTCGATCTCGGGGAAGCTGATGTCCACCTGCGGCCGGCCGCTCTCGCGCCGGTCGCGGATCAGCTCGGGCAGCCGGTGCAGGGTCTGCGGGCCGAACACGAGGTCCACGAACGGCGCGCGCTTCACGATCGCGTCGCCTTCCTGGGAGGCCACGCAGCCGCCGACCCCGATCAGCACTGGCCGCCCGCCCTCCTTGAGCGCGCGCCAGCGGCCGAGCTGGCTGAAGACCTTCTCCTGGGCCTTCTCGCGGATCGAGCAGGTGTTGACCAGGATGACGTCGGCCTCCTCGGCGCGATCGGTCAGTTCCAGCCCGTCCGAGGCGGCGAGCACGTCGGCCATGCGGGCCGAGTCGTACTCGTTCATCTGGCATCCGTGGGTCTGGATGTAGAGCTTGCCGCGCGGCGGCTGGGGCGAATCGGCCATGTGGGCAGTCCGGGGAGGCGGCGGTGAATCCGCGCCGGGGCGCGAAGTCTAGCCGAAGGCTCCGGCGGGGCAGGCGGTGCCCGGCTTTGGGAGGCCCGTCACGGAATTCCATGAATCGGATCCTTGTTCAGGAAAATCAAACACTTGTCATCGGCGCGTGATGGGTGGACACTGCGTGCATGACCAAGGGGGCCCGGGGACTTTTCGCGATCGCCTGCCTGCTGCTCACCGCGCCCGCGGTGGCCGGCAACGTGTACCGCTGCACCGGGGCGGACGGGGCGCGCAGCTATTCCAGCCGCAGCATTCCCGGCGCGGAGTGCAAGGTCGTGGGCAGCTTCCCGTCGCGCTCCGCGGCGGCGCGTGCCAGCGCGCCGGCCAGCACCTCCGGCCCGTCGGCGGCGGACGCCTTTTCCGCGCAGCCGGCGCCCGCCGTCGCCGCGGCGACCGGAACCGCGGACGTCGCCGCGCCCGCCGTCGTCCGCAGCAAGCCCGCGGCAGGGGACGGCTCGCGCCGCGTCAGCGGCCAGGTCTACTCCTACGTCCAGGACGGGGTCCGCCACTACACCAGCGTGCGGCCGCGCGGCAGCGTCGACGCGCTGAAGACGATCCAGTACAGCTACGTCGAGACCTGCTACGCCTGCAGCAGCCGCCCGGGCGTGGACTTCGGCCGCGTGCGCCTCAACACCACGGCGTACAACGACGAGATCAGCGCGGCGTCCAGGCGCTACGGCGTGGACG
This sequence comes from Lysobacteraceae bacterium, assembly GCA_024508915.1. GTDB lineage: Bacteria > Pseudomonadota > Gammaproteobacteria > Xanthomonadales > Xanthomonadaceae > Cognatiluteimonas. The sequence continues at coordinate 74,511 of JANINR010000146.1, read as the reverse complement.
AGGCCGTGGTCCGCGCGATCATCCACGCCGAATCCGCGTTCAACCCGCGCGCGCTCTCGCGGGTCGGCGCGCAGGGCCTGATGCAGCTCATGCCCGCGACCGCCCGGCGCTTCGGCGTGGGCGACGCCTTCGATGCCGCGCAGAACATCCGCGGCGGCGTGCAGTACCTGGCGTGGCTGCTCAAGCGCTTCGACGGCAACGTGCGGCTGGCCGCGGCCGGCTACAACGCCGGCGAGGGCGCCGTGGACAAGTACAAGGGCGTGCCCCCCTACGCCGAGACCCAGCGCTACGTCGAGCGCGTGGGCCTGCTGGCCGACCGCTACCGCCGGACCGTCGCCTCGCGCTAGGCCGCAAGTGCCTGGTTTTCCGGTGCTTCCGGCCGGTTTCCCTTCCTGCCGGCGCGGTAAACATTGTCCGGCGGATTCACGTTCCGTTACACTTCAGCGTCTTTGCGGCGGCCCGCCGCCGGCTTCGGCCGGGCGGGCGCCCGATCTGTCATCGAGTCTTTGCGGAGTGCCTGATGGGCAATGAAGGCGAGCGTCCCGAGAACCTGGGCCGGCGCCGGTTCCTGACCGCGACCACGTCCGTGGTCGGGGCCGTGGGAGCCGGGTACCTGGCGGTCCCGTTCATCAAGTCCTGGAATCCGAGCGCGCGCGCCAAGCTGGCGGGCGCCCCGGTCACCCAGGACATCAGTGCGCTGGCCGAGGGCCAGCAGCTCACGCTCAAGTGGCGCGGCCAGCCGGTCTACGTCGCGAAGCGCTCGCAGGCGATGCTGGCGACGCTGCCGCAGATGGATCCGCTGCTGCTCGACCCGAAGTCGGACAACACCGACCAGCAGCCCGCCTACGCGAAGAACGAATGGCGCTCGATCAAGCCCGAGATCCTCGTGCTGGTCGCGGTCTGCACCCACCTCGGCTGCGCCCCCGAGTTCGTGCCCGAACTCAAGCCGCAGCCGTTCGACCCGGAGTGGAAGGGCGGCTACTTCTGTCCCTGCCACAAGTCGCGCTACGACCTCGCGGGCCGCGTGTATTCCGGCATGCCGGCCCCGGCCAACCTGCCGGTGCCGCCGTACCACTTCGAGAACGACAGCACGCTGGTCATCGGCGTCGATCCCGCCAACGCCACGGGAGCCGCGTAAGCCATGGCCAACATCATCTCCCGTACCGCCGCCAACGTGATGGACTGGGTCAACGCGCGCGCGCCCGGCATGATGCCGGCGTACCGCAAGCACATGACCGAGTACTACGCGCCGAAGAACTTCAACTTCTGGTACTTCTTCGGCTCGCTCGCGCTGCTGGTGCTGGTCAACCAGATCGTGACCGGCATCTTCCTGACGATGCACTTCAAGCCGAGCGCCGCCGAGGCCTTCGGTTCCGTCGAATACATCATGCGCGACGTGGAGTGGGGCTGGCTGATCCGCTACATGCACAGCACCGGCGCCTCCCTGTTCTTCGTCGTCGTCTACCTGCACATGTTCCGCGGCCTGATGTACGGCTCCTACCGCAAGCCGCGCGAGCTGGTGTGGCTGCTGGGCATGGTGATCTACCTCGTGCTGATGGCCGAGGCCTTCATGGGCTACGTGCTGCCGTGGGGCCAGATGTCGTTCTGGGGCGCGAAGGTGATCATCTCGCTGTTCGGCGCGATCCCGGTGATCGGCAACGGCCTGACCGAATGGATCATGGGCGACTTCATCCCGTCCGACGCCACGCTGAACCGCTTCTTCGCGCTGCACGTCATCGCGCTGCCGCTGGTCCTGCTGCTGCTGGTCGTGCTGCACCTGGGCGCACTGCACGAAGTCGGCTCCAACAACCCGGACGGCGTCGAGATCAAGAAGGGCCCGAAGGGCAACCGCTGGTCGACCACCGCGCCGACCGACGGCATCCCGTTCCACCCGTACTACACGGTGAAGGACCTGTTCGGCGTCGGCTTCTTCCTGGTGCTGGCGGCGTTCATCATCTTCTTCGCGCCGACCTTCGGCGGCTGGTTCCTCGAGCACGACAACTTCACCGAGGCCAACCCGCTGGTCACGCCGCAGCACATCAAGCCGGTGTGGTACTTCACCCCGTACTACGCGATGCTGCGCGTCGTGCCGTCGTTCTTCGGGATCAAGCTGTGGGGCGTGCTGGTGATGTTCGGCGCCATCGTGCTGCTGTTCCTCACCCCGTGGCTCGACAAGAGCCCGGTGAAGTCCTATCGCTACCGCGGCAAGCTGTCGTGGGCGATGCTCGCCATGTTCGTGGTCTCGTTCCTGTGGCTGATGAAGATCGGCGCCGGCCCGGGCACCGACCCGGTCGAGACCATCATCGGCCGCATCCTGACCTTCCTCTACTACGCGTTCTTCATCACCATGCCGCTGTGGACCAAGCTGGACAGGACCAAGCCGGTGCCGGAGCGGGTGACGACGCATGACTAAGGGGCAGCGCATCGTGAAGAAGTTGATCGTCCTGGCCGCCGGCGCCCTGCTCGCCGCCGCCGCCGCGACCCCTGCCTTCGCGGCGGAAGAGGGCGCGGCCCTGCCGAACGCGGGCACCGACCTCGGCGACCAGGCGTCGCTGCAGCGCGGCGCCAAGCTGTACATGAACTACTGCTCCGGCTGCCATTCGCTGAAGTACCTGCGCTATTCGCGCATGGCCGAGGACCTGGGCCTGTCGGAGGACGACGTCCAGGCCAACCTCAACTTCATCGGCGCCAAGCCGGGCGAGCAGGTCCGCGTCGCGATGACCGAAGCCGACGGGACGCAGTTCTTCGGCAAGATGCCGCCGGACCTGAGCGTGATCGCGCGCGTGCGCGGCAGCAACTGGATCTCCGCTTACCTGAAGTCGTTCTACCTCGACGAGGCGCGGCCGGTGGGCTGGAACAACACCGTGTTCCCGAACGCGTCCATGCCGAACCCGCTGTGGGAGATGCAGGGCCTGCAGCATGCCGAGTTCGGCGCCGCAGACGCGGGCGGGGAGCGCCCGGTCGAGAAGCTGGTGCTGGCGCAGCCGGGTTCGCAGACGCCCGCGCAGTTCGACCAGACCGTGCGCGACATCACCGCTTTCCTCGAGTACGCCGGCGAGCCCGCCGCGCTCAAGCGCCAGTCCATGGGCGTCTGGGTCGTGCTGTTCCTGGCGTTCTTCACGTTCCTCGCCTGGCTGTTGAAGAAGGAATACTGGCGCGACGTGCACTGAGGGAACCGGGGAGGCGACCGCCCGCACGGGGTGGGCGGCGCCGGAGTGCGGCCGGCGGATCCGGTCGCCGGAGAAGGGCCGATGATGGCGACGAGCCTGCGCATGCGGAATGCACTGACCCTGTTTTCTTCCGTCGACGACGTGTTGTGCCATCGCGTGCGCCTGGTACTGGCCGCGAAGGGCGTCACCTACGACTTCATCCCGGTCGACCCGCAGAATCCCCCCGAGGACCTGCTCGACCTGAATCCCTACCACTCGGTGCCGACGCTGGTCGAGCGCGAGCTGGTGCTGTACGCGGCCAGCGTCGTCAGCGAGTACCTGGACGAGCGCTATCCGCACCCCCCGCTGATGCCGGTCGATCCGCTGTCGCGGGCGCGCCTGCGGCTCGCGATGCTGCGCATCGAGCACGACTGGGTCCCGCAGGTGCAGGCGATCCAGCTCGGCAACAAGCAGCAGGCCGAAGCCGGCCGCAAGCGGCTGAAGGAACTGCTGACCGCGTCGGTGCCGCTGTTCAAGGCCAGCAAGTTCTTCCTCAATCCCGAGATGAGCCTGGCCGACTGCGCGATGGCGCCGATCATCTGGCGCCTGGACTCGCTCGGCATCGCCCTGCCGAAGGACGGCAAGGCGATCGAGGACTACGGCAACCGCATCTTCCGCAACCCGGGCTTCGCGCGCAGCCTGACGCCGCAGGAACGCAACCTGCGACCGATGCCGGAATGACGCTGCGATGAGGCGGCCGGAATGAGCGATGCCCCTGCGCCGCGGATGACCAGCCACCGCCCGTACCTGCTGCGGGCGCTGTACGAGTGGATCGCGGACAACGGCATGACGCCGCACCTGCTGGTGGATGCCACGCGTCCCGGCGTGCGCGTCCCGCCACACACCGTCAAGGACGGCAAGGTCGTGCTCAACATCGCCGCGCGCGCCGTCGCGCACCTCGACATGGACAACGACGCGGTCGCCTTCACCGCGCGCTTCGGCGGCGTGAGCCACGCGGTGATCGTGCCGGTCGACGCGATCCTGGCCATCTATGCGCGCGAGACGGGGCAGGGCATGGCGCTCCCCGACGACGGCAGCGCGGCCGGACCGGAGGCGCCGCCACCGGAGGCTTCCGCGGAAGACGAGCCGCCGGGCGACGACACGCCGCCGCCCGCCGACACGCCGCCCCGGCGCGGCCCCCATCTCCGCATCGTCAAATAGGGCGCGGGGACTGCTTTTCGCTTCGTGAGAGGGTCGCCGCGGAGTGCGCAGGCCCTTCCGGGACCCGGCACGCTGCCACCGCCCAGACCCGAAGCCGAGACGCTCTCGTGTGGGCAGTCATGAAGCCCGGGCGCCCTCACGGAATGAGGGCGGCGGCGCTGGGCGAGGTCAGTGGAGAGAGTGGACCTGGGGACGGCGCACGGGCCCGCTGAAGGCGACCAGGCGGTCGCCGCGGATGACGAGGCGGCCAACGTGCCGGTCCTGGCCGTCCTCGGAATATTCGAAGCGGAAAGTGCGCTCGAAGCCGAGCCGACCGTCCTCGCCGCGGCGCAGCCGCAACCCGCTGGCGTGGACCGTCTGGTCGAGCCACTGCACCCCGGCGGCGTGGCAGGCGTCGCGGCCGGCCTCCTCGGCCCGCTCGGCGGCGGCGCGGGCGGAGCTCCAGAAGGCCCAGCCCAGCACCACGACGATCAGCAGGATCAGGAGGCCGGGCATGGCGGCGGCCCGAGCTTCATCGACAGGTCGATGGCGCGCACGTGCTTGGTGAGCGCGCCGATCGAGACATAGTCCACGCCGTCGTCGGCGATCGCGCGCAGCGCGTCGAGGTCGACGCTGCCGGACGCTTCGAGCGGGATGCGGCCGTCGAACGGCGCGGCGCGCGCGATGCGGACCGCCTCGCGCCGGGAGTCGCGGTCGAAATCGTCGATCAGCACGCGGTCGCAGCCCGCCGTGAGGGCTTCGCGCAGCTGCGCGAGGTCCTCGACCTCCACGACCAGCGGCAGCGCCGGGTGCAGCGCGCGCGCGGCGGCCACCGCCGCGGCGATGGAGCCGGCCGCGCGCACGTGGTTCTCCTTCAGCATCACCGTGTCGTACAGGCCCATGCGGTGGTTCCCGCCGCCGCCGCAACGCACGGCGTATTTCTGCGCGATGCGCAATCCCGGCAGCGTCTTGCGCGTGTCGAGCACGCGCGTGGCGGTGCCGCGCAGCGCATCGGCGTAGCGGGCGGTGGTGGTGGCGGTGCCCGACAGCGTCTGCAGGAAGTTCAGCGCGGTGCGTTCGGCGGTCACGAGCGCGCGGCTGCGGCCGGCGAGGGTCGCGAGCACCGTGCCCGCGGCGACGCGATCGCCTTCCGCCACGCGCCAGTGGATGCGCACGCCGGGATCCAGCGCGCGGTGGCAGGCGTCGAACCAGGGGCGGCCGCACACCACCGCGTCTTCCTTGCACAGCAGGTACGCGACGTCTTCGGCGTCCGGAAGCAGCGCGGCGGTGACGTCGCCGCTGCCGATGTCCTCGGCGAGGGCGCGGGCGACGTCGGAATCGACCTGGTCGGCCGGCGGCGGCGCGGCGGCGCCGCCCGCGGGCGCGGCGGACGGCGCCACGTCAGGCGCCCGGGAAACCGGGCACCTGCGACGTGCCGATGCCCTCGTCCGCAAGGAGGACCGGGATGCCGTCGTCGATGCGGTAGACGAGCTTGCGGTCGCGGGTGACCAGCGCCTCGCGCAACGGCTCCGCCTGGGCCGCGTCATCGCGCCGGCGCACGGTGCCGGCGGCGATCGCCCGGTTCATGGCGTCGAGGCCGTCGCGCTCCAGCAGCGCCAGCGGCTGGCGCGTGGCGGGGCAGGCGAGGATGTCGAGCAGCTTGCGGTCCATGGCGGGGTGGCGTCGTCGGGGTTGGCCGCTAGAATACCGTTTTGCACGGCAGGTACCGGAGCCCGCATGCCCAGTCCCCCGAATGCCGCCAGCCCGCGCGAGGGCGCCGCCCCGCTCGTGGGCATCGTGATGGGTTCGCGCTCCGACTGGGAGACGATGCAGCACGCCGCCGTGCGACTGGAGCAGCTCGGCGTGCCGCACGAGGTGCGCGTGGTCTCCGCCCATCGCACGCCCGACGCCCTGTTCGACTACGCCGCGACGGCCGCCGCGCGCGGCCTGCGCGCGATCATCGCCGGCGCCGGCGGCGCGGCGCACCTGCCCGGCATGCTCGCGGCCAAGACCGCGGTGCCGGTGCTCGGCGTGCCGGTGCAATCCAAGGCGCTGAACGGCATGGATTCGCTGCTGTCCATCGTGCAGATGCCCGCCGGCATCCCGGTCGCCACCTTCGCCATCGGCAACGCCGGCGCGGCGAATGCGGCGCTGTTCGCGGCGGCGATGCTGGCGGCGGACCACGCGGAGGTCGCCGCGGCGCTCGAAGCGTTCCGGCAGCGCCAGACGGACGACGTCGCGTCGAACGACGATCCGCGGAAATGACCACGGTCGGCATCCTCGGCGGCGGCCAGCTGGCCCGCATGCTCGCGTTGTCAGGCGCGCCGCTGGGCGTGCGCTTCCTGGTGATGGACACGTCCGCGGAAGCCTGCGCGGCGCAGTTCGCGCCGATGGTCGTGGGCGATTACCGCGACGAGGCCATGCTCGCCGAGTTCGCCTCGCGCATCGACGTGGCGACCTTCGACTTCGAGAACGTGCCCGCCGAATCGGCGCGCTGGCTGTCGGCGCGCGTGCCCGTGTTCCCCAGCCCGCGCGCGCTGGCCACCGCGCAGGACCGCCTGGCGGAGAAGACGCTGTTCCGCGAGCTCGGCATCCCCGTGCCCGATTTCGCGCCGGTCGCCACGCGCGGGGAACTCGACGCGGCGGTCGCCCGCATCGGCACGCCGTGCATCCTGAAGACACGCCGCCTCGGCTACGACGGCAAGGGCCAGTTCCGCCTTCGCGCCGCCGCCGACGTCGCCCCGGCGTGGGAGGCCCTCGGCGCGCAGGCCGGCAAGGTCGGCTTGATCCTCGAGGCGTTCGTCCCGTTCGAGCGCGAGCTGTCGGTGGTCGCGGTCCGCGGCCGCGACGGCGATTTCCGCACCTGGCCGCTGACCGAGAACTGGCACGTCGACGGCGTGCTGTCGGCCAGCCTCGCGCCGGCCGCGGTGGATGCAGCGCTCGAGGCGACGGCGGTCGCGCATGCGCGCGCCCTCGCCGAAGCGCTGGGCTACGTCGGCGTCTTCGCGCTCGAGCTGTTCTGCCGCGACGGCGTGCTGCTCGCCAACGAACTGGCGCCGCGCGTGCACAACTCCGGCCACTGGACGATCGAGGGCAGCGAGACCTCGCAGTTCCAGAACCATTTGCGCGCGGTCCTCGGCCTGCCGCTGGGCGACACGCGCCTGGTGGGCCGCGCCTGCATGCTCAACTGGATCGGCGAGATGCCGGATCCCGCGCCGGTGCTGCGCGAGGCGGGCGGCCACTGGCACGATTACGGCAAGTCGCCGCGCGCGGGCCGCAAGGTGGGGCATGCGACGTTGCGGGCGGATGCCGCCGTGGAACTCGCCGACGCACTGCGGCGCGTCGGCGAGGGGCTGGGCCGGCAGGCGCAGGTCGCGCCCGTCGTCGCCCGGCTGTCAGCGTAGGTTCGAGGCGACGAAGTCCCAGTTCACCAGGTTCCAGAACGCCTCGACGTACTTCGGCCGCGCATTGCGGTAGTCGATGTAGTACGCGTGCTCCCAGACGTCGCAGGTCAGCAGCGCGGTGTCGTCGCCGGTCAGCGGGGTCGCGGCGTTCGGCGTGCTCACCAGCGCCAGCGAACCGTCCGGGCGCTGCACCAGCCACGCCCAGCCGGACCCGAAGGTCTTCACGGCGAGGTCGCTGAACTGTTCCTTGAACTTGTCGAAGCCGCCGAAGGCCTTCGCGATCGCGTCGGCGACCTTGCCCGACGGCTCGCCGCCGCCGTTGGGGGACAGGCAGTTCCAGTAGAAGGTGTGGTTCCACACCTGCGCGGCGTTGTTGAACATGGCGCCCTGCGCCTTGCGGACGATCTCCTCCAGCGGCATCGCCTCGAACTCGGTGCCCGCGATCATCTTGTTGAGGTTGTCCACGTAGGCCTTGTGGTGCTTGCCGTAGTGGAAGTCGATGGTCTCGCCGGAGATGTGCGGCTCGAGGGCGGCGCGGTCGTAGGGCAGGGGAGGCAGTTCGATGGCCATGGCGGACTCCGTGGAAGGGGGAGGGGCTTACAATGACCGGATTCTACCCCCACCCCCGCCGCCGGCCCGCGAACCCTGCGGGAAGCGGCGCGCGACACGCTTCCAGGAGCCAGCCATGCAGGTGTCCGAACGCATCCAGGCCGAGATCGAAGGCCACCCCGTCGTGCTTTTCATGAAGGGCACGCCGCAATTCCCGATGTGCGGCTTCTCCAGCCGCACCATGCAGGCGCTGAAGCAGGCCGGCGCGAGCGGGCTGCACACCGTCAACGTGCTCGAGGAGCCCGAGATCCGGGCCAACCTGCCGCGCTACTCGAACTGGCCGACCTTCCCCCAGCTCTTCATCAACGGCGAGCTGATCGGCGGCTGCGACATCACCCTGGAGCTGCTGGAATCCGGCGAGCTGGCGCGCATGCTCAAGGAAGTGCAGCTGGCGGAGGCGCACAAGGCGTGAGCGCGGCCGCGTCCCACGGCGCGCCGGCGGCGCAGCCTGCGGCGGCGCTCGCCGGCCGCGTGGTGCTCGTGGCGGGCGCGCACGGCGGGCTCGGCGCGGCCGCATCGCTGGCCTGTGCGCGGGCCGGCGCCACCGTCGTGCTGCTGGGCCGCAAGGTGCCGAAGCTCAACCGGCTCTACGACGCGCTCGCCGCCGAGGGTCCGGAGCCGCTGCTGTATCCGCTCGACCTGGAAGGCGCCTCGCCCGACGACTACGCGGAACTCGGGGCGCGCCTCGAGACCGAATCCGGGCGCCTCGACGGCCTGCTGCACTGCGCCGCCGAGTTCCGAGGCCTGACGCCGCTGGCGCACACCGATCCCGCCGACTTCGCCCGCGCGCTGCACGTCGGACTGACGGCGCGCTGGTGGCTGACGCAGGCCTGCCTGCCCTTGCTGTCGAAGGCGCGGGACGCCGCCGTGGTGTTCGCGATCGACGACCTGGCCCTGACCGGGCAGGCCTTCTGGGGCGGCTACGGCATCGCCCAGCACGGCCTGGCGACGCTCATCGGGATGCTGCAGGCCGAACTCGGCGCGGACGGACCGCGCATCAGCGGCCTGCAGCCCGGCCCGATGCGGACGACGCTGCGCGGGCGGGCCTTCCTGGCCGACCAGGACCGCGACGCGCGCGACCCGTCCGCCTACGCGGGTGCCTGCGTCGAGCTGCTGTCGCCGGCCGGCAGCCCTTACCGCGGCCGGATCCTCGTCGCCGCCGACGCGGCCTCGCCCGTCCGCGCGGCCCCGCGCCCGTGACGATCGCCTCCGCCGCGCTGCTGCTGTTCCTCATCCTCGACCCGCTCGGGAACATCCCGGTGTTCCTCAGCCTGCTGCGCGGCATGCCCGCGCACCGCCAGCGCGTCGTGCTGGTGCGCGAGATGCTGATCGCGCTCGGCGTGCTGATGGTGTTCCTGCATTTCGGCCGCTACGCGCTCGACCTGATGCACCTGCGGCAGGAATCGGTGTCCATCGCCGGGGGCATCGTCCTGTTCCTGATCGGCCTGCGGATGATCTTCCCGCCGCCGGAAGGCCTGATGGGCGAACTGCCCGGCGGCGAGCCATTCATCGTGCCGATGGCGATCCCGCTGGTGGCGGGCCCGTCCGGCATGGCGGCGGTCATGCTGATGGGCAGCCAGGAGCCCGGGCGGATGGGAGCGTGGAGCCTGGCCCTGCTCATCGCCTGGGTCGCGACGGCCGCGATCCTGTTCTCGGCGACCTACCTCTACAAGATCCTCGGCGGCCGTGTCCTGACCGCGATCGAGCGGCTCATGGGCATGGTGATCGTCGCCATTTCGGTGCAGATGTTCCTCGACGGGCTGGCGACCTACCTGGGGCTGGGCCAGGGCGTCGCGGGGTAACCGTTTCCAGCCACTGGGGGCTGTCTTTTGCCTGTCATGGGCGAGGGGTAGCGTGTTAAACTCACGTTAACCCCATGCGGCTGCGCATGGGCCGGGGGAATACCCGAAAACACAGCCGGCGCCGCGCATCCAGCGGACGGTCGGCTCTCGCCGTCCGCCGTACCTGACCTTCCTCTTTCACCATTTCATCTGAGGTAACCGAGATGACCCATCGCAATCGTGCACGGCTGTCGAAGCTGTCGCTCGCCCTGGTGGCCGCGCTGGCCGCCGCTCCCGTGTTCGCGCAGAGCACGTCCGCCGGCGTCGGCGGCACCGTGACCGGTACCGACGGCCAGCCCGTCGCTGGCGCGGAAGTGACCATCACCCACGTCGAGTCCGGCACGATCAGCCGCGTCACCACCGATGCGAACGGCCGCTACGCCGCGCGCGGCCTGCGCGTGGGCGGTCCGTACACGATCACGGTCATGAAGGCCGGCGCGGGCGCCGACACCGAGACCGGCATCTACCTCGACCTCAACAAGACCAGCACCGTCAACGCCGCGCTGCAGGCCGACGTCACCACGCTGGGCACCGTCTCGGTCGTCGGCGTCTCCGGCGGTTCGAGCGTCTTCAGCTCGACCAAGATGGGCTCGGGCACCAGCGTCGACCAGCACACCATCGAGGCGCTGCCGTCGGTGAACGGCAACATCCAGGACTACATGCGCCTGGATCCGCGCGTCGCCTTCATCGACCGCGCCTCCGGCTCGATGTCGGCCGGCGGCCAGAACCCGCGCTTCAACTCGATCAGCATCGACGGCGTCTCCGCGAGCGACACCTTCGGCCTGGAAGGCAACAACATGCCGACCCGCCGCCAGCCGGTCTCGCTGGAAGCGATCGAGGCGATCGACGTCAACCTGTCGAACTACGACGTCACCATCGCCGGCGCCGCGGGCGCCAACGTCAACGCGGTGACCAAGTCGGGCACCAACGAGTTCCACGGCTCGGTCTACGGCACCTTCCGCGACGGCGACTGGTTCGGCAAGAACCCGTTCGGCGACGAGTTCAACGGCTTCACCAAGGAACAGACCTACGGCGCCACCTTCGGCGGCCCGATCCTCAAGGATCGCCTGTTCTTCTTCGCCAACTACGAGAAGTTCGAGCAGAAGGCGCCCGGCTTCGACCTCAGCACCACCCCGCTCGGCGACAACGGCGTGACCATGGCCGACGTCGCGCGCGCGCAGCAGATCGCCGCGGGCTACGGCATCGACGCCGGCTCGCTGGAGAGCAACGGCGACACCAACCTCGAAGAGTACGCGCTGAAGCTCGACTGGAACATCAGCGATGCGCAGCGCGCCAGCTTCCGCTACAGCAAGCTCGACCAGAGCAAGCTGCGCATCAACGGCATCGGCTCGAGCACCGTGTCGCTGAGCTCCTACTGGTACCAGCACGCCAAGTCGGTCGAGAGCTACGTCGGCCAGCTGTTCAGCGACTGGACCGAGAACTTCTCCACCGAGTTCAAGGCGTCCTTCCGCGACTACTCGGCGGTCCGCGAGATCCCGACCAACGCGCCCAGCATCGCGATCTACTTCGGCGGCAACGAGAACGCGCCGTCCGGCGACATCCTGTACCTCGGCACCGAAGCGAACTCCCAGAACAACATCCTCAGCACGAAGACCTGGGACTTCTACGGCGCGGGCACCCTCACCATGGGCGACCACGACCTGAAGTTCGGCGCCCAGTGGAGCGACAACGAGATCTACAACTACTTCGGCCGCAACTCGTTCGGCGTCTACCAGTTCTTCGGCCTCGACAACTTCGCGGCCGGCAAGTGGAGCCGCTACGACTGGAACGCCGAGACCTCGCCGAACTCCATCGCCGCCGCGTACCACAACCGCAACCTCGGCCTGTTCCTGCAGGACACCTGGTACGTCAACAGCAACCTGACCCTGACCCTGGGCCTGCGCGCCGACAAGCCGAGCGTCGACCACGCGCCGCCGCACGTCGACGGCGTGGAGAGCGTGGTCTGGGCGACGACCGGCACCTCCGGCTACGACAACAGCAAGGTGTTCAGCGGCAGCTTCCTGATCCAGCCGCGCTTCGGCTTCAACTACACCTTCGACACCGACCGCCAGATGCAGCTGCGCGGCGGCATCGGCCTGTTCCAGGGCGACGCCCCGCAGGTGTGGCTGAGCAACAGCTACGCGAACGCCGCCTACCACAACTACGTGGCGTACACGCAGCAGCTGCGCAACGCCTGCGACCAGCACCCCGACGCGCATGTCGGCACCGGCAGCTGCGCCGGCGTGCTGTTCCCGGCGCTGCCGTTCAGCCCGGACGGCAACAACCAGAACCAGCCGACCGGCGCCGGTTCGACCGTCTATGACCTGTCGCTCACTGGCAAGGACTTCGACCTGCCGTCGATCTGGAAGGCCAACCTGGCGTTCGAGACCGAGACCGGCTGGATGGACACCGTGTTCTCGGCGGAAGTGCTGCTGACCGACACCAAGACCGGCCTGTACTACCAGGCGCTGAACCTGGGCCCGGGCTTCGCCGGTCCGGACGGCCGCCAGCTGTACTACAACCCGAACGTCACGCTGTTCAGCAGCGGCACCCAGCGCTTCGGCCGCAACGCCGCCTACAACAACGTGTACCTGATCAACAACACGGACAAGGGCGAGAGCCAGCAGCTGACGGTCTCGCTGACCAAGCCGTGGAGCACGGACAGCGACTGGTCCTGGAGCCTGGGCTACACCTACACCAATGCCACCGAGGTCGGGTCGCTGACCAGCTCGACGGCGAGCTCCGGCTACACCTACCAGTACTCGTTCAACAGCGGCGAAGACGTCACCCGGACCGCGCGCTACGAGATCAAGGACCGGATCAGCGGCTCGCTCGACTGGAACCACAAGCTCTTCGGCGACTACAACACCCACGTGGGCCTGGTCTACGAGGGCCGCAGCGGCCGCCCGTACAGCTTCGTGTACTCCAACGACGCGAACGGCGACACCCGCACCGCGAACGACCTGTTCTACGTGCCGTCGGGCAAGGGCGACGTGCTGTTCGGCACGATCGTGGGCGGCAAGTACGTCGCCGACGCGGCGATGGAAGCCTCGTTCTTCGAGTGGATCGACAGCAACGCGCTCCTGTCGCGCTACGCGGGCACCTACGCGCCGGCCAACGCCTTCCGCGCGGGCTGGGTCAACACCTTCGACCTGCGCCTGAGCCAGGAGCTCCCGGGCTTCTTCAAGGGCCACAAGTCGCAGCTCTGGGTGGACATCCAGAACGTCGGCAACCTGCTCAACAAGAAGTGGGGCGACGTGATGGACTACGGCTTCTTCGCCGACAGCCGCGCGGCGACCCTGGTCGGCATCGACCCGGTGACCCACAAGTACGTCTACAGCTACCGCGATTCCTCGTTCAACAACGACGGTTCCTTCCGTTCGAAGGGCAGCCGCTGGGGCGACAACATCACCGTGGCCAACGGCGACGCCGACGGCTTCGACCAGGGCATCTCGCAGTGGTCGCTGCAGGTGGGCTTCAAGTACGAGTTCTGATCCGCGAGGATCGGCGCTGCGAAGGACGGCCGGGGCGACCCGGCCGTCTTTTTTTTCGCGCCCGGCGCCGGGTCGTCGGCGGGGCTGGAGTAGACTCGGCGGCCTATGAACGACGACAGCCATGCGCCGCACGGCGCCATCCCAGCCCCCGCCACGCCAGTGACCCCCAAGCTGCCCACCGTCGACGCCAGCATCTTCCCGCGCGGCGGCCTCGACGTGCTTTCGCGCGAGGAGGTGCAGCGCCTTCGCGACGCCTCCGCGGGCGGCATGCACGAGCTGCTGCGGCGCTGCGCGCTGGCCGTGCTCACCACCGGCAGCACGTCCGACGATCCGCGCGCGGCGCGCGAGCTCTATCCCGATTTCGACATCCAGGTGCACCAGCTCGACCGCGGCCTGCGCCTGGACCTGCTCAACGCGCCGGCGATGGCCTTCGTCGACGGGCAGATCATCCGCGGCGTCGCCGAGCTGCTCGCGGCGGTCGTGCGCGACCTCGTGTACACGGCGATCGAGCTCGCGCCCGAATACGAGAGCGAGCTCGACACGTCCGCCGGCATCAGCGACGCGGTGTTCCGCCTGCTGCGCAACGCGCGCGTGCTGCAGCCGTCGGACCCCAACCTCGTCGTGTGCTGGGGCGGCCACTCGATCAGCCGCGACGAATACATGTACACCAAGGACGTCGGCTACCAGCTCGGGCTGCGCGGCCTCGACATCTGCACGGGCTGCGGGCCCGGCGCGATGAAGGGCCCGATGAAGGGCGCGACGATCGCGCACGCCAAGCAGCGCCGCCGCCACAGCCGCTACATCGGCATCACCGAGCCGGGCATCATCGCGGCGGAATCGCCGAACCCGATCGTGAACCACCTGGTGATCATGCCGGACATCGAGAAGCGCCTCGAGGCGTTCGTGCGCCTGGGCCACGGCATCATCGTCTTCGCGGGCGGCGTCGGCACGGCCGAGGAGATCCTGTACCTGCTGGGCATCCTGCTGCGCGAGGAGAACGCGAAGCTGCCGTTCCCGCTGGTGCTCACCGGGCCGACCGCGGCGGCGCCGTACTTCGAGCAGATCGACGCGTTCATCCGGCTCACCCTCGGCGACGCGGCCGCCGCGCGCTACCGCATCGTCATCGGCGACCCGGCGGAGGTCGCGCGGGCGATGGCCGACGGCATCGACAAGGTCCGCAGGTACCGCATCGAGCAGAAGGACTCGTTCTTCTTCAACTGGTCGCTCGACATCCCGCTGGCGTTCCAGCAACCCTTCGTCCCCACGCACGAAGCCATGGCGGCGCTGGACCTGCACCACGGGCGCAAGCCGCACGAACTCGCTGCGGACCTGCGGCGCGCGTTCTCCGGCATCGTCGCCGGCAACGTCAAGGAAGAGGGCATGCGCCGCGTCGAGGAACTGGGCCCGTACCAGATCCACGGCGACCGCGACATGATGCAGGCGCTTGATGCGCTGCTGCGCGCCTTCGTCGAGCAGCGGCGCATGAAGATCGCCGGCGAGTACAAGCCCTGCTACGAGATCGTCGCCTGACGCCGGGCCGGTCGATGCCCGGCTGACCTCCGCGTTCGCGCCCCCTTGGCGCCGCGCCGGCGACGTGACGGGCGTCACGCCCGTGACGCGCCTGTCCCGTCCGACGCGCCGTTCGTCGCCGACGGGCTTGCCCGAGGGGGTGTCGCCGGCCGACATTGGGCCACGGACGGGGAGGAACGCCATGCGGGCGCGAGCGCGCGGATTCACGATGGTGGAATTGATGGTCACGCTGGCCGTGGCCGCCATCGTCGTGGCCGCGGCGGTGCCCGGGTTCCAGTCGCTGGTCAACGGCAACCGCCTCGCCGGCGCCGCCAACGAGCTGGTGGCGAGCCTGCAGACCGCGCGGATGGAAGCGATCCGCCGCAACCGGCGCGTGGCCGTCTGTGCCAGCGCCAACGCCAACGCCGGCATCGATGCGACCTGCGCCACCGCGGACATCGACGGCTTCATCACTTTCGTGGATGCGAATGCCGACGGCGACTTCGACAAGGTCGGCGACACGCTGCTCCGCAACGCCAGCCTGCCCGGCAACCTTGAGATCGGCGGCGACACGTTCGTCTCCTACCGATCCGACGGCCTGGCGCGCGACAGCGCGGGCACGCTCGTGACCGCGGGCCGCGTCCGGTTGCGCATCGACACGACGCGGCCCACGACCAACGTGCGCTGCCTGGAGATCACCACCGGCGGCACCATGGTCCGCACCCCGGAGACGCACGATGCGGCTTGCAGCTGACACGCATGGTCCCCGTGCCCGCGCCGCCGCGGGCGTGGGACTGATCGAGGTCCTGGTCGCGGTCGCGATCCTGGCGTTCGGCCTGCTCGGCATCGCCGCGATGCAGGCGACGACGCTGCGCAACAGCCAGAGCGCGTCGGAACGCAGCGACGCGGCGATCGCGACCTACGCCATCCTCGAGCGGATGCGCGCGAACTACCAGGTGGCCGCCAACGGCGGCTACGACCTGGCGGCGATGACCTGCAACGCGCCGACCGGCACCAACCTCGTCACCCGCGACCAGCGCGACTGGATCAACGCGATCCACGCAGGGATGGGGCCGACGGCCTGCGGCCAGATCGTCGGTTGCGGCGGCGAGACCTGCAAGATCATCGTGCAATGGGACGACACCCGAGCCGGCGGCGAGGCCACCGAGAAGATGGAAACGGTGACCCGGCTATGAGCGCGCGCATCCGACAGGCCGGCCCGGCCCGCGGCGCCGCGCGCGGCGTGACCCTCGTGGAGCTGATGGTCTCGCTCGTGCTCGGGCTGATCGTCGCGGGCGCGGCGATGGCCGTGTTCCTGAGCAACCGCCAGACCTACCTGGCCACCGAAAGCATCGGGCGCCTGCAGGAGAACGCCCGCACCGCGTTCGAATTCATGGCCCGCGACATCCGCGCGGCCGGCATGATCCCGTGTTCGAACGAGACGGACCTGAACAACATCGTCGACTCCACCGAGTGGTGGACTGCGCACGGCGCCGGCGCCAATCCAACTGAAGAGTGGGCCAACACCAGTTTCCTGGGCTACTCCAACGCCGACGGTGATGCCCTGCAGCTGATCGCGGCCCTGCCGCCCGCGGTCATCCCCACCGTGGTCACCGCGACGCCCGCCGACGGCAGCCTGCCGCTGGACCTGGCAGTCAACAACGTCGACGGCATCGCGGCCGGCGACCTGCTGATGGTCTGCGACTTCGGCTACTACGACGCGACGACTGAAGACAAGCGCAGCCCCGAAGGCGCGATCTTCCAGGCCACCAGCGCGTCCGGCACCACCATCAACATCTCCGAGACCGGATCGCCGGGCAACAGCATGTCCGACCCGAATATCTTCATCCCCTTGCCGCCGCAGGTGCCGCAGAAGAACGGGCTCGTGTCGGTCGTGCAGCCGGTGCGCTGGTACATCGGCGACAACGCCCGGGGCGGCAAGTCGCTGTTCCGCACCCGCCTGGTCAACACGGCCGGGGCGTTGTCGCTGGCCGAGGACGAGATCGTCGCCGACGCCACTGGGCTCGACCTCGCGTACCTGGTCGACGGCGGCGACAGTTACGTGGCCGCGGCATCCGTCGCGGACTGGAGCAAGGTGGTGGCCGTGCGGATCCAGCTCCGGATGTCGGGCACCGACCGGGTGGACGGCGATCCGATCGAAAGGACGCTGGAGCACGTGGTCACTGTGAGGAATCGCGCGCTATGAGCCTTCTTCTCCCGCTTCCCCGCCGGGCGCGCCCGACCCCGATGCGCACGCAGCGGGGTGTCGCGCTGGCGGTCGTGCTGGTGCTCCTCGTGGTGATCACGCTGCTCGCCCTCGCGGCGATGCGCGGCACCGTGCTCGAGCAGCGGATGAGCGCCAGCGTCACCGATCGCAGCCTGGCCTTCCAGGCCGCCGAAGCGGCGCTGCGCGAGGGCGAGGCCGAGGCGGCGGAAAATCCCCGCAACAAGGCGGGCTTCCCCGCGGCCGGCACCTGCGGCAGCGACGAATGGCAGGGCTATTGCGGCGTCCCGGATCCCACCGTCGCCGCGGACAACGCGCGCTGGGGCGACGACGACTGGGAGGCGAATTCACGCGAGGCCGCGACCGCGGTCGAGAACGTCGGGGGCCAGCCCAGGTACATGGTGGAACTGCTGCAGACCGGCCTGCCCGCGACCGGCAGTTGCACCACCGACCTCGACGTGTCGCCCGATGCGACGTGCACGGGCGACGAGACGATCTACCGCATCACCGCCAGGAGTTCCGCGGCCGACCGGGCCGACGTGACCCTGCAGTCGACCTACGTGGTGCCATGAGGCGAGCCGCCATGAACAAGCGAACGAACCGACCGCCCACGCGCTTCCAGCGCCTGTTGCCGTTCATGGCGACCTTCCTCGCCACGCTGGCCGGCGCCCCGGTCCACGCGGTGACGATCCCGAACCTGCCGCTGCAGACCGGTACCGCGTATCCGCCCGCCAACGTCATGTTCATCCTCGACGATTCGGGCTCGATGGTGTTCGAGAAGATGCCCGACGACGAGTCGAGCAGCGGCCTCGCCGACACGGTCAGCGACAAGTCGTACGTCAACAACACCATCTACTACAACCCCGCGCAGAACTACCTCCCGTGGATGGGGGCGAGCGGATCGCGCATGACGGGCGGCACCTCGTTCACCTCCGCCTACGCCGACCTGAGCCTTGCCAGCGGCACCATCGACCTGTCCGACAGCTCCAGCTGCCGCAACGTGGATCGCAACGGCAGCAACAACCGCCAGGTCTGCGGTGGCACGCAGACGTTCTACGTGCCCAAGGCCGGCGCCACCAACTACACGAGTTCCAGCAACTTCTACCGCTACCAGATCATGGAGGTCTCGGGGGACGGCGTGTCGGGGCCTCGCGTGGTGCGAAGCGAATACCTGGGCCCGCTGTCGCTGGACGCGACCCTGCTGTCGGCCTCCGGGCTCGCGCGCCGGACGAACGACAGCCCGAACTACCTGAGCTGGACCGTGGACGTCCCCTCCGGCGTCGACACCCTCCAGGTCGCCACTTCCGGCGGCTCGGGCGATTCCGACATCTACGTGTACCGCGGCGGCTCGCTGCAATGCTCCAACACCCAGAACGGCAACAACCGCAGCTGCTCCAAGAACTCGCCCGCGGCCGGCACCTACGAGATCCGGCTGCTCGCCGCCAGCAACTACAGCAACGTCTCGATCACCGCCTCGATCTCGGGCACCGACACGCGCACCGGCGTCGCCAACGCCGGCTGCAGCACGAGCACGTCCGGCAACGGCTGGCGCAACTGCAGCTTCACCACGCCGACCGGCCGGTCCGAGGCCGACGAGCAGACCAACTACGCGACCTGGTTCTCCTACCATCGCAGCCGCATCAAGGTCGCGAAATCCGGCGCCAGCGAGGCCTTCGGCCAGCTCGGCTCCAGCATCCGCGTCGGCTACGACTCCATCTGGAACCGCGACAGCACGACTTCCGGCTACTTCACCAGTTCGGTCTCGACCTCCGCGAGCCCGGCGTACAAGGTGCCGGTCGGCTCGGACGGCGGCCTGTTCCGCGGCACCAACCGCAGCAACTGGTTCACCCAGCTGCAGGGCGCGCGCGGCTACAACGGCACGCCCCTGCAGGGCGCGTTGCAGCGCGCGGGACGCTACTTCGAGGACACCGGGACGAACGGGCCATGGGGGCCGGGCACGGGCGATTCGCAACTGAGCTGCCGCCAGAACTTCGCGATCCTCACCACCGACGGTTACTGGAACAGTACGCAGGGCTACAGCGCCGTCGGCGACGCCGACGCGACCGATGGCGCCGTGATCGTCTCCGAGGACGGCAAGTCCAGCCTGCAGTACAAGCCGGTCACGCCGTACAAGGACAACTTCAAGTCGGGCAACACGCTTTTCTCGAAGGGCAACACGCTCGCCGACGTCGCCAACTACTTCTGGAAGCGCGACCTCGTCACCGCGCTCGCCAACGACGTGCCGACATCGACCGCGGACCCCGCGTTCTGGCAGCACATGGTGACCTTCGGCGTCTCCATCGGCCAGCAGGGCCGCCTCAACCCGAAGACGGACCTGCAGTCGATCACCAACGGCAGCAAGAACTGGCCGGATCCGACCGACACCGAGGACCTCGACCGCATCGACGACCTCTGGCACGCCTCCGTCAACGGCCACGGCAACTTCGTCACCGCGACCAACCCGGCCGAATTCGTGCAGGGCCTGATCGACGCGCTCGCCACCGTCGCGCAACGCCTGGGCTCCGCGTCCAACGTGACCGCGAACAGCACCTCGTTCCAGACCGACACCCGCGTGTACCAGGCGAGCTACGTGTCGGGCAAGTGGACCGGCGAACTCGCCGCGTACGAAGTGAGCGCGGCCGGCATCTCGACGGTCGACGCCGACGGCGACGGCGTGCCGGATGCCGCGTGGAAGGCGTCCCAGCACATCCCGGCGTACGGGACGCGCAAGGTCTTCACCTGGTCCGGCACCAACGGCACCACGTTCCCGACGTCGGCGCAGTCCACCGCGCTGGCCAAGCCGTCGCGCCCGGACATCAGCGGCGGCGCCACCACCGGCGACCAGAACGCGGCGTACCTCTCCGGTTCCCGCGCGCTGGAAATCGCGAACGGTGGCAAACTGCGCGACCGCGACTCGCTGCTCGGCGACATCGCGAACTCCTCGCCGATGTACGTGAAGGAGAGCGAGACGATCTACGTCGGCGCCAACGACGGCATGCTCCACGGCTTCAACGCGCTGACCGGCGCCGAGCTGTTCGCCTACGTGCCGGCCGGCCTGGACTTCGGCCAGCTGGGCAACCTCAGCGACCCGCAGTACAGCCCGAACCACCAGTATTTCGTCGACGGCCCGGTGGTCGTCTCCAGCACTAGCCAGACGCCGGGCAAGAACTACCTGCTCGGCACGCTCGGCCGCGGCGGGCGCGGCATCTATTCGCTGGACGTCACCACGCCGGCGGCGTTCTCCGCAGCCAGCGTCCTCTGGGACAAGACCGGCAGCGCGCTCGGCAACGACATGGGCCAGGTGCTGGGCGAACCGCTGGTGGTCACGTTGAACGCCCTCGATGCCGACGGCGACAAGATCCAGGCCGCCATCGTCAGCAACGGCATCAACAGCCCCAACGGCCATGCGGTGCTGTTCATCCTCAACCTCGCGGACGGCAGCGTCATCCGCCAGCTCGATACCGGCATCGGCAGCGACAACGGCCTGTCGGCGCCGCGCGGCGCGGACACGGACGGCGACGGCGACGTCGACTACGTGTACGCGGGCGACCTGAAGGGCAACATCTGGAAGTTCGACCTGCACGCGACCGACAGCAGCACCTGGAACATCGCGTTCTCCGGCTCGCCCTTCTTCACGGCCAAGGACGCGGGCGGCAAGGCGCAGCCGATCACGGCCGGCCTCGCCATCGCGCGCGACCCCGCGACCTCCAAGATCTGGGTGTTCGCCGGCACCGGCAGCTTCATGACCTCCGCGGACGTCAGCAACGACGACGTGCAGTCGATGTACGGCCTCATCGACGACGCAGGCGCGATCAGCGGCCGCACCGACCTGGTCGAGCGCTCGATCATCGTGGCGAAGACGCAGGACGGCAACGACGTGCGCGGATTCGAGTCCGCGAGCACGCTCGCGTCCGGGAAGCGCGGCTGGTACGTCGACCTCGACAATCCGACCGCAGGCGAGCGCGTCGTCAGCAATCCGCGCGTCCGCGGCGCCGTGCTGCTGTTCGCGAGCATGATCCCGCCGCAGGAGAACACCTGCGACGCGGGCGGCACCGGTTACGTCAACGCGATCGACCCGTTCACGGGCACGAGCCTGGGCAGCGCGTATTTCGACAGCAACGGCGACGGCAAGGTCGACGGGGACGACGTCGTCACCGCCGCCGACGGCACGGTGGTGCCCGTCGGCTCGATCGACCTGGGCGTGGGCATGCCGACCCTGCCGACGCTGATCGACAAGCTGCTCGTGGTCGGCGGTTCGAAGGGTACGCTGGGTTCCGTGGTGATGAATCCGCAGGGCGGGTCTGCACGCCGCATTTCGTGGCGCGAAATCATGAGGGATTGACGATGCGTGGAAAGACCGTTGCCCCCGGCCGCAGGCACGCGGCCGGCTTCACCCTGATCGAGTTGATGATGGCGGTCACCGTCGTGGCGATCCTCGTCGCGATCGCGGTCGCCAGCTACGACTTCGCGACCGTCAAGGCGCGGCGGGGCGCGGCCAAGGCCTGCCTGGCCAGCGGCGCCCAGTTCATGGAGCGCTACTACACCAAGAACTTCAGCTATGAAGGCGCCGTGCTCCCGGATTGCGACGCGGACGTCACCGACCATTACGCCGTGGCGTTCGACGGAACGCCGGACACGGACACGTTCACGATCCAGGCCGTGCCGAACGCGTCCCAGGACGATTCGAAGTGCGGCACGCTCTCGATCGACAATACGGGCACGAAGGGCGCGAACGACGTCGCCGCCTGCTGGTAGCGACGCGATTCGCCGATGCGCGCCGGCGCCATGTCGGAAACGGTTACACCGCTTGTCACCGTTTCCGGCGTTTGACAGCGGCGAAACCGCGCCGGTAATGTGACCGATGTCGCAACGCGCCGCCCACTCGGCCGCTGCGGGGGCAACGGCGGCTCGCAGGGACGGCCCGCCGCACCGAAGGCGTCCGGAGAGAACGCCCGGACACAGGCATGGACGCGGGCCGTCGAGAGGCGGCCATTCGGGGTACCACCTCAACGCGATTGAAGGCCGGCCTGCGGCAGGGAAGCAGGGCAGGGACGCATGGGCAGGATGCCGCGGCACGGAAGCCACGCGGACACAAGGCAGGGCCGGTACGACATTCCGGCATTCGGAAACACCCGGCTCCCCATGGGGCCGGGTTTTTCTTTGGCCGACCGGGCAACGGGCTAGATCAGCAGGTCGATGCCGTGCGCGGCCATCGCGACGAAGTGGCCCGACAGCAGGCCGAACACGCCCACGCAGGCCCCGCCGGCGATCCACGCGACCGCCATGAGCGCGCCATCGCGCTCGAGCAAGGCCAGCGCGAACAGGAGCAGCAGGATCCCGAACAGGTAGTTGGTGAACGGGATCGGCAGCGACAGCAGCAGGCCGAGCATCACCAGCAGCAGCCCGGTCAGCGCGGCGGCGGCAGGATGGTGCAGCAGTTCCGGCAGGCGCGGGCGCACGACGCGCTCCAGGCGCGCGAGCCATGGCGAGACGAGGCGGTCGAAGCGCGCCAGCGCGTGGCGATGCGGGCCGCGTTCGGCGGCGAAGCGCGGCAGCCAGGGCTCGCGCCGGCCGGCGAGCAGTTGCAGCCCGATCAGCACCACCAGCGGCCCGCTGATCGCGCCGCCGATGGGAATCGGGATGAAGGCGGGCAGCGTCGCGACGAACAGCAGCATCCCGAACGAGCGCCGTCCGAGTCCCGCCAGCAGGTCGCGCAGCCGCAGCGTGTCGCCCGGCTCGCCGGCGACCAGCGCGTCGAGCAGGGCGCGCAGGTTGCGGCCGTCGTCGCCGTCGTCGTCGCTGCCGCGGGGGGCGGGGCCGCGGCCTTCGCCGGGCCGGTCACTCATCGGCGTCGCCGCCGCCTTCGAGGTCGGGTAGGCGCTGCATCAGCAGCTTGTCGATGCGCGGCCCGTCCAGGTCGACCACCTCGATGCGCCAGCCTGCCCAGTCGAAGTGCTCGCCGGCGTTCGGGATGCGGCTGAAGCGCGCGATCACCATGCCGGCGGCCGTGTGGTAATCGTGCTCGTCCTCTTCCGGCAGGCCGCCCCCGCCGATCAGCTCGCGCAGGTCGTCCACCGGCAGCGAGCCGTCCACCAGCAGCGAACCGTCCTCGCGCTCGACCACCAGGGCTTCGGCGTCGTGGCCCTCGCCGGACTGCACGCGGCCGATGACCGCGCCCATCAGGTCGTTGAGCGTCACCATGCCGGCGACGTCGCCGTACTCGTCCACCACGAGCGCCAGCGACTGCTGTTCCTCGCGGAAGATCTCGAGCAGCTTGAGCGCGTGCGTCGATTCCGAGACGTACACGGCCGGGCGCAGGTTCGCGAACAGGTTGGGCGTGCGCTGGTCGAGCTCGTCCAGCAGCGTCTTCACCTCGAGCACGCCGAGCACGTCGGAGTCGCTGCCGCGGTACACGGGATAACGCGAGTAGGGCGTCTCGCGCATCGCCGCCAGGTTCTCCTCGAGGCTGGCGGCCGCGTCGAGCCAGGCGATGCGCACGCGCGGCGTCATCAGGCTGTCGGCGGTGCGGTCGCCGAGGCGCATCACGCGCTGCATCATGTTGCGCTCGTCGGCGTCGAGCACGCCCTGCTCGTGGCCTTCGGCCACCAGCATGCGGATCTCCTCCTCGGTGACGGCGCCGCCGCTGGTGTCGTGCAGCCCCAGCAGGCGCATCGTCAGCCGGGTGCAGGCGGCCAGCAGCACCACCAGCGGCTTCGCGACCTTGGCGAAGAAGTCCATCGGGTAGGCGACCGCCGTCGCGATCACCTCGGGGCGCAGGGTGCCGATGCGCTTGGGCACCAGTTCGCCGACCAGCCCGAACAGGAACAGCATCACCACGAAGCCGGCCACGAACCCGATGTGCTCGGCGTAGGGCGCGAGCCATGCGATGTCCCGCAAGGGCTCGGCCAGGCGGCCGCCCATCGACTCGCCGCCGAAGTAGCCCACGACCAGGCCCAGCAGGGTGATCCACAGCTGGACCGCGGACAGGAACCCCTCCGGATGCTCGGCCAGCCAGAGGGCCTTGCGGGCGCGCCGGCTGCGCTCGGCCATCTGCCGCAACCGGCTCTTGCGCGAGGTGAGGACGGCCATCTCCGACATGGCGAAGAAGCCGTTGCACAGGATCAGGACCAGGACGACCAGGAGCTGCAGCAAGCGCGGTTCCGGGGGAGGGGGACGGGCGGCCCGGATCATAGCAGCCGGCCCCGCGGGGCCCGGCGACCCGGCTGTGACACGGAACCGTCATAATCCGGCCATATCCTCGTCATCCTTTCGCAACCGGGGCCAAGGCCGATGTTCTCCCTCCAGACCATCTTCGGGGCAGGCAAGCAGTTCTACGCGCTGCTGGACGAGGCGGCCGACGCCGCCCACGCGAGCACCGTGGCCCTGTACGAGATGCTGAAGGCGCCGGGTCGCGAGCCCTCGCTGGATGCCTTCAAGCTGGCCCGCCAGCGCGAGCGCGACGCCTCGGCCAAGATCAGCCAGGCCCTGGTGGACAGCTTCATCACCCCGATCGAGCGCGAGGACATCGAGGCCCTGGGCTCGGCCCTGTACAAGATCCCCAAGCAGGTCGAGCGCTTCGCCGACCGCTACGCGCTCGCCCGGCACCGCCTGGAAGGCATCGACTTCGCGCCGCGCGCCGCCATGCTGGAGAAGGCGGCCGCGGTCGTGGTGGAGATGGTGAAGGAGCTGCGGCACCTGCGCCTGGAGCCGATGAAGCAGCTCAACGACAAGCTGCGCGTGCTCGAGACCGAGGCCGACCGCCTGATCCTCGAACTGCACCGCGACATCTATTCCGGCCGCCTCGACGCCGGCGAGATGTTCCTGCTGAAGGAATTCTTCGAGATCCTCGAGAAGGCCATCGACCGCTGCCGCGAGGCGGGCGTCGTGGCCTACGAAATCGCGCTGAAGAACAGCTGAGCCCGGGACTGCCGCGATGCTGACCATAGTGCTGGTGGTGGTGGTCGCCGCCCTGCTGTTCGAATTCATCAACGGGTTCCACGACACCGCCAATTCGATCGCGACCGTGGTCGCGACCAAGGTGCTGTCGCCGGGGCAGGCGGTGATCCTGGCGGCGACGATGAACCTGATCGGCGCCTTCATGGGCACCGCGGTCGCCAAGACCATTTCCTCCGGGCTGGTCGACGCGAACGTGGTCGCCGTCACCTCGCAGGTGCTGCTGTGCGCGCTGGGCGGCGGCATCACCTGGAACCTGATCACCTGGTGGCTCGGCCTGCCGTCGTCGTCCTCGCATGCGCTGATCGGCGGCCTGTGCGGCGCCGCGCTGGCCGCGGCGCACAACAACTGGAATGCGCTGATCTGGTCGCAGAACGTCGGCGACTGGACGAAGAACAAGGGCCTGCTGTGGAAGGTCTTCGTGCCGATGATCAGCTCGCCGATCGCCGGGTTCCTGCTCGGCGTGCTGATCATGGTGCTGCTGTGGGCGATCATCGCCGCGATGGCGCGCGCCGGCGGCCCGCTGGCGCGGCTGGCGCGGCCGCGCTGGGTGAACGCGTTCTTCGGCAAGGCGCAGCTGGTGTCCGCGGCCTACATGGGCTTCGCCCACGGCACCAACGATGCGCAGAAGACGATGGGCATCATCGCCCTGGCGATCTTCGCCGCGCAGGCCTCCGGCGCGCTCGACCAGCTGCCGCCGTGGCTGGCCTTCATGCATCCGGATGGCGGCGAGACCGACATCGACAGCTGGATCATCGCGACCTGCGCCCTGGTGATGGCCGCCGGCACCGCCGCGGGCGGCTGGCGCATCATCAAGACGATGGGCCACAAGATGGTGAAGCTGCATCCGATCCACGGCTTCGCCGCCGAAAGCGCGTCGGCGACGATCCTGACCCTGGCGGCGCATTTCGGCATGCCGGTCTCGACCACGCACAGCATCTCCACCGCGATCATGGGCGTGGGCTACGCCAAGAACCCGCGCGCGCTGAAGCTGACGGTGATCGAGCGCATCGTCTGGGCCTGGATCCTCACCATCCCGGCCGCCGGCGGCATCGCCTACGCGATGCTGAAGCTGTGCGAGTGGATGGGGTGGACCTGACGGCGGGCGATTCGCCGGAACAACGCATCCTCGCGGCCGTGCGGGCGATCCCGCGCGGCCAGGTGGCCGCCTACGGCGAGGTCGCGCGCCGCGCCGGGCTGCCGGGCCGGGCGCGGCTGGCGGCGAAGGTCCTCGCCGGCAACACCGATCCCGCCCTGCCGTGGCACCGCGTGTTGCGGGCGGATGGCCGCATCGCGTTCCCCGCCGGCTCGAAGGGCCACCGCGAGCAGGCCCGCCGGCTGACGGCCGAAGGCGTGAAGGTGGACAAGGGGCGCGTGCGGCTGGCAGCCGCCGCCGGCTTCGACATGGACGCCGAGGTCTGGGCGCCGCGCTGACCGCCCGGCCGGTATCATTGGCGCACGATGTTTTCCAATATCCCCCCCGTCACCAAGGCGCTGCTGATCGCCAACGGCGTCGTGTTCCTGCTGCAGCAGCTGGTCGGCGACCCTGCGTTCGCGGCGTTCATGCTGTGGCCGCTGGGCGGCGACGCGAGCCCGTTCGGCGCATCCACGCTGTTCCTGCCGTGGCAGCTGGTGACCTACGCGTTCCTGCACGGCAGCTTCGCGCACGTCGGCTTCAACATGCTCGCGCTGCTGATGTTCGGCGCGCCGCTCGAGTACACCTGGGGACAGCGCCGCTTCCTCGCCTACTTCTTCGCCTGCGTCGTCGGCGCGGGCCTGTGCCAGCTGGCGGTGGGCTCCTGGGCCGTGGCGCAGGGCGGCGGTGCGTACCCGACGGTGGGCGCGTCGGGCGGCGTGTTCGGCCTGCTGCTCGCCTACGGCATGCTGTTCCCGAACCAGCGCGTGATGCTGCTCATCCCGCCGATCCCGATGCGGGCGCGCACGCTGGTGATCGTCTATGGCGCGATCGAGCTGCTGCTCGGCTTCACCGGCCTGCAGCCCGGCGTCGCGCACTTCGCGCACCTGGGCGGCATGCTGTTCGGCTGGCTGCTGATCCGCTACTGGCGCGGGCAGCCGCCGTTCGGACGCGGCGGCCCGCAGCGCCCGCGCATCGTCCGCTGATCGTAGAGCCGACCCATGGTCGGCCCACCCGGAATCAGCCGACCCATGGTCGGCTCTACCGCCAGACCTTGACCTGCTGGGGCGCGGCGCGCTGCATCGGCGTGCCGGGCTTGCAGGAAAACGCCGAACCGAAGCCGGGGTCGTTCGCGAGCGGACCGTTCGCCCGCCACTGCCCGGGCGCATGCACGTCCGTGGCGGCGAGGCGTTGCGCGACGTCCACCGACATCTGCTGCGGCCACAGGCGCGCCCATCCCTGGTAGAACGCCTGCTTCGCCGGCGCGGCGACGCCCGGCTGCGCGGCGAGCAGCGCATCGAGCGCGAGCTCGACGCCGCCGAGGTCGGCCGCGTTCTCCGCGCGCGTCTGCCCGCCGGCCACGAAGGTGCCGGGAACCCCGGGCCACGGATAGGCGCCGTACTGCACGGACAGGGCGGAGAGCACGGCGTCCCACGCGGCGGCGTCGGCCGGCGTCCACCAGTCGCGCACCTTGCCGGTCGCATCGATGTTGCGGCCCGCCGCGTCGAAGCCGTGCGTGAGCTCGTGCCCGACGAGGGCGCCGAATGCGCCGTAGTTGGCGGCGTTGTCGCGCGCCATGTCCAGCACCGGCGCCTGCAGCATCGCGGCGGTCACGATCAGGCGGTTCTGCGCCGGGTCGTAGGCCAGCGCCGGCTGCTGCGGCAGCACCGGCCAGCGCCGGTCGGCGTTGCCGCGGCCGATGCGCTTCATCTCCTCGCGATGGCGCCAGGTCGAGGCGATCAGCATGTTGCCGCCGAAGCTGCCGCGTCCCATCGGCTGCACGGTGTAATCGAGGTCGCGCGCGGGCACGCCGATCTCGATCTTGAGCTGCGCCAGCTTGGCCTTCGCCTGCTCGCGCGTCGCCGGCGACATCCACGCGGCGCGCTCGATGCCGCGGCCGAGCGCGTCCCGCACCTGCACCGCGATCTCCTGCGCTCGCGCGCGACTGTCGGCGGGCAGGTAGCGTCCGGCGTACTCGTGGCCGAGCATCGGGCCGGCCGCGAGGTTCATCGCCGCCAGCACCTGCTCGCGGCGCGGCGGCGGCGCGGTGTCGCCGCGCAGGACCGCGCCGCGGAAGGCGAAGTCCACGTCGCGCCAGGCCTTCGACAGGTAGGGCGCCATCGCCGCGGCGACCTGGTAGCGCAGGTAGGCTTTCCACTGCGCCGGCTTCAGGCCGGCGACCAGCGCGTCGAGCTGCGCGAACAGGCGCGGGTCGGCCAGCGAAACGCTGTCGTCGGCCACGCCCTGCGCCTGCAGGAACGCCTGCAGCTGCAGGTTGCGGAATTGCCGGTCGAGGCCCGCCACCGCCAGCGGCGCGTAGTTGTCGCGCGGATCGCGCAGCAGCGTCAGCGGGCGCGAGGCCTGGGCGATGCGGGTCTCGAGGTCGATGACGGCCTGCACGTCGGCCTGCAGCTGCTGCGGCTTGCTGCCGGCGAGCGTGAGCAGCTTGCCCACGTAGTCGCGGTAGCGGTCGAACAGCGCCTTCGCGTCCGCGTCGGTGCGCGTGTAGTACGCCGGGTCAGGCAGGCCGAGCCCGCCCTGGCTGAAATAGCCGAGGTGGCGGTCGAGGTCGTCGAGGTCCACGTCCGGGCCGAAGTTGAACAGCACCGGGATCCCGACCTGGTGCAGGGCCGCGATCGCGGCGGGCACGTCCTTCGTGCGGCGGATCGAATCGATGCGCGAGAGCAGGGGCGCGATCGGGGTGGCGCCGTCGCGTTCCACCGCCGCTTCGTCCAGGCCGCTCGCCCAGAAATCGCCCAGCAGCTTGGCGACGCCGCCCTGCGCGCTGCGCATGTCCTCGTCGAGCAGGTCGACCTGCTGCTGGTGCGCGCGTTCCGCGAGCTGGGCGAACGCCGACTGCATGCCGCTGCCGGATATCAACAGGTTGGCCTTGAGCCAATCCGCGTTGGCCTGGCCGTAGAAGTCCTGGCAGGCGGGTGCGATCGCGGGCTTCTTCGGCGCGGCCTTCTTCTTCGCGGCGCCGGCTTGCGGGGATGCGAGCAGCGCCGCCGCGGCGGCGAATCCGATGGAGAGCGCGAGCGCACGCAGTTTCGGCATTCCGGAAGGTCCGTTGGAAGGGCCCGGCGAGTGTAGCAACGGGTTGCGCGGATACCGTGAACGGCGCCGCGTTTCGCGAAAAAGGAAAGGCCCGGCGGGAGCCGGGCCTTCCATGCAGCGCGGGACGGTCGCGCGGCGCTACCAGATGACGACGCGCTTGTCGTCCGCCCGCACCATGGCGTCGCCCGCCTTGCACTGGAACGCCGCCGCGAAGGCCGGCAGGTTCGAGGGCGCGCCGATCGCGCGGAACTCGCCGGGGGCGTGCGGATTGGTGTTCACGATCACCTTGAGGTAGTCGGGCGCCATCTTGTCGCGCCACACCGTTTCCCAGTTGATGAAGAAGCGCTGGTCGCGGCTCAGCCCGTCGATCATCGGGTCCGGGGTGTCGCCGGCCGCCATCTTCATCGCATCGTAGGCCGTGGCCAGGCCGCCGAGGTCGGCGATGTTCTCGCCCAGGGTCAGCTTGCCGTTCACCTTCAAGCCCGGCAGCGCCTCGTAGCCGCTGAACTGCTGCACGAGCTTGTCGGTGCGGGCCATGAAGCCCTTGGCGTCGGCGTCGGTCCACCAGTTCTCGAAGTTGCCGGTCGGGCCGAAGCGGCTGCCCTGGTCGTCGTAGCCGTGCGTCATCTCGTGGCCGATCACCGCGCCGATGCCGCCGTAGTTGAGGGCGTCGTCGGCCTTCGGGTCGAAGAACGGCGGCTGCAGGATCGCCGCGGGGAACACGATCTCGTTCTGCAGCGGGTTGTAGTAGGCGTTGACCGTCTGCGGGCTCATCGTCCACTCGGTCTTGTCGACCGGCTTGCCGATCTTGCCGAGCTGCCACTTGTAGTTGAACTCGTTCGCGGCGAGGACGTTGCCGATGTAGCTGTCGCGCGACGTCGACAGGCCGGACCAGTCGCGCCACTTGTCGGGGTAGCCGATCTTCGGGGTGAAGCTCTCCCACTTGGCGATCGCCTTCGCCTTGGTCTCGTCGCTCATCCAGTCGAGCTTCTCGATGCGCGCCTTGAGCGCGGTGCGCAGGTTCTGCACCAGCTGCTCCATCCGCGCCTTGGAGTCGGCGGGGAAGGCCACGTCGACGTACATCTGGCCGAAGGCCTCGCCGGCGTTCTCCTCGATCGCGCCGAGCACGCGCTTCCAGCGCGCCTTCTGCTCCTTCTGGCCGCGCATCGCCTTGCCGTAGAACTCGTAGTTCTCCTGCGCGAAGGCGTCGGCGAGGAAAGGCGACGCATCGTCGACGGTATGGAAGCGCAGGTACGACTTCCAGTCGTCGAGCGGCACGGCCGCGAGCATCGCGCTCACTTCCTGGTGGAACGCGGGCATCGCCAGCGAGAACGTCGCCGGCGTCGCGATGCCCTGCGACTCGAAGAACTTCGTCCACGGGAAGTTCGGCGTCAGCCTGTCGGCGTCGGCGGGCGACACCGGGTTGTAGTAGAGCGACACGTCGCGCGAGAGCTCCTCGCTCGACTTCGACGCCCTGGCGAGGCGCGTCTCGAAGGCGACGACGGCGTCGGCCTGCTTCGCGGCGTCCGCGGCGGCGGTGCCCGACAGCTCCAGGACCTTCGCGACGTGCCTGCGATAGGCCTCGAGCTTGTCCTTCTTGTCCGCGTCGAAGTAGTAGCCGCGGTCGGGAAGGCCGAGGCCGCCCTGCGTGGCGTAGGCGATGTTCATCGACGAGTTCTTGAAGTCGGCCTCGGGGCCGAAGTCGAACAGGACGTTCTCGCCCTTCGCGGCGGAGGCGCGCAGGTAGTCGGCGAGGGCGGCCTGGTCGGCGATCGCCGCGATCGCGTCGAGGCGGGGCTGCAGCGGCGCGATGCCCTGCGCGTCGATCTTCGCCTGGTCCATGCCGGTGGCGTAGAAGTCGCCGACGATCTTGTCGATGCCGCTCGCGCCCTGGCGCGCCGCGGCTTGCTCCGCCAGCTGGTGGCGGACGGCGAGCGAGCGCTCGGCCAGCATGTCGAACGCGCCCCACGAGGAGCGATCGCCCGGGATCTCGTTGGCCGCGAGCCACTTGCCGTTGACGTAGGCGCCGAAGTCCTTGCAGGCGTTGCCGTTGGCGTCGAGGTCCGACGCCTGGAAGCGGATGACCGGCGGCAGCTTCGCCTCGTCGAGCGCATAGGCGGCCTTGGCGGGAGCGGCCTTGCCGGCGCCTGCGTCGGCGGCGCGAGCGGCCTCCTGCTTGCAGGCGCCGAGGGCGAGGGTGGTGGCGAGCGCGGCGGCGAGCGCCGCCGGCTTGAGCGGATTGCGGTTCATCGAGTGTTCCCCTGGACGGATGTCGGAAAAAGAAGGCGCGCGCGGCGATGCGCCGCGCGCGCCCGGAGCCTGCTTACCAGATGACGACGCGCTTGTCGTCCGCCCGCACCATCGCGTCGCCCGGCTTGCACTGGAACGCCGTCGCGAACGCCGGCATGTTCGAGGGCGCGCCGATCGCGCGGAAGTTCGCCGGCGCGTGCGGGTCGGTGTTCAGCCGCACCTTCAGCTCTTCCGGGTTGAAGTTGCGGCGCCACACCGTGGCCCAGTTGAGGAAGAAGCGCTGGTCCTGGGTATAGCCGTCGATCTTCTCGCCCGGCGACTTGCCGGCGTCGGCCAGCGCCTTCTGCAGGGCGTCGTAGGCCACCGTCAGGCCGCCGAGGTCGGCGATGTTCTCGCCCAGCGTCAGCTGTCCCTTGACGTGCAGCCCGTCGATCGAGGTGTAGTCGTCGAACTGCTGCACCAGCTTCTTCGTGCGCGCCTCGAAGCCCTTGCGGTCCGCGTCCTGCCACCAGTTGGCGAAGTTGCCCTTGGCGTCGAACTGGCTGCCCTGGTCGTCGTAGCCGTGCAGCATCTCGTGGCCGATGACCGCGCCGATGCCGCCGTAGTTGAGCGCCGGGTCCGCCTTCGGGTCGAAGAACGGCGGCTGCAGGATCGCGGCCGGGAACACGATCTCGTTCATCGACGGGTTGTAGTAGGCGTTGACCGTCTGCGGGGTCATGCCCCACTCGGTGCGGTCCACGGGCTTCCCGATCTTGCCGTACTGCCAGTCGCGGTTGAACTTCGCGGCCGCGAGCGCGTTCTGCGCGTAGCCTTCGCGCGAGGTCGCCAGGCCGTCCCAGCTGCGCCACTTCTCGGGGTAGCCGATCTTGGGCATGAAGCTGTTCCACTTCTCGACGGCCTTGGCCTTGGTCTCGGCGCTCATCCAGTCGAGCTGCTCGAGGCGGGCCTTGAGCGAGGCGCGCAGGTTGTCGACGAGCTTCTCCATCGCGGCCTTGGATTCGGCCGGGAAGTACTGCTTGACGTACATCTGGCCCAGCGCCTCGCCGACGTTGCCCTCGGTGGCGTCGAGCACGCGCTTCCAGCGCGGCTTCTGCTCCTTCTGGCCGCGCAGCGTCTTGTTGAAGAAGTCGAAGCGCTCGTTGGCGAAGGTGTCGGCCAGGTACGGCGCCATGCCGTCGATGGCGTTGATGCGCAGGTAGGCCTGCCACTGGTCGACCGGCACGTCGCCGATCATCCTGTCGACTTCGGCGAAGAACTTCGGCTGCGACAGCGAGAAGCCCTCGGCCGAGAGGCCCTGCGACTTCAGGAACTCCGCCCAGGGGAAGTTCTTCGCGGACTTGTCCGCGTCGGCGACGGTCACGAAGTGGTACTGGTTCTTCGGGTCGCGCATCTCGATGCGCGAGATCGACGCCTTCGCCAGGCGCGTCTCGAACGCGAGCACGTCGGCGGCCTGCTTGTCCGCGGTGTCCTTGGCGACGCCGGCGTTCTGCAGCTGCTTGCTGACGTGGGCGACGTAGGCGTCGCGGATCTTCCGGTATTCCCCGTCCTTGCCGTCCTCGAGGTAGTAGGCCTTCTCGGGCAGCGCCAGGCCGCCCTGGTAGGCGTAGCCGATCACCGTGGACGAGTCCTTGAAGTCGGCCTCGCCGAAGAAGTTGAACACTTCGCCGCGGCCCGCCGCGAATTCGTCGCGCAGGTACTGCGCCACGTCCGCGGGCGCCTTGATCGCGTCGATGCGGTCCAGCATCGGCTGGATCGGCTTCAGCCCGGCGGCGTTGATCGCCGCTTCGTCGAGGCCGGTCGCGTAGAAGTCGCCGACGAGCTTGGCGACGCCCGAGGCGTTCTTGTCCGCCGCGGCGGCTTCGGCGATGTTCCTGCTGGCCGCTTCCGAACGCTCGTCGAGCATCTCGAAGCTGCCCCACGTCGTGCGGTCGGACGGCACCGGGTGCGCGGCGAGCCACTTGTCGTTCACGAACGCCGACAGGTCGTCGCACACGTTCTTGCTCGTGTCGAGATCGGCGATGGAGAACGCGGCGGTCGGCGGGAGCTCGGCGGCGACGGGAGCCGGCGCCTTCTTCGCGGCATCGGCGGCGGGCGCGGCAGCTTCCTGCTGCTTGCAGCCGACGAGGGCGGCGGCGATGGCGACGGTCAACGCAAGGACGTGCGGTCTGGTGCTCACGAAAGGGCTCCGGGGATCGGGTTCCGCACCGGGAGCCGGCACGGCGGCCTCCGGCCGGAGGCGTCCGGCGACTCTAGCCCTTGGGGCGGCGGGTCAGGGGGTGTCGAAGGTCACGCCCGGGGGCCGCAAAAGCAAAGGCCGCGACATGCGCGGCCTTGTGCTGGGAAATGCTTGGCGCCCGAAGTTGGACTCGAACCAACGACCCCCTGATTAACAGGGCGGTCTCTCGCGCCGCAGGATCAACGGCTTAGGTCGAGTCTTTTTCGCAACTGGGGCGGCTAGAACCCGCGTGGGGCCTAGAGTCTCGCAGGATTTTTCACTAGTCGAATCCCGGGGCATGCTTGCTTTATATGTTATGCAAGCATATGATCTGCTTGCATAGCAAGCATGGGGATTCCAATGGCTGTCAAAAACAAGCAATCCAAGGGGGGAGAGGCTCGGGCGAGTAGCCTGACGGCCAAACAGCGATCAGACATCGCTCGTCTGGGTGCGCTGACGAAGTGGGCTAATGAGGGGAAGTCGGTTCCCCTTCTTGCTGCCTACGGAGCTGCTGACCGCCCCCTGGCGATCGGCAATATCGAGATTCCCTGCTACGTGCTTGCTGACGGCACTCGTGTCCTCGCGCAACGCGGACTTCAGAGCGGCATTGGTCTTTCCGAGGGCGGAGGGAAAAGCGGCGCGCGCAAAATCGTCGAATTGATGGAGCGATTGGCGGAGAAGGGGATAGATGTCAAAGGGTTAGCGGCGCGCGCAAATTCTCCGATTCGCTTTATTCCGCCCCATGGCGGTAACCCGGCGGACGGGTACGAAGCAACGATACTTCCAGATCTCTGCGCAGTGCTAATCGATGCGCAACAGCAAGGCGTGCTTGATCGACGCTTGGCACGACTAGCTCAGAGGGCTGCCGTTCTTCAGCATGGATTCGCCACGGTTGGCATTATCGCGTTGGTCGATGAAGCCACTGGGTATCAGGACATACGTCAGCGCGATGCCCTGGCAAAGATTCTCGAAAAATTTGTGGCGAAAGAATTGCGTCCATGGATTAGCACGTTTCCATCGCAGTTCTACGAACAAATCTATCGGTTAAATAATTGGAGCTACGACGCGGGTAGTGGCCGACCAGGAGTAATCGGACATTGGACCAACAATATCGTTTATAAGCGACTCGCGCCGGGTGTGTGGAATGAGCTCAATCGGCTGACTCCGCGTAACGACAAAGGGCGGCTCAAGCACAAGCTTTTTCAGCGGCTGACTGAACAGGTTGGCCACCCAAAGTTGAAGGAGCACCTGGCCGCCGTAGTGATGCTGATGAAATACTCAGACAACTGGCAAGTGTTCATGGCGCGTCTCGACAAAGAGTTCCCTCAGTGGGGCGAGACCTTGATGTTGCCCTTTCCTGACGACTATGTGCCAATCTCGAAATGAGTTTGGCCAAAAAAAGGCCCCGCAATGCGGGGCCTTTTCTCTGGCCGCCTTAACCGCAGGCAGCCATTTTTGTGCGCTCTATGAACGCCTCGACTGGTGGGCTAGGCTCATCCGAAGATTGCGCTTGTTTCATCTGTCCATCGAGCGCGCTCACGATTTGATGAATCTCAGAGCGCGCAAAGCGTATGAGCAGATCTCGGATCATCGGCTGATAGGCGATGCCATGGTGTGATGCGATTGCTTTAAGAGTCTCAATCAGTGGGATCGGTAGACGAATCGACACCAACTTCATCGCAAGAGATGAATCAAGTTCGTTGGACTCACTTTCGGGGGCGACGGCGACATACTCGTCACTCCGCCCCAATTCGCCGTTTTCCCATTGGGCGGTAACGGTGGGATCCAAGTTGCGAGTGTTCGTGTTCATCATTGTTGGCTCTCAAAAGTCAGTCGGATTCCCATGCTTGCGATAGATCGCAAGCTCAGTATCGTCGGGCTCGAAACAGGTGCGAAGGAAGTAGTCGCTTCCTGGCACGTAGCAAACTTTCAGCAGCCTTCCGCGGTTAGTTGGTGCAATGAACCAACGAGTTGGAGGATCAGTTTTGTGCTGATCCCGGGTGTCCAACAATAGGCTACCCGTACGATTGGCGAAGCACTGGTGAACCTCGGGCACGCCCACGTCGTGCTCGGCCGCAAGCTTGGCCCGGATGGTGTCGGAAATGATTATTTTCGGCATGTAGCGGAGGGGACCGGCCGAGTGGGTCGAGAATTGTATATACGCACGAGATGTATATACAACATATGCTGTTAGTCACCGTGACGGGCCGGCAATTGCTGTCTCAGGCCGCCTGAGATTATTTTTCGCAACATTTTTCGCGAAAATAATAGAAAAAGGCCTGCGTTCATCACGCAAGCCTTTGATTTATCTGGCGCCCGAAGTTGGACTCGAACCAACGACCCCCTGATTAACAGTCAAGTGCTCTAACCGGCTGAGCTATTCGGGCGGGGCCGCATATTGTGCCGTCGGCCCCGGCAGCGCGCAACCGCGCCGGCGCGCGGCGCATTCACGGCGGCGGCGCGAGGCAATCGGCGACGGCGGCGGCGGCGGGCTTCGCATCGCGCAGGCGGCCGCTGCCGGCAAGGACCAGCGCGACCGTGCGCGAGGCGCCGCGGCCGTCGCAGAGCGTGAACGTCACGTTGGTCCCCGCCGCGGCCCCGCCATGCGGGTGCAGCACGAGCCGGCGCCGGCCGCGCGTGCTCCGCAGGTGCACCCGTCCAGGCAACGCGGGCTCCCGGTGCAGGACCGTCTCGCCCGCATCGAGCCTGCGGTCGCCGTCGCGGTCCGCCCAGGCCAGCCAGCCGGCGCTCCAGTCCCAGGTGTCGCGGCATGCGGCATCGCCGGGGCAGAGGACGACCTCGGTGCCGGTCAGCGCCGCGTGCCGCATCGCCCCGTCGAGCGTGTCCTGCATCGCGGCGCGCGCGGCCACGGCGCGGGCGGCTTCGCTGGCGTTGCTCCAGGCGGGCACTGCCAGGCCCAGCAGCAGCGCGGCGACCAGCAGCGCGATCATCGCCTCGATGAGGGTGAAGCCGAAGGGTGGGACGGGGCGGGGGACGGCGTGCACGGTCGGAGCCCTGGGCGAGCTTGTCGGGAGGGCCAGCTTCCCGCGACCGAAGACCCGGCTGAATCGGGCCATGCCGTAGCGCGCTGTCGGGGAATCACCCGCCTGCGCGCGGCAGTAGACTGGACGGTCCGATGACCGACACCACCGCCGACAACCCAGTCCAGGCCGACCGCTTCCAGCTGGTCGCCCCGTATGCGCCCGCCGGCGACCAGCCGCAGGCGATCGACAAGCTCGTCGCCGGCTTCGAGGCCGGCCTGGCGCGCCAGACCCTGCTCGGCGTCACCGGCTCGGGCAAGACCTACACCATCGCCAACGTCATCCAGCAGGTGCAGAAGCCGACCCTGGTGATGGCGCCGAACAAGACCCTGGCGGCGCAGCTGTACGGCGAGTTCAAGGCGTTCTTCCCGCACAACGCGGTCGAGTACTTCGTCAGCTACTACGACTACTACCAGCCGGAAGCCTACGTCCCGTCCTCC
This sequence comes from Lysobacteraceae bacterium, assembly GCA_024508915.1. GTDB lineage: Bacteria > Pseudomonadota > Gammaproteobacteria > Xanthomonadales > Xanthomonadaceae > Cognatiluteimonas. The sequence continues at coordinate 36,990 of JANINR010000146.1, read as the reverse complement.
GACACCTTCATCGAGAAGGACAGTTCGGTGAACGAGCACATCGAGCAGATGCGCCTGTCGGCGACCAAGGCGCTGCTGGAGCGGCGCGACGCGATCATCGTCTGCACGGTGTCGGCGATCTACGGCCTCGGCGACCCGGGCGAGTACCACAAGATGGTGCTGCACATGGTCCGCGGCGAGCGCATCGACCAGCGCGAGCTGATCCGCCGCCTCACCGAGATGCAATACGATCGCAACGAGACCGAACTGGCGCGCGGTACCTACCGCGTGCGCGGCGAGGTCATCGACGTGCATCCGGCCGAATCCGACGCCGAGGCGCTGCGCATCGAGCTGTTCGACGGCGAGATCGAGAACCTCACCCTGTTCGACCCGCTCACCGGCGAAACCCTGCGCAGGCTGCCGCGCTACACGATCTACCCCGGCTCGCACTACGTCACCAGCCGCCGCACGATCCTCGACGCGGTGGAGACGATCAAGGCCGAACTGCGCGAACGGCTGGAATGGCTGTACTCGCAGAACAAGCTGGTGGAGGCGCAGCGCCTCGCGCAGCGCACGCAGTTCGACCTCGAGATGATGGCCGAGGTCGGCTACTGCAACGGCATCGAGAACTATTCGCGGCACCTGACGGGCTACATGCCCGGCGAGCCGCCGCCGTGCCTGTTCGACTACCTGCCGGCCGACGCGCTGCTCGTCGTCGACGAATCGCACGTCACCGTCCCGCAGATCGGCGCGATGTACAAGGGCGACCGCTCGCGCAAGGAGACGTTGGTCGAATTCGGGTTCCGCCTGCCGTCCGCGCTCGACAACCGTCCGCTGAAGTTCGAGGAATGGGAAGGCCGCGCGCCGCGCGCGATCTTCGTCTCCGCGACGCCCGGCCCGTACGAGCTGCGCATGTCGGAAGGCGAGGTGACCGAGCTGCTCGTGCGCCCGACCGGCCTGGTCGATCCGCAGGTCGAGATCCGCCCGGTGGCGACGCAGGTCGACGACGTGCTCGGCGAGATCAACGCGCGCGTGGCGATGGGCGACCGCGTGCTGGTGACCACGCTCACCAAGCGCATGGCCGAGAACCTCACCGAGTACCTCGCCGAGCATGACGTGAAGGTGCGCTACCTGCACTCCGACGTGGACACGGTCGAGCGCGTGGAGATCATCCGCGACCTGCGCCTGGGCAAGTTCGACGTGCTCGTCGGCATCAACCTGCTGCGCGAGGGCCTGGACATGCCGGAGGTGTCGCTGGTCGCGATCCTCGACGCCGACAAGGAAGGCTTCCTGCGCTCCACCGGCTCGCTGATCCAGACCATCGGCCGCGCGGCGCGCAACCTGCGCGGCCGCGCGATCCTCTACGCCGACCGCATCACCAATTCGATGCAGCGGGCGATCGAGGAAACCGACCGGCGCCGGCAGAAGCAGGTCGACTACAACGCCGAGCACGGCATCACCCCGCAGAGCGTGCAGCGCGCGGTGATGGACGTGATGGAAGGCGCGCGCGCCGAGCCGGGCATGGTCAAGGTCGGCAAGGGCAAGGGCCGCCGCGTGGCCGAGGCCGCCGAGGACTACGCCGTGCTGAGCCCGTCGCAGGCCGCGGCCCGGATGAAGGCGCTGGAGCAGAAGATGCACCAGCACGCCCGCGACCTGGAGTTCGAGGAGGCGGCGAAGGCCCGCGACGAGCTCCGGCGCCTCAAGGAGGCCCGCCTGGGGACCTGAGCGCCGCAGCTGGAGGCCGCGACCCCGTGGGGTATCCTCCATCCCGGGGAAAAGGAGCGGGGGCAGGGACGATGGCTCGATCGGGCGATTCGCGCGCCGCGCGCTGGCACCGCGCAATCCTGCCGGCCACGATGCTGGGCACCATCCTGCTCCTGGGCGGTTGCGCCGCTTCCGATGGCGCCGCGGACGCCGGCACCCGGGCAGTCGATTCCTCCGCGCCTGCTTCGCGCACGGGCCTGGTGACGGCCATCCGGATCCCGGCGCAACGCGGCGGTTCCGATGCGCCCGTCCGGATCCTCCTGACCCGCGACATGGCCCGCCGCGCGCTGGCCGAAGGCGAACTGGCGATCGGACTCGCGGACGGAACACGCTACGCGGTTCGCATGGAGCAGGGATACGACGAAGGCGGCGATCGCTGGACGGTCGTGGGGCGGGTCAAGACCGTACTCGGGCCGCAATCGGCGGTACTCACCTTCGGACCGGACGCGGTGTTCGGTGTCCTGCCACGGCCAGACGGGCGCTCGTTCGCGATCACCACCGTGCATGGCGTCGTCCGAATCGCGCGCGCAGGCGCGATGGTGCCCAAGGGCAAGGCACCGATGCCGGATTTCGTCGTTCCCGCCGGGTCGCGCGCGGGAACCAGCGCCGCTTCGTCCGTGCCCGCGATCGCGGCGCGCGGTCCGGCGACCGCCGTCGTCCCTCGCAAGACCGCGACCGCGAACGACGCGACGACCACGGTGCGGATCGACGTCCTCGGCCTGTACGACGCCGCGCTCGTGGCGCTGCGCGGCACGGCGTCCGCGGCCGAGACCGAAGTGACCAGCATGGTGGCCATCGCCAACCAGGCCCACCGCGACAGCGGCTCGGTGGTCCGCTTCGCGCTCGTGGGCATGCGCGAAATCGCCGTGCCCGTGGGCGAATACAACGAGCAGCTGCTGTACGACATCGTCGGCAACCGCTTGCCGGGCGTCGACATCCGCGCCCTCCGCGACGCCTCCGGCGCCGACCTGGTGTCCGTCGCCCGTCCCTACACGGAAGGCGACCCGACCTGCGGGATCGCCTATCTGGGAGCCGCCGAGCAGCAGCGTTCTTACATGGATCCGCGGTACGGCTATTCCGTCAGCAACGTCGATCCGTGCGGCCCGTACGCGTTCGCGCACGAGACCGGGCACAACCTGGGGTCGCAGCACGATCGCCAGACCGCGACCTGGGCGCCCGATCGCATCACGGTCTATGGCGCGTTCCCGTATTCGTTCGGATACCGCCACGAGGATCCGCCGGGCTTCGCGACGATCATGGCGTACCAGTACGGCCTGCCGTGGATCGGTTATTTCTCGAATCCGTCCGTGACTGCCTGCGGGACGGAATGCGGGGTGGCCGGACGCGCCGACAATGTCCGCAGCCTTGCGCAGATGGCACCGGTCGTCGCCGCGTTCCGCGGCGGCGCGCCGGGCACGGTCTCGATCCTCGACGCCAGCGTGGTGGAGGAGGGCAGTGGCACGAACCCGGGCCTGATCGTTCCGGTGCGCTTGTCCACCGCCGCTCCGCCGGGCGGCGTCGACGTGGAAGTGCGCATCTTCGGCGGAACGGCGACGGCCTACAGCGGCGGCGACGCGACCAGCGGGGCGGATTACTTCACGGGCTCGCCCTATGTGCACATCGAGGAAGGCGAGAACGACGGACTATTCTCGGTCGTGGCGATCGGCGACGACGACGAGGAGGGCGACGAGACCATCCAGCTGAAGCTGGTCCGCGCCAGGGGCGCGGTGATGGCGGACCGCGATGCCATCGTGACGATCGTCGACGACGATCCGCAGCCGCTCCTCACGGGCAGGCTGCGCTTCCCGGAGGGGTCTCCGCCGCCGGCGACGCCCGTGGAACTGCGTGTGCGCGGCGCTGGCGAAGCCGTTCGCGGCGAACGCACGCTCCAGCTCCAGCCGCCCGATTTCCGCTACGCGATTCCCTTCCATCCGGGCAACGACGTCTCGCTCAACGCGTTCCCGCCGGCGCCGTTCGCGGCCGCCCAGCTGGACCTCGGGCAGGTGGACGCGGCCGCGAACGTCGATTACCCGCTGGTGCCCGGGGTCACCGTGTCGGGGCGACTGCGCGTGCCCGCGGGCGGCCCCAACCCCGTGTTCCCGCTGCAGCTCCGCGTGTCGGAATCGATCGACACGTACGGGCGCCCGGTGCGCGACCTGTGGCTGGACGGGCCAGGCGCAGCCTTCAGTTTCCAGGTCGTTCCCGGGGCGGACATCAGCCTGGAGGTGCCATCGCCCGGCGCGCCCTACCAGCCCTTCCTGCTCGCGGACGCCAAGGTGTCGGCGGGCGTGGTGCATGACGTCACGCTGTCCACGTTGCCGTCGATGCTCGTCTGGGGACTCAACGATCTTTCCGCCGAAGGTCCCAATTTTCCGTCGGCGATCGTGAGCCTCTCGGCGCCCGCGGGTGCCGGGGGCGCGTCGGTGTCGTACCGGACCGAGGCGGGCACGGCGCTGCCGGGGGAGGATTACGCGCCGGTATCGGGCGTGCTCGCGTTCGCCCCCGGCGAAAGCATGAAGTTCATCGTCCTCGAGACCTACAACGACGCGCGGGTCGAGGACGACGAGTATTTCGAGGTCGTGCTGGAGGATGCGCGCGGCGCAGTGCTGACGACGCCGCGTTTCCGGCTGGACATCCCCGACGACGATGTCCCCGCCGACGTATCGTTGCCGACACTGTCGCTCGAAGGCGAGAGCGTGGTGGCCGAGGGCGGCACCGGCCTCAACCCATCCGTGTCCGTCGTCGCGAAGCTGTCCTCGCCCGCCCCCGCGGGTGGCGCGGTGGTGTCGTACCGCGCCGTCGCAGGCACCGCATCGGTCGGCGAGGACTTCGGCGTCGCCGAAGGCACGCTGGTGTTCGCCTCCGGCGAAAGCACGCAGACGATCCTAGTGCCGATCTACGGCGACGATGTCGTGGAGCCCGACGAGTACCTCGACGTGATTGCGACGCCGCTGCAGGGCGTGGCGCCGGGCGACGCAAGCTTCCGCATCACCCTCCGCAACGACGACGAGGCACCGCCTCCGCCGCCTCCGCCGCCTCCGCCGCCTCCGCCGCCGCCGCCGCCGCCGCCGCCGCCTCCGGACGACGGCGGCAACGGACCGGAAAGGCCGACCGACCCCTGCCTGGTCGCGCCGGTGAACGGCAAGGCGGGCCGCCAGGGCGGACGGCCTTGTCCCTGAGAATCGCCGTCGGCTAGAATGCCCGGCTCCCGGAAGGGTGTCCGGGCGGTTAGCTCAGCGGTAGAGCACTACCTTGACATGGTAGGGGTCACAGGTTCGAACCCTGTACCGCCCACCACGCCGTCTCCGCCAGGAGCGCGTGGCAAGGCCAGGCACCCGGGACAGACGAGGGTGGCCCGCGGAAACGCCGGCCGAGCGTGCGACATGGACACTACCACCGCCCACCGCTGAACCGTCCCCAGGCCGCACCCGCAGAGAGAGCGCCCTGGGCGCTCTTTTTCGTTTCCGGGCCCTTCGCATGATCGCCATCACCCTCCCCGACGGCTCGCGCCGCGAGTTCGACCATCCCGTCACCGTCGCCGACGTCGCCGCCTCCATCGGCGCTGGCCTGGCCAAGGCCGCGCTCGCCGGCAAGGTCGACGGCAAGCTGGTCGACACCAGCTACCGCATCGATCGCGACGCCGAGCTGGCGATCGTCACCGACAAGTCGCCCGAGGCGCTCGACATCCTCCGCCACTCGACCGCGCACCTGCTCGCGCAGGCCGTGCAGCGCCTGCATCCGGGCGCGCAGGTCACGATCGGCCCGGTGATCGACAACGGCTTCTACTACGACTTCGCCTACGAGCGCCCGTTCACCCCCGAGGACCTGCCCGCCATCGAGGCGGAGATGCAGAAGATCGTCAAGGAAGCGCACGCGGTGTCGCGCAGCGTGAAGTCGCGCGACGAGGCGACGAAGTTCTTCCGCGACATGGGCGAGGAGTACAAGGCGCAGATCATCGAGTCGATCCCGGCGAACGAGGACCTGTCGCTGTACGCCCAGGGCGAGTTCACCGACCTGTGCCGCGGCCCGCACGTGCCGTCCACCGACAAGCTGCGCGCGTTCAAGCTGATGAAGGTCGCGGGCGCCTACTGGCGCGGCGACCACAACAACCAGATGCTGAGCCGCATCTACGGCACCGCCTGGGCCAACGACAAGGACCTCAAGGCCTACCTCACGATGCTGGAGGAGGCGGAGAAGCGCGACCACCGCCGCATCGCGAAGCAGCAGGACCTGTTCCACCTGCAGGAAGAGGCGCCCGGCCTGGTGTTCTGGCACCCGAAGGGCTGGAGCGTGTGGCAGGTCGTCGAGCAGTACATGCGCCGCGTCTACCGCGACACCGGCTACGGCGAGGTGCGCTGCCCGCAGATCCTCGACGTCGAGCTGTGGAAGAAGTCCGGGCACTGGGACAACTACAAGGACAACATGTTCTTCACCGAGTCGGAGAAGCGCACCTATGCGCTGAAGCCGATGAACTGCCCGGGCCACGTGCAGGTGTTCAAGCAGGGCCTGCACAGCTACCGCGACCTGCCGATCCGCTACGGCGAGTTCGGCGCCTGCCACCGCAACGAACCGTCCGGCGCGCTGCACGGCATCCTGCGCGTGCGCGGCTTCACCCAGGACGACGGCCACGTGTTCTGCACCGAGGACCAGATCGAGCCCGAGGTGACGGCGTTCCATGCGCAGGCGATGAAGGTGTACGCGGACTTCGGCTTCACCGACGTGCACGTCAAGCTCGCCCTGCGCCCGGAGTCGCGCCTGGGCGACGACGCGACCTGGGACAAGGCCGAGGAGGCGCTGCGCTCGGCGCTGCGCGCCGCCGGGGTGGAGTGGGAGGAGCTGCCGGGCGAGGGCGCCTTCTACGGCCCCAAGATCGAATACCACCTCAAGGACGCCATCGGCCGCACCTGGCAGCTGGGCACGATGCAGGTGGATTTCATGATGCCCGGCCGCCTCGGCGCCGAGTACGTGGACGAGCACAGCCAGAAGCGCCACCCGGTCATGCTGCACCGCGCGATCGTCGGCTCCATGGAGCGCTTCATCGGCATCCTGATCGAGCACCACGCCGGCCAGTTCCCGGCCTGGCTGGCGCCGGTCCAGGCGGTGGCGATGAACATCACCGACGCCCAGGCGGACTGGGTGGCCGAGGTTCAGAAAACCCTTACAAATCAAGGCTTCCGGGTCGATTCCGATTTGCGCAACGAAAAGATCGGCTATAAGATCCGCGAGCACACGCTGCAGCGGGTGCCCTACCTGCTGGTGGTCGGGGACCGCGAACGGGAGAACGGCATGGTCGCGGTCCGGACCCGGGCCGGCGAGGACCTGGGGACGATGTCCGTCGCCGATTTCGCATCCCGGCTGCGCAGCGAGGCGATAATGTAGGCAGGCCCCCACCGGGCCACCCCAGGTCCCGCCCCGGGAAGGGCGGCACGTTCCACTCCGGAGATCGCAACATCAGTACCCCCGAAAAGCAGAACCGAAAGAACGGCGAAATCCGCGTGCCGCGCGTGCGCGTGATCGGCAGCGATGGCGAAATGATCGGCGTGCTCTCGCGCGACGAAGCGCTGGCCAAGGCCGAGGACGAGGGACTCGACCTCGTCGAGATCCAGCCGAATGCCGATCCGCCGGTCTGCAAGATCATGGACTTCGGCAAGTTCCGCTTCGAGCAGCAGAAGAAGGCCAACGAAGCGAAGAAGAAGACCAAGCAGCAGGAGATCAAGGAGCTCAAGTTCCGTCCGGTGACGGACGAGGGCGACTACCAGATCAAGCTGCGGAACATGCGCCGGTTCATCGAGGAAGGCGACAAGGTCAAGGTCAACATCCGCTTCCGTGGCCGCGAGATGAGCCATCAGGAGCTGGGCCGCGAGATGGCGGCGCGGATCGAGGCCGACCTGGGCGACGAGATCGTGATCGAATCGCGCCCGCGCCTGGAAGGGCGGCAGATGGTCATGATGATCGCTCCCAAGAAGAAGTAGTTATCACTGCCTGCGGCGTGATAACTGCCGCCGTTCGACCGGCCGGAGGCCGGTCAACGCCGGCAAGGGCCGAAAAGCCCTGATTTCCAAGGAAAATTTGTGGGCGCCCCGTTGCATCGCGGCGGGGCGGGCTGCATAATGTGCGGCCCGGTTCACGCCGGGGCGCCGCCGCAAGGCGGACAGCAGGACCCAGGACCCGCCTTGATCCGTGTCGGATCAAAGGCTTACGACCGGCAGGGGCAGGATGGAAAGCGTGGCGGAGCCTTCGGGCCGACCGCTGCCGCCCGGGCCAGTGACTGATTTCGCAAGGATTATCCAATGCCCAAGATCAAGACGAATCGGGCGGCGGCCAAGCGCTTCCGGAAGACGGCTTCCGGCAAGTACAAGTGCGGCCACGCCAACAAGAGCCACATCCTCACCAAGAAGGCGACCAAGCGGAAGCGCAACCTGCGGCAGACGAACCATGTTCGTGCCGAGGACGCGGGCCGCCTGGACCGCATGCTTCCGTATCTCTGAGGAGGGCTGAACAATGGCACGAGTCAAGCGTGGCGTGCAGGCGCGCCGCCGCCACAAGAAAATCCTGAAGCAGGCGAAGGGCTACTACCACGCCCGCCGCAAGGTCTTCCGCGTCGCCAAGCAGGCGGTCACGAAGGCGCTGCAGTACGCCTACATCGGCCGCAAGCAGAAGAAGCGTCATTTCCGCACGCTGTGGATCGCGCGCATCAATGCCGCGGCCCGCATCAACGGCATGAGCTACAGCCGCTTCATGAACGGCCTGATGAAGGCCGGCATCACCCTCGACCGCAAGGTGCTGGCGGACATCGCCGTGCACGACGCGGCGGGTTTTGCGGCGCTGGCCGAAAAGGCGAAGGGCGCTCTCGCGGCGTAAGGTTTCCCCGCGAGGCCGCATGGCGGCCCCGATGGGTAACGTGGTACACGCATCGGGGAAGGGCGCAAGTCCTTCCCCGTTTCGTTTTCCGGGGACTGGAATGGCAGGAATCGAGGATCTCGGGCGACAGGCGCTGGCCGACATCGCGGCGGCGGGTTCGCCCGATGCGCTGGAAGCGTTGCGGGTGTCGCTGCTCGGCAAGTCGGGCACCGTCACCGCGCAGCTGAAGTCGCTGGGGGCGCTGCCGGCGGACGAACGCAAGGCCGCGGGCGAAGCGATCAACCGCGTGCGCGACGCGATCGGCGACGCGCTCGCCGTGCGCAAGGTCGCGCTCGACGACGCGGCGCTCGACGCGCGGCTGGCCGGCGAGGCCACCGACGTCACGCTGCCCGGGCGCGACCCTTCGCGCGGCGGCCTGCATCCGCTGACACGCGCGATGGACCGCATCGCCGCGATCTTCTCGCAGCTCGGCTACGAGCTCGCCGACGGCCCGGAGATCGAGGACGACTGGCACAACTTCGAGGCCCTGAACTTCCCGCCGCACCATCCGGCGCGGGCGATGCACGACACGTTCTACCTGCCAGGCGACGGCGGCATCGGCCGCCTGCTGCGTACGCACACGTCCGGCGTGCAGGTGCGCTACATGCGCGACCTGCTCGAGGGCGGCGGCGCGCCGCCGCTGCGCATGATCGCGGCGGGCAAGGTGTACCGCAGCGACAGCGACCAGACCCATTCGCCGATGTTCCACCAGGTCGAAGGCCTGCTGGTGGACGAGCATGCGACGTTCGCCGACCTGAAGGGCACGATCTCCGAATTCCTGCGCGGCTTCTTCGAGCGCGACTTCGAGATGCTGTTCAAGCCGACCTACTTCCCGTTCGTCGAGCCGGGCGCCGACGTGGTGATCAAGTGGGACCTGGACGACGGCACGTCGCGCTGGCTCGAGGTGCTGGGCTGCGGCATGGTCCACCCGAACGTGCTGCGCGCGGTGGGCATCGACCCGGAGCGCTACACCGGCTTCGCCTTCGGCATGGGCGTCGAGCGCCTGGCGATGCTGCGCTACGGCGTCAACGACCTGCGCGCGTTCTTCGAGAACGACGTGCGTTTCCTGCGCCAGTTCGCCTGAGGCAGACCGTTTAGGGGCATGCGATGAAATTCTCCGAGAACTGGCTGCGCCAGCACGTCTCCATCGCCGCCGACCGCGCGGCGCTCGAGCACCGCCTGACGATGATCGGCCTGGAAGTGGAAGGCACCGAACGCATCGGCGAGCAGCTGGACGGCGTGGTCGTCGCGCGCATCGTGGATTGCGCCCGGCACCCCGATGCCGAGCGGCTGCAGGTGTGCCGCGTGGACGCCGGCGGCGACGCGCCGCTGCAGATCGTTTGCGGCGCGCCGAACGCGCGCCCGGGACTGCTCGCGCCGCTCGCCATGGTGGGCGCGCAGGTCGGCGGCATCGCGATCAGGGCCGCGAAGCTGCGCGGCGTCGAGTCGAACGGCATGCTCTGCTCGGCGAAGGAACTCGGCCTCGACGCGGACGCCTCGGGCCTGCTGGAACTGCCCGCGGACGCGCCGGTGGGCGCGCCGCTCGCGGACTACCTGGGCCTGCCCGATACGGTGTTCGAGCTCGGGCTGACCCCGAACCGCGGCGACTGCTTCAGCCTCCGCGGCATCGCCTACGACGTGGCCGCCGCGTTCGGTACGCAGGTGCAGCCGCTCGACGCGGCGCCGGTGCCGGCGGCGAGCGATGCGCGCCTCGAGGTCCGCCTCGGCGCCGGCGCGAGCGCCCCGCGCTACCTCGGCCGCGTCGTCGAGGGCGTCGACGCGTCGCGCCCGAGCCCGGCGTGGATGGTCGAACGCCTGCGCCGCAGCGGGATCCGCCCGGTCAGCCTGCTGGTGGACATCACCCAGTACGTGATGCTCGAGCTCGGCCAGCCGATGCACGCCTACGACCGCGACCTGCTGCACGGCCCGGTCGGCGTGCGCAGCGCGCGCGACGGCGAATCGCTGCGCCTGCTCAACGGCGACGACGCGACGCTCGACCCGCAGTTCCTCGTGATCACCGATGCGGACCGCGCGGTCGGCCTCGGCGGCATCATGGGCGGCGAAGACACCAAGGTCGGCGCGGGCACGCGCAACGTATTCCTCGAGGCGGCGCACTTCGCCCCCGAGGCGATCATCGGCCGCAGCCGCAAGCTCGGCCTGCACACCGACGCCGCGCACCGCTTCGAGCGCGGCGTGGATCCGGAACTGCCGCGCACGGCGATCGAGGTCGCGACGCGCCTGGTCACCGACCTGGCGGGCGGCGCGCCGGGGCCGGTGGTCGAAGCGACGATCGACGGTTGGCCGACGGCCCGCGCCCCCGTCGCGCTGCGCCGCGCGCGCCTGGCGCGCGTGCTGGGCATCGGGATCCCGGATGCGGACGTCGCGCGCATCCTCGCCTCGCTGGGCCTGGAGGCGACCGCGACCGCGGACGGCTGGCAGGTCGTGCCGCCGCCGCGCCGCTTCGACATCGCGATCGAGGAAGACCTGATCGAGGAGGTCGCGCGCATCTACGGCTACGACGCGATCCCGGCGACGCTGCCGGCCGGCAGCGCGCGCCTGGCGGCACCGGCGGAGACCCGCGTCGGCGAGGATCTCGTGCGCGCGCAGCTCGCCGCGCGCGACTACCTCGACACGATCAACTTCGCCTTCGTGGACGCGTCGCTGCTGTCGGCCTGGCAGCTGGACGAGGGCGCGGTGGCGCTCGCCAATCCGCTCAGCGCCGAGCTCGGCGTGATGCGCACCGCGCTGCTGCCGGGCCTGGTCCAGGCGCTGGCGCGCAACGTCGCGCGCCAGCAGCCGCGCGTGCGCTTGTCGGAGCTGGGCAAGGTGTTCCGTGCCGCCGGCAGCGGACAGGCGCCGCGCGAGACGGCGCGCGTCGCCGCGGTGGCCTGCGGCGCCGCGCACCCCGAACAATGGGGCGTCCCTGCGCGACCGATGGATTTCCACGACCTCAAGGGCGATCTCGAAAGCCTGGCGGCGCTCTCGGGCGCGCGCCTCGCCTTCCGGCCGTCCTCCGCCGCCTGGGGGCACCCGGGCCGCTCGGCCGAGGTGCTGCGCGTGGACGGCGGCGCCGGGGTCGCGCTCGGCTGGATCGGCCAGCTGCACCCGCGCCTGCAGCGCGCGCTGGACCTCGATGCCGACGCCTGGGGGTTCGAACTGGACCTGGCGCCCCTGCTGGAGCGTCCGCTGCCGCGCGCCGCGGCGATCTCGCGCTTTCCCTCCGTCCGCCGCGACCTGGCCTTCGTCGTCGCCGCGGGCGTGGCCTGGGCGGACGTCGCGGCCACGGTCGAAGCGGCCGCGGGCGCCGGCCTGCGCGAGCTCCGCCTGTTCGACGTCTACGCCGGCAAGGGCGTGGAATCGGGATTCAAGAGTTTTGCCATGGCCTTGATTCTGCAGGACGAATCGCGCACTCTGACCGACCGCGACGTCGACGCCGTCGTGGCCGCCGTGACCGCCGCGCTGGCGCGCGACCACGGCGCGACGATCCGCTCCTGACCCGGGCGGGCGGGTCGTGAAGGGCGTCGGCAGGGGCCAGGGGAGAGGACCGGAATGGCGTTGACCAAGGCGGAAATGGCCGAGCGTCTCTACGAGGACGTCGGGTTGAACAAGCGCGAGGCGAAGGAGTTCGTCGACGCGTTCTTCGACGTGCTGCGCGAGGCCCTGGAGCAGGGCCGCCAGGTGAAGCTGTCGGGTTTCGGCAACTTCGACCTGCGCCGCAAGAACCAGCGCCCCGGCCGCAACCCCAAGACCGGCGAGGAGATCCCGATCACCGCCCGCACGGTGGTGACCTTCCGCCCGGGCCAGAAGCTCAAGGAGCGGGTCGAGGCCTTCGCCGGCGCGCCGGCCGGGGTGGCGCATGCTTGACCCCGGCAGCAACCGGGAGCTTCCCGCGATCCCGGCGAAACGCTACTTCACCATCGGCGAGGTCAGCGAGCTGTGCGACGTCAAGCCGCACGTGCTGCGCTACTGGGAGACCGAATTCCCGTCGCTGAAGCCGGTGAAGCGCCGCGGCAACCGCCGCTACTACCAGCGCCACGACGTGCTGATGGTCCGGCAGATCCGCGGCCTGCTGTACGAACAGGGCTACACCATCGGCGGCGCCCGCCTGCGCCTGGAAGGCGAGGGCGCGAAGCAGGAGGCCACGATGAGCTCGCAGATCGTCCGCCAGGTGCGGATGGAGCTCGAGGAAGTCCTGCAGCTCCTCAAGCGCTGACTGCAGGGCCGACCCGTGGTCGGCTATAATCCACACCCCATCGGGGTATAGCGCAGCCTGGTAGCGCACTTGTCTGGGGGACAAGTGGTCGTCGGTTCAAATCCGGCTACCCCGACCAAATCCCATTCGAAAAGCCCCGGCCCTCGCCGGGGCTTTTCCGTTCCGGGGCGCGCGGGAACTCGCGCCCGCATTCAGGGTCGAGAACGGCACCAACGCGTAGAGGAAGCCAGATGCGCCACCGTTTCCCGCTGCTGCTCGCCGCCACGCTCGCAATCGCCCCCGTGCTCCCCGCCGCGGCGCAGGCCCTGCCCGCCGCGGACGCCATGCCGATCCGCGACGAGGCGCCGGTGCTCGTCTCGGGCGCGCAGCCCGGCCCCGGGCTGTGGAAGGTGGAAAAAGGCGGCCACGTGATGTGGGTGCTCGGCACCCAGTCGCCGCTGCCCAAGCGCATGCAATGGCAGTCGAAGGAGGTCGAGGATGCGCTGGCCGCTTCGCAGGAAGTGATCTACGCGCCGACCCTCGGCATCTCCGTCGACACCGGCGGATTCTTCAGGAGCCTGCTGCTGGTGCCGAAGATGTACGGCGCGCGCAAGAACCCCGACGGCCGTAACCTGCGCGACGTGTTGCCGCCGCCGCTCTACGCGCGCTGGCTGCCGTTGCGCGAGCGCTATCTCGGCCGCGGCGCTTCCGCCGAACGCATGCGGCCGCTGTTCGCCGCCGGCGAGCTGTGGGAAGAAGCCATGGACGATACGGGCCTCGTTTCGTCGGGCATCATCAATCCGGTCGTGACGCGCGCGGCGAAGGCGCACGGCCTGCGCGAGACGCGGCCGAAGCGGATGCTGAAGATCACCGATCCGAAGGCGCTGCTCGCGGAGATGGAGCATGCGCAGCTGGACGACGCGCAATGCCTGCTGGCGACGGTGCAGCGGCTCGAAGCCGGCCCCGACCGGCTGCGGGCGCGCGCGAACGCGTGGGCCACGGGCGACATCGCGGCGCTGCGCGAATTGCCCGACATGGACCAGGACCGCGCCTGCGCGGATGCGGCGATGCGATCGCCGGCCCTGCGCAAGCGCGGCGGCGCGAACGTGGACGCCGAAGTCGAAACCGCCTGGCTCGAGGCGGCCGAGAAGGCGCTGGCGTCGAATGCCTCGACGTTCGCGCTGCTGCCGATCGGGAACCTGCTGTCGGGCGACGGCTACCTGTCGAAGCTGGCCGCGCGCGGCTACACGGTCACCGCGCCCGACTGACCGGGCGCTGCGCCGCGCGCGACGCGATCAGCGCGCCCCGATCGCCGCGGGCGCCTGACCCAGCTGCGGCCAGCGCCGCAGTAGCGCGGCGCGGATGCCGGCGGCGTCGAGACCGGCTTCCGCGAGCAACTGCTCGCGGCTGGCGTGGTGCTGGAACGCATCGGGCAGCCCGAGGTGCAGCATCGGCATCGCGATGCCTTCCGCGGCGAGCAGCTCGGCGACGCCGCTGCCGGCGCCGCCGGCGACGACGTTGTCCTCGAGCGTCGCGAACCCCTCGTGCGACTGCGCGAGCTGCAGCACGAGCTCGCGGTCGAGCGGCTTCACGAAGCGCATGTTGACCACGGTCAGCCCGAGCTCCGCGCCCACCGCTTCCGCGGCCGGCACGGTCGCGCCGAAGGCCAGCAGCGCGATGCCCGCACCGCGGCGGCGCAGCTGCGCCTTGCCGAGCGGAAGCGATTCGAGCGCCGGGGCGATGGCCACGCCGGGGCCGGTGCCGCGCGGGTAGCGCACCGCGGCCGGTCCCTCGTGGCGGAAACCGGTGGTGAGCATCTTCCGGCACTCGTCCTCGTCGGCCGGCGCCATCACCACCATGTTCGGCACGCAGCGCAGGAACGACAGGTCGAGGTTGCCGGCATGGGTCGCCCCGTCGGGGCCGACCACGCCGCCGCGGTCGATCGCGAACAGCACGTCCAGGTCCTGGATCGCGACGTCGTGCACGAGCTGGTCGTAGCCGCGCTGGAGGAACGTCGAATAGATCGCGACGACCGGCTTCGCGCCCTCGCAGGCCATGCCGGCGGCGAGCGTCACCGCGTGCTGCTCGGCGATGGCGACGTCGAAGTAGCGGTCCGGGTACTCCTGGCTGAAGCGGACCAGGCCCGAGCCTTCGCGCATCGCCGGCGTGATCGCCATGAGCTTCGGGTCGGCGGCGGCCATGTCGCACAGCCAGTCGCCGAACACCTCGGTGTAGGTCGGCGTCTTCGTCGCGGCGCCGGGCTTCTGCACCAGGCCCAGTTCGGGATCGAAGGGGGACACCGCGTGGTAGCCGATCTGGTCGCCTTCCGCGCGCTCGTAGCCCTTGCCCTTGGTGGTGATGACGTGCAGCAGCTGCGGGCCCTTCAGCCCGCGCAGCGTGCGCAGCGTGGACACCAGCGCGTCCATGTCGTGGCCGTCGATCGGGCCGGTGTAGTGGAAGCCCATTTCCTCGAACAGCGTGGACGGCACGAACATGCCCTTCCAGTGTTCCTCCCAGCGGCGCACGAAGCGCGCGGGGCCGCTGCTGCGCTTGTCGCCGAGGATCTTCTTGCCGCCTTCGCGGATCGCGTTGAGCGTGCGGCTGCCCGTCGCGCGACCGAGCATGCGGGTCAGGCCGCCGACGTTCTCGCTGATCGACATCCGGTTGTCGTTGAGGATCACCAGCAGGTCGGGCTCCGGATCCATGCCGCCGGCGTGGTTGAGCGCCTCGTACGCCATGCCTGCGGTCATCGCCCCGTCGCCGATCACCGCGACCACCCTGCGGTCGTTGCCGGCGCGCGCATTCGCGATCGCCATGCCGAGCGCCGCCGAGATCGACGTCGAGGAATGGCCCACGCCGAAGGTGTCGTACTCGCTTTCCTCGCGCTTCGGGAACGGCGCGATGCCGTCCTTCTGCTTCACCGTTCGGATCGCGTCGCGGCGCCCGGTCAGGATCTTGTGCGGGTACGCCTGGTGGCCGACGTCCCAGACGATGCGGTCGTCGGGCGTGTCGTAGAGGTAGTGCAGGGCGGTGGTGAGCTCGATCACGCCCAGGCCGGCGCCGAAATGGCCGCCGGAATGGCCGACGCACTCGATCAGGTAGGCGCGCAGCTCGTCGGCGACCGCCCGCAGCTCGGAGTCGTCGAGGCGGCGCAGGTCCGAGGGGGCGTCGATCCGGGCCAGGCGCGGGTAGCGCCCGGCATCGACGGGGGGCACTTGGTTCATCCCGCCATTCTACCGCCAGCCGTGAGGCGGCCGGCCTCGACCCGGCGGGCGATGCGCCCGGCTACTTCTTGCGTCGCCCGAACAGGCCGCCGGCCTTCGCCGGCTCGTTGGGCTCCGGCGCGACCTCGGGGACGAACTCGGCGTAACCGGTGGCCAGGCTCGCGTTCACGAAGTCCACGACTTCCGCCAGCGGCACGCCGCTCGCGGCGGCCACTTCGTCGAGCGTGGCGGGCCCCTTCATCATCGCGGTGGCGATGCGGAAGTGCTTGGGATACTCGCGCTCGGTCTGCGGCCACTTGCTGAGCTTGTAGCGACCCGCGGCGTCGAAGCCCGGCAGCATCGAGCCGCCGCCGGCGAGCAGGCCGCCGAACCACTGCAGGCGCGACAGCGGCTGGCCGGGGCCGAGCGCTGCGACGCCGCTGCTCCAGGCGGCCGCGTCGACCGGCAGGAAGTCCTCTTCCTCGAGCGGGCCGTCGAAATAGCCGGCGAGCGGCTTGAGCGCGGCAGGGCCGAAATACTCACGCGCCACCGGGTCGATGAACAGGTCGGGGCCGCCGTCGCGCGCGTACCGCACGCGCTTCGAGAGCGCGCCCGGCGAGAGCCAGTCGCCGAGCCGGCGCTCGCGCGGCGGCGCCGGCGGGGCGACGGTGGCCGGGGCGAGGCTGCCGGCGTCGGCCGAACCGGGGTGGCCGGGGACCACGCCGGGCGCGCGCGATTCCTCGTCGGCGCGCTGGCGATGCTCCTCGGGGAGTTCGTCCTGCGGGACCGGCGCCGGCGACATGCCCGCGGGCGCCGCGACGGGGGCCGCGCCGCCGTCGATCGACTGCAGCAGTTCCGCGACGTTGCCCGCGTCGAACGGGCGCGCCAGGTGGAAGTCGGTCTGGCTGCGCTTCGCGGAGGTCACGCCGATCACCTGCTTGCCCGCGGCGTGCAGGCGCAGCCAGCTCATCGGGCCGTACATGCTGTCCATGTCCACGGCGACGTAGTCGGCCTCGGCCTCGGGCACCAGCCGCCAGCGTCCCTGGAGGCGTGCGTTGGCCTGTTCGAAGGCGCCGCGGAGGGCGCTTTCGGTGGCCGGATCCATGCCGGTCATGCCGAGGGTCGAAGACATCATCGCGATCCTGTTGGGTAGGGGCCGAGTGTAGCCGTCAATGCGCCCCGAAGCGCGGTCCCCGCTTGGGCAGGTGGTGCTTCAGGAACGCCATCTGGTCGGCCAGGATGTTGCGGTTGGAGAGGATCAGGTGTTCCACCCAGCTCGGGCGGTACGGCACCGCCAGCAGCGGCATGCCGGCCTGCTGCGGGTTGCGGCCGCCCTTGCGCGAGTTGCAGTGGAAGCACGCGGCGACCACGTTTTCCCAGGTGTCGCGGCCGCCGCGCGAGAGCGGCTGGACGTGGTCGCGGGTGAGCTGCTGGCGGCCGAACTCGCGGCCGCAGTAGAGGCACAGGTGCTGGTCGCGGGCGAACAGCGCGACGTTGGTCAGCGCGGGCGTCGGGTCGAGGGCGTGCGCACGGGCGTGGCTGCGCGCGGCGATGATGGGATGCAGCTCGAGCAGGCTCTGGCGGCCGGTGTCGCGTCGGGTGCCGCCGTGCACGAGGAGGCAGGGATCGCCGAGGGTCCAGGCGACGGCGCCGCGGACGTAGAGGCAGGCGGCGTCCTGCCAGCTCATCCAGTCCAGGACCCGCCCGTGCGCGTCCAGCGAAAGCAGCCTCACCGCGTCGAGGCGCGGGAGCGTGCCGATGGTCGCTGCTGTGTCCGGCTCCATACAGGGATCCAGCTTATACCGCAGGCCCGGGCGTCGTGGGAAGTTCGGGCAGCGTTGCCGCGCCGGACTCGATGGCGGCGCGGTGGGCGCGGGTGCGCGGCAGCACCCGCGCGAAGAAGAAGCGGGCGGTGTCGCGCTTCGCGGACAGCAGGCCCGCGCCCTCGGCGCCGGGCCGCGCGGCCGCGGCGGCGACGCTGCGCGCCCACCAGTACGCCAGCGCGGCGTATCCGGAGTACATGAGGTAGTCGTAGGCGGCGGCGCCGGCCTCGGCGGGGTCGGCGCCGGCCCGTTCGCCGATGCCCTGCGACAGCGCGGCCCACTCGGCCGCGACCGCGCGCAGCGCCGGCACGAACTCCGCGGCCGGCGAGCCCTCGGCCTGGGCGTCGCAGAACCCGGCCACCATCGCCAGGAACGCCTGCAGGCCGGCGCCACGCAGCTGCAGCAGCTTGCGGCCCACCAGGTCCATCGCCTGGATGCCGGTGGTGCCTTCGTACAGCGTGGTGATGCGCGCATCGCGCGCGAGCTGTTCCATGCCGTGCTCGGCGATGTAGCCGTGGCCGCCGAAGCACTGCAGCGCGTGGTACGTGCATTCCACGCCCCATTCGGTGAGGCAGGCCTTCGCGATCGGGATCAGGAAGCCGAGCAGCGCGTCCGCGCGCTCGCGCTCGCCGGCGTCCGCCGCGTGCTCGACCACGTCGACCAGCGACGCGGCGTGGTAGGCGAGGGCGCGACCGCCTTCGATGAGCGCGCGCTGGGTGAGCAGCATGCGGCGCACGTCGGGGTGCACGACGATCGGATCCGCCGGCTTGTCGGGCAGGCGCGCACCGTCCGGCGCGCGGCCCTGCAGCCGCTCGTGCGCATAGCGCGTCGCGTTCTGCAGCGCGCGTTCCGAGAGGCCCAGGCCTTGCAGGCCCACCGCGAGGCGCGCGGAGTTCATCATGGTGAACATCGCCATGAGGCCCTTGTTGGGCGCGCCGACCAGCCAGCCCTGCGCGCCGTCGAAGTTCATGACGCAGGTCGCCGAGCCGTGGATGCCCATCTTGTGCTCCAGCGCGGAGCAGTGCAGCGCGTTGCGCGCGCCCATCGCGCCGTCGCGGCCGACGCGGTGCTTCGGTACCGCGAACAGCGAGATGCCGCGGCTGCCGGCGGGCGCGTCGGGCAACCGCGCGAGCACGAGGTGCACGATGTTGTCGGTGAAGTCGTGCTCGCCGGCGGTGATGAAGATCTTGGTGCCGGTGATCGCATGGCTGCCGTCGGGCTGCGGTTCGGCGCGCGTGCGCAGCAGGCCGAGGTCGCTGCCGCAATGCGGTTCCGTGAGGCACATCGTGCCGGTCCAGCGCCCCTCGACGATCGGGCGCAGGAACGCCTCGCGCTGCCAGTCCTCGCCATGGCGCAGCAACGCATCGACGGCGCCGTGCGAAAGCAGCGGGAAGTTGCCCCAGGCGAGGTTGGCGGCGTCGATCATCTCCTTGATCGCGACGTCGACCGTGTGCGGCAGGCCCTGTCCGCCCCACTGCGCCGGTGCCGCCAGCCCGGACCAGCCGCCGGCGACGAACTGCGCGTAGGCGTCGGCGAAGCCCGGTGGCGTCGTCACCGCGCCGGTCGCCTGGTCGAGCGTGCAGCCATGGGTGTCGCCGACCGCGTTGAGCGGCGCGAGCACGGACTCGGTGAAGCGCGCGCCTTCCTCCAGCACCGCGTCGACGAGCTCGCGGTTGGCGTCGGCCAGGCCGAGCCGGGCGAACAGTGCCTCGTCGCCCAGCAGGTCGTGCAGGACGAAGCGCATGTCGTCCAGCGGCGCGCGATACGACGCGGCCATCAGCGCAGCACTCCGGGCAGGCCCGGCACCGGGCTCAGCGCGTTGTCGCGCTTGAAGTCGTAGCGGCGGACTCCGCTGCCGTCGGGTACGGCTTCGATCGAGCCTTCGAGGTGGTAGCCGATGCGGTGCCCGGCGGCGAGCGCATCCGCGAGCGCGAGCCGCGCGCCGGCGGGCGGGGCGGCCACTTCGATCTCGGCGACGTCGGCGGATTCGGGGCCGATCGGGAGCGCCGGCGTCGCGCGCAGCGTCGCCGCGGGCTGGCCGTCGAAGGCAAGCGCGAGGTCGACGCGATCGAAGCGCATCGGGACGTTGCTGTAGTTGTTGATGCGCAGGGCGACGAGCCAGCTGCCGTCGGCGCGCACGGTCAGCTGCTGCACGCTGGCCGACGGCTCCGACACCCGGCGCGGCGGACCGCTCGCGCAGGCGCCCAGCAGCGCGGCGGCGAGGAGCGGGAGGGAGGCGCGCAGGAGGTTCATGCCGGAGCGTTCCGAAGTGGCCTGCATCGAGCATACACCGGCGTAGGGTGGCCCCGCCGCGCGCGCCTGCGGCGCGTCAGCGCGGGGCGGCTGCGGGCGCCAGCAACGGATAGGGATCGATCGCCGTGCCTTGCCACCAGTGCTTCTCGGGCCCCAGCACGAAGATCGCGAAATGCAGGTGCGGGGCGTCCTCGGCCGCATTGCCGGTGCTGCCGACGTAGCCGATGACGTCGCCGCGCCGCAGCGACTGGCCTTCCGCGAGGCCGTCGGCGTAGCGGTCCAGGTGCGCGTAGTAGTAGGCGCGTTCGCGCGCGCGATCGAACTCGTAGATCGTCAGGCCGCCGGCGACGCTTTCGAACAGCTTCTCGACGGTGCCGTCGACGGCGGCCAGCACCGGCGTGCCGCGCGCCGCCATGATGTCCAGCGCTTCGTGCGGGCGCGTGCCGCCGCCGCGCGATTCGGCGAAGGTGTCGTGCAGTTGCGTCGGCAGGATGCCGCGCACGGGCAGCAGCAACGCGGTGCCGGGCGCCGCGGTCGCGTTCGGCGCGGGAGCCGGCGGCGGCGCGGCGCTCGTGGACGCCCCGGTCGGCGCCGGCGTCGCTGCAGGCATCGGCGTGGCCGCGGTGGATGCGGGCGCCGCGTCGCTGCGCGTGGCCTGCGCGGCTGTTCCGGCGGACGCCGGCGCATCCGCGGGCAAGGTCGTCGGCGCCGGCGTGGCGGGTCCGCGCATCGCGAAGTACACGACGTTCGCGCCGACCAGCAGCCCGGCCAGGAACAGCAGGAGGCCCTTCATCGCGTCAGTCCTGCAGCAGCGCGGGCGTGCCCGCGGCGACGGCGCCGGCCACCGCTTGCGCGTCCCAGTTGGTCAGGCGGATGCAGCCGTGCGATTGCGTCTTGCCGATCGTCGCCGGCTCGGGCGTGCCGTGGATGCCGTAGTGGGGCTTCGACAGGTCCAGCCAGACGACGCCGACCGGATTGTTCGGCCCGGGCGCGATCTTCGCCTTCGAGTGCGATGCGTCCGCGTCCCAGAACAGGTCCGGGTTGTAGTGGAACTCCGGATTGCGCGCGACGCCCTGGATCTTCCACTTGCCGACCGGCAGCGGATCGTGGCTGCTGCCCGACGTCGCCGGATAGCGCGCGTATGCCTTGCCGTCGGCGTCGACGAGCGACACGCTCGCGTCCGACGCATCCACCACCACGCGCGCGGCCTTCTGCAGCGGCGCGGCGCCGTGCACGTTCGGCACGGCGATCGTCGTGCCGGCTTCGAAGGCCTTGCCTGGGTTGAGCTTGTGCAGGAGCCCGGGGCTCGCGTGGAAGCGCTCGCCGAGCATCTCGTCGAGCGACGCGTAGCCCAGCCGCTCGAGCTTGGACTTTTCCATCATGTCGGCCGGCACCGGCGCATACGGGCCGGCAACGTCCGCCTCGGTGATCGTGTAGTCGACGAGCGCGGGCGCATCGTCGGCGGCGAGCGCGCGCCAGGTCGCCTCGTCGAGGCCGCCGTCGCCGGCGATGTCGTGCGCGCGCTGGAACGCGGCGATCGCGCGGCGCGTGTTGCTGCCGCTGGCGCCGTCGATCTGGCCGGGCCCGAAGTGCGCCCGGTCGAGCAGCACCTGCGCGCGAAGCACGCCGTCGCGGGCGACCTCGGCGTCCGCGGCGGACGCGGGGAGCGACTGCGCCGGAGACCATGCATCGCCGTCCTGCGCCTTCGCGCCCGGGGGCGCCTGCGCCCCGTCGCTGGCGGCGACGGTGTCGACGGCGCCGCGCACGTTCGCGAACGTGCCGGACGCAGGCTGCTGCTGCGCGTCCGCGCGCGACGGCAACGCCGCCAGCGCAAGCGCGAGGAAGAAGGCGGTGGGGGCTGCATGCATCGGATCGGCACCTCGGGGGAGATGCGTCGATGCTGGGGATGCGGGCTTCGCGGCGACGTGAATGCGGCGAGGCCGCGCCACCAGAAATGGTGGCCGGGGAGGGAGTCGAACCCCCGACACGGGGATTTTCAAGGCACAGGCTTAGTATAAAAGTTCTTTTATAATCAGCCGCTTACGGCGCTTGCCACATATCGGGCCTGACCTATACCGTACCTCACGGATATCCAGCGACGGTCCAAGGAGCATAAATGGCGCGAACTGCGAAGGTTCTGAGACAAGTCGTCCGGGAATTTTGGTTGCCGTTAGCGATTGCCGGTGCTTGGACTGCGTACTCGCTTTGGCACAAGCCCTTTACGGTAAGGGCGGCCGTCAATGTTCTAGGGCCGGCCTTTTTTCTTGTCAGTTGGATGACCGGCCAGGTCTTTCGGATTAAGAAACAAGAGAGCGTACAAAGCGGCTTGAGTTCGCTTGAAACGCGCTTGGAAGGGCTTATTGGTCAGCTAACCCAAACCGCGCTTGAACTTACTAGTTATGCAACCGGCGGAGACAGCTATTGCTACTTCTCTATAGGGGCTCACGAGGGTGGAAAATCAAGCTGGGCTGCCGTACACGAAGGAAAATACCCTCTATATAACGTCCATGCCAGAATCGTCGACTTGGACCTATTTCACAAAACGAATGACCCGTTAAAAGCAGATCGGGTCCTTACGATTGGGGACATGGCTCCTGGCCAAGCAGTAATGTTGATGTCAATGGATCTAGGGGCTGGGGAAAAGAAGGACTTCAATGTATTTTTTTCTGCTCGTAACGGACTAGTTACTCAGTTAATTCGCTTTCGACGAGTAAACGGGCAGTGGACGCAGGCTATCCGGGTTCTCGACAGAGCGCGCGGAGCGGAGCCAATTTTGGAAAGAATCGACGAGCATTACCCTCGGGATGCGTCGGGGGCTGCGGAAGGACTCAAGTAGGGTTCCGCTTTAGTCGCTACGGCAACCTTCGGTGTTGGGTCACTTACGACGCCGGCAATAGCGGCTGCCTCCGCCTGTTCTGCAGAACTCAGTAATCCGTCAAGGCGGTTCTTTTCTCTTAGCGACCTAAATAATGGCCAGCCCTTGATGTTGGATGACGGAAGAGCGCCAATAGATACGAGCGTGCCGAGTTTTTGTATGGCCGCCTCTTCTTGATCTAGAAGGATGTCCTTTGCTGCTTGATAAATCACCCCCTTCGCAGACACGTCCCATTTTTCAACTTCTTTTTGCACCTTTTCAAAATCACCAGCCCATTTGAAGGATTGCCAATAGTTGACGCGGGCATTGAGATTTTGTTGCTCGGATGCATCCGACTGAGAGAGCACGTATTTGCTAATGCCTCGTGCTACCAGCCAACGATCTCGTGAAAGTGCATCGAAACTCAATTGCACTCCTATATCAAGCCGAAGTTCTTCTCGCTTTTCAATTTTCTTCCAAATTTCAAGCGCGAACACAATAAAGAACACTTCGAAGCGATTAAGCCTGTCCTCGTAGTAATCGTCTTCTACAGCGACATGACTACCTTCTTCTGGAATGTCTTTGATCTCTGCAGGTAGTTTTTTTAAGTAAACGGAATTTACGACGCCGCCGTTGTGAACCAGTAGGTTTCGACGTAGGCAAGCTTCCTGGCAATACGGAATGTGATCGTCAAAGAGTTCTTTGTCGATATGCAGTCGCTCTTTGAAGAACGCGACCCAGTCCGTGAAGCTGCCTCGTAAAATGTCCTCGATTTTGTTGCCCACTAGCCAATTGCGGGCGTCTTCTATCGAGCCAAACTTCAAGAGCGCCTCATAGGTCAGGGTGCGGTCATCTAGCCCTGCAGCGGATGGGTATTTGTCGAAGAAGAAATGCAATACTTGAGCAGCAAACCATTCGCTTGCGCTAATCAAAGAGATTAGCGCGTTTCGGCGCAGGCTATGCTTCCGTTTGATTGACTTCTCTATAAGTTGAGCAGCCACAGAAACGTCGATGGTCTGACCTGGTTTCGACTGGAGTTGGCGAACTTTTGTGCCCCCGGCTTTTTCTACCTCAACAAATTCAAATTTTTCAGGAAATTTGTCGAGGATTTTTTGCTCCATGTCAGGTTCAAACACGGGATCAAATGCGCCAGGAATCTCTTTAGAGCTGTTAATGAGATGCTGGATGAAAGCCTCGGGATTTTTAGTGACGTCCTCATGGTATTTCTTTGCAAATAGTTCAGAAGTCACCTCGACGAAATCTCGGAGGTCTTCTAGGTTTCTGGAAAAGCCATAAATTTTCCGCACCAGTATCTTGGCGGCATCGCTGGCTTGGTTCGCTTCTGTGCTCATTGCTCCCCCAGAGACCGTCGCTCTTGACTCCCCATGTTGATCAAGTGTATATCCAGCTAGCCGCAGTCGCTCTTTTCAAACCTAGGTCGAATCCCGCCAGCCCACCGGCGCGGATGTGCGCACTCAACAGCATTGAGAGCAGCCAAACGACCAGAAGTCCGCCACCGAAGAGCCATTGAGCCTCGGCACATACGAAGGCAGGGGTAGAGAGAGCGGCACCCCTCCAGCGATTTAGGCCTCCAACCCAATTTCTGCACATACCTGCTTGCACGGGCTCGCCCGGGCAGCATCGCCCTATGTGAAAAGCGTCTGTGGCTTCCCATCAATGGAGGTCATATGAAGCCGAGTCACAACAACCAATCAGCAACCCAGAATGCCGTGTCCGCTCCTGCGGGCATGGCCGAAGATCGTGCGGCGCGGAAAGCCGCCAAAGCGGCGACTGGAGCCGCGTGCGGCGTTCGCGCCGCGGGTGCGCCACCCAGTATCACAGCACCCGCAAACAGCATCCGGCCACTGAGGCATGGGGTGGACAGCCTTTACCTGTCCTTCCAGGGCGGGATCGATCCGGACCTCGCCATCTGCCTGCAGGAATGCAAGCTCAAGGCCCAGTCGATCAACGAGCACACCCTGTCCCTCGCTGGAATCGGGATCGACGACCATCAGTTCATGGTCCTGCCGCGTGGCCGGGGGCGGTTCGCCTTCGTCCTGGAGGACAACTGGTTCTCCATCCAGCTCTCGAATGCCTCGGCAGGCCTGATGCCCTTGGCGATGGTCCAGGTCCGCAGCGAGTACCTGACCGCCGTAGGGCCAGCCGAGGCCATCGCCACGGCGTCCCGGCTGCTGGAGGGCATGGGGACGCTGACCGCGCCGCCGAAGATCAGCCGCATCGACCTCTTCGCGGATTTCTGCACGGATCACGACCTGGCCGCGCTTCCCGGTAGCCACTGGGTCAAGCGGAGCAAGAAGCGATCGATCCACGAAGAGGCCGACCAGGTCACGGGCATTTCGTTCGGCGCGGGCAACGAGGTCAGCGCCCGGCTCTACGACAAGACCCGCGAGCTGCTGAAGTCGGGCAAGGACTACATGCGGCCCCTGTGGGCGGCAGAAAGCTGGGACGGCCAGGAACAGGTGTGGCGGATGGAATTCCAGGTGAGGCGGGAAGGCCTGCCGGTCGAGATGCACGGCGCCGCGGGGGAAGTCCTGGAGTGCTGCGGCCCACTGTGGCGCTACCTGTGCGACGACTGGCTCCGGCTGGCTGTGCCTTCGGACTCCGACGAAACCCGCAGCCGCTGGCCGACCCATCCCCTCTGGGAGGATTTGTCTCGGCTATGGGACATAGACCCGGAAGCGGCGCCGCTCACCCGTGTTCCGAAAGCCCGCCTCCCCTCTGATGACCGCCTTTTCCGGCACGGCATCTCGGGGCTGAGTTCCTTCATGGCGCGGGAGGGCATCACGGAGCTGGATGAAGGCCTGGGCGAATTCCTGCACGCGCTGGAGGCGTACTACGACAATCCCGCGAAGCAGTTTCCCGAGACGCTGGAGGCCTACGTCAGGCGCAAGGCGAAGGTGAAGGCGCGTCGCTACAACCTGCGACGGATCAGGCCGTGAGCCGGGGTAGCCGATGCGAAGCCTCGACCTCCACGAAGCGGCGGGTTTCCTGCGCATGTCGCCCGCCGTGTTGCGCCGCCACGCCCGCCAGGGTCGCCTCAAGGCCGCGAAGCCGGGCAAGCGCTGGGTGTTCCTCGAAGACGACCTTGCTGCGTATCTCGGTCAGCTTTACGCTGGCCGAAGGCAAGCGCCGCTAAGTGGCTCCAACCAGGAGAAATCCTCATGGGGCTATACAAACGCGGTGATGTCTGGTGGGTCCATCTCACCGCACCAAACGGCACGCGAATACGCCGCTCTGCTGGGACTTCCATCGAAGTCCAGGCGCAGGAATTCCACGATCGGCTGAAAGTCCGGTTGTGGGAGGAGCAGCGGCTCGGAGTGAAGCCCGAGCGGAGTTGGCAGGACGCCGCCGTCCGGTGGGTGAAGGAAACCCGTGACAAGCGGTCGCATGGAAAGGATGTGGCCAAGTTGCGGTGGCTGGATCGCTACCTGGGTCATTTGCAGTTGACGCAAGTGACCCGGGATGTGATCGACGCCATAGCCGAGCGCAAGACTCGCGAATCGAGTCCGAGCAACGCCAACCGCTACCTGGCTTTGATCCGGGCGATCCTGAGACGCGCAAGGGACGAATGGAATTGGTTGGACACCATTCCGAAAGTCCGGCTGTACCGGGAACCGAGGGGGCGGATTCGCTTCCTGTCTTCCGAAGAGGCGCGGCGACTCCTCGACGAGTTGCCGCTCCACCTTCGCGAGATGGCGCAATTCGCGCTTGCCACGGGCCTGAGACAGCGCAACGTGTCCTTCCTGCGGTGGGAGCAGGTGGACATGGCCCGTCGTGTCGCGTGGATCCATCCGGACGAAGCCAAGGCCGGTCGGGCCATTGGCGTCCCACTGAACGAGTCCGCCGTCGCGGTGTTGCGGCGGCGGCTCGGCAAGGACGGCACGCACGTCTTCACCTATGAAGGGAAGCCCGTGGCGCGCTGCTCGACGAAGGCGTGGAAAGCGGCCCTGGAACGGGCAGGGATCGAACGCTCGTTCCGCTGGCACGACCTGAGGCACACCTGGGCTTCATGGCATGTCCAGAACGGGACGCCGCTGCAGGAATTGATGGAGCTGGGCGGTTGGGCCAGCTTCGAGATGGTCCTGCGGTACGCGCATCTGGCGGCGGACCACCTGCGTGGCGCCGCGTGCCGGATCGACGACACGTTTTTGTCACAGACAAAAAACCCGCAACAAGTGCGGGCGGTCTGATCTGAACGTAAGGCCTTGAATCCAAACCACCAGAAGATGGTGGCCGGGGAGGGAGTCGAACCCCCGACACGGGGATTTTCAATCCCCTGCTCTACCAACTGAGCTACCCGGCCGGAACTTCGCGACGTCGGGCGCAGGGCCGTTCCGCGAGGCCGCGATGATACGGATGCGGCCCGCGCGGGGCAAGCCGGACGCGGGCTGAACGGGGAGTGCGGGCCGGCGTTCGGGCATGGCGCGGGCGGCGCAAGATGGAGCGGCACCCCCCAACGAGAGGTCAATGCCATGCGTATCGCCCGTTTCCTCCTGCCGGCGGCCTCCCTCGTGGTCCTCGCGGCGGCGTCCTGCGCCTCGACCCGGATGAGCGAGCCGGACAAGCTCGCCCTCTACCAGGGCCAGGCCAGTGCGCCGGTCAAGTGGGTCCGCTACCTCGATCCGATCGGCTGGGAGCGCATCGACGACTCCCACCTTGTCGTGAACGTGCGGCCGCGCGAATCCTGGCTGCTGACGATGTCCAGCCCGTGCCTCGGTTGGGGCCGCGGCGACCAGATGATCTCGATCCGCCACAATGGCGGCGTCGTCAGCGCGGGCCTGGACAGCGTGGACCTGGCGCAGTCGCGCGTCGCCTGCCGGATCAGCGAGATCCGGACGGTGGACCCGGTGGCGGTGCGCGACGCGCGCAACGCCATCGCCGCGACGCCCTGAGCCTCGCGCTCAGCCGGCCGGCGGCGCCACGTAGCCCTCGGGCTTCGCCGCGCCGCCCCCGAACAGGAACTTCTCCATCTCGCCTTCGAGGAAGGCGCGATGCTTCGGATCCAGCGGCGACAGCCGGTTCTCGTTGATCAGCATGGTCTGGTGGGCGAGCCATGCCGCCCACCCGGCCTTGCCGACGTGCGCGAACACGCGCTTGCCCAGTTCGCCGGGCCAGGGCACGAAATCCAGCCCTTCGGCTTCGCGTTGTTCGTATTCGCAGAAGACGCTGCGGCTCATGGGCGTGGCTCCTCGTCGTGGTGCGGGCCGCTCGCCGGCGCGAGCAGCAGCTTGCGGACGGGCGCGGGAATCCCGAGCGCATCCAGTTCGCCCGGCGCGACCCAGCGCAGGTCGTCATTGTCCGCCACCGTCGCGCCCGCGGCCACCTCGCGCCACTGCAGCGGCTGCAGCAGCAGGCGGTAGTGGGTGAAGCCGTGCGCGACCGGCGCGAGCGGTTCGGCCGCGTCGTAGTCGCCCGACACGTGCGCGGCGAACCACGCGCGCGCCTGCGCATGGCCTTCGGCTTCCGGCAGCGACCACAGTTGCGCCCAGACGCCGGCGGCGGGGCGGCGCTGCAGCAGGACGCGTCCCGCCGCGTCGCGCAGCAGCAGCACCAGCGCCTCGCGCTCGGGCAGCGCTTTCGCGGGCTTCGGCGTGGGCAGCGCGTCCGTGCGGCCCTCGCGCAGTGCGACGCAGCCGGCCTGCAGCGGGCAGATCGCGCAGGCCGGCGCGTGCCGCGTGCACAGCGTGGCGCCGAAATCCATCTGTGCCTGGGTGTAGTCGGCGAGGCGCGAATCCGGCAGGCCGGGCGCAGCGAGGTGCGCGCCCGCCAGCGCCCACAGCGCGCGCTCGACCGCCGGCGCGCCGGGCCAGCCGTCGACGCCGTGGTAGCGCGCGAGCACGCGCTTGACGTTGCCGTCGAGGATCGGGAAGCGGTCGCCCCAGGCCTGCGCGAGGATCGCGCCCGCCGTGCTGCGGCCGATGCCGGGCAGGGCGACGAGCGCGTCGAGGTCGCGCGGCAGCTCGCCGCCGTGGCGTTCCATGCAGGCGCGTGCCGCCGCATGCAGGTGGCGCGCGCGGGCGTAGTAGCCGAGGCCGGACCAGAGCGCGAGGACCTCGTCCAGCGGCGCGCGCGCCAGCGCCGGCAGGTCGGGCAGGGCGGCGACGAAGCGCTCGAAGTACGGGATCACCACCTGCACCTGCGTCTGCTGCAGCATCGCCTCCGACAGCCAGGTGCGGTACGGCGAGCGCGGGTGCTGCCACGGCAGGTCGTGGCGACCGTTGCGGTCGAACCAGGCGAGCAGCGCGGAGGCGAAGCCGTCGTCCGCCGGCAGCGCCGGCGGCGGGGCGGCGGCAAGCT
The DNA here is from genome assembly GCA_024508915.1 of Lysobacteraceae bacterium. Taxonomy (GTDB): domain Bacteria; phylum Pseudomonadota; class Gammaproteobacteria; order Xanthomonadales; family Xanthomonadaceae; genus Cognatiluteimonas. Next base: position 7,704 of record JANINR010000146.1, on the reverse strand, counting down.
CAGCGCCCGGCATCGGCCACTTCCGGCGCATCGAACGTCGCCTCGACCCCCTCCAGTCGCGCCCCGTCGAGATCGAGCAGCGGCGCGCGCACGCGCGCGTCGAGCGGCGGCAGCGGATTGCCCGCGTCGTTCGCGAGCCAGCCCTGCACGTCGGCCAGGCGCAGGCGCGCGTCCAGCGTCGCGCGTTCGCGTTGCAGCGCGAGCGAGGCGACGTCGCCCAGATCGGGGGCGCCGGTGTAGTCGAGCGCGAACGGCATCGGCGCGTCGGCGGCAGCAAGGGGCGCGGGCAGCGCCGGCCAGGCCTGCGGCCAGCGCGCGATGTGTCCCTGCAGCCGGAGGACCAGGCGGCGGCCGAGCGCCAGTTGTCCGCGCGCGCGCAGCGGCGGCACCGGATCGCGCGCGGGGATGCCGCGGCCGCGCAGCGCGAGCGTCGCGTCGGCGAGCTGCCAGACCGCTTCGTCGAACAGCAGCGGCCCGTGCGCGCCGAGCGCGAACGGCACGCGCGTGGCGCCCGATTCCCAGCGCGCCGCGATGCCGATCCGGGCCGGATCCAGCCGCACGTCGTCGGCGCCGAACCGCAGCGGCCCCGACAGCACCAGCCACGCGGGCAGCGTCCAGTCGCCACCGCGGCGGACGCTGATGCGCCCGCTCGCCGCGAACCCGGTGCGCGCATTGCGCAGCAGCGCGTCGGGATCCGAGACCGCGATCGCCAGGTCGACGGGGATCTCCAGCGGCGGATCCAGGTAGCGCGCGCGAAGCCGCGCGTGCGCGGGTTCGCCCGCCGCAAGGCGCGGCAGGTCGACCTGGATGCCGTCGATCGTCCAGTCGTCTTTGGCGAGGCGGCCGTCGCGGATGCGCACGCCGTCAGTGAACGAGGGCAGCCGTTTCGGCGTCGTCGACGGCGGCCGCGTGGCGAGCCAGTGCTGCAGCGCGGGCAGGTCGACGCGCGGCGCGTCCGCTTCCAGGCGGGTCGCCGCGAGCACGTCGCCCCGCGCACGGATGGTCGACCACGGCACCGACAGCAGCAGGCGGTCGGCATGCAGCAGCTCGCGCGCGGCGCCGGGTTCGCGCACGCCGACGTCGCGCAGCACCAGCACGGGCGTGCCGCGCAGCCGGTATTCGGCGCGCCCCGCGGCGCGGATCTCGAGCCCGAGCGAAGCGCCGACGCGATCGAGGAGGAAGCGGCTGGCGCGCTGCGGTTCGAGCGCCGCGCGCAGCAGGAGCGAGAGCAGCACCACGGCGCCGATCGCCGTCGCCGCCACCACGATCGCGATCCGCGCGCGCCGGCCGGGCCTCGCGTCCGCGCGCGGGGCGGTGCCCATGGCCGGCGTCAGCCGCCGAGCGCCGCGGGCAGCAGCGCGTCGACGAAGGCCTGCGCGTCGAACACGCGCAGGTCCTCCGGTCGCTCGCCGATGCCGGCGTAACGGATCGGGATGCCGAATTCGCGGGCGAGCGCGAACACCACGCCGCCCTTCGCGGTGCCGTCCAGCTTGGTCACGACCAGCCCGGTGACGCCGACCGCCGCATGGAACTGGCGCAGCTGCGACAGCGCGTTCTGCCCGGTGGTGCCGTCGATGACCATCAGCACCTCATGCGGCGCGTCCGGATCGAGCTTGCCGAGCACGCGGCGGATCTTGCCGAGTTCGGCCATCAGCCCCTGCTGCGTGTGCAGGCGGCCCGCGGTGTCGGCGACGAGCACCTCGATGCCGCGCGCCTTCGCCGACTGCAGCGCGTCGTACGCCACCGCGGCCGCGTCGGCGTCCTGGCCCTGGGCCACGACCGGCACGCCGTTGCGCTCGCCCCAGGCCTGCAGCTGCGCGACCGCCGCGGCGCGGAAGGTGTCGCCGGCGGCGAGCATCAGCGAATGCCCGTCGTCCTTGAAGCGCTTCGCGAGCTTGCCGATGGTGGTGGTCTTGCCGACGCCGTTGACGCCGACGGTCAGCACGACGAAGGGTTTCGCGGCGGGATCGATCGCCAGCGGCACCGCCACCGGGCGCAGCATCGCGACCAGGTCGGCACGCAGGGCCTGCAGCAACGCGCCCGCGTCGGCGAATTCGCGCGCCTTCATGCGCTTGCGCAGGTCGTCGAGCAGCGCCGTCGTCGCCGGTACGCCGACGTCGGCGACGAGCAGGGCGGTCTCGATTTCGTCGAGCAGGTCGTCGTCGAGGCGCGGGTTGCGCGAGAACAGGCCGCCGAGGCCGCGGGCGAGGGTGCTGCCGCGCAGGCGCTCGCGCCAGCCCGGTGCGCCGGCCGGCGCGGGCGGCGCGGCGACCGGGGCAGGGACCGGCGTCGGGGCCGTCGCCGCGGCCTCGGGAGAGGCGGGGGGGACGACCGGCGCGGTGCCTTCCGGGAGGGGCTGTGCGGGAGCCGCGGCCGGCGTTTCCGGCCGTTTGCGGCGGAAGAAGCTCACCATCGTGGGGACCATCGCGCAGAATGGCGCGCATGGTAGCACCGGCCCGTGGATCGACCCGATGAAGTCACTCGCAACGAAGCCAGCCGCATGAGCGCGCGCAAGGAAGGCGGTCCGCGCGGCAGCGTCCGCATCGTCGGCGGGCGCTGGCGCGGCACCCGGCTCCCGGTGGCCGACGCCGAGGGACTGCGGCCGACCTCGGACCGCATGCGCGAAACCCTGTTCAACTGGCTGCAACCGGCGCTGCCCGGTGCGCGCGTGCTCGACCTGTTCGCCGGCAGCGGCGCGCTGGGCCTCGAGGCCGTGTCGCGCGGCGCGCGCGAGGCGGTGCTGGTGGAGCGCGATGCGCGGCTCGCGGCCTCGTTGCGCGAGACCGCCGGCAGGCTCGCCGCGGCGGGCGAGGTCCGCGTGGCCGAGGCCGACGCGCTGGCCTGGCTGCGCGCGCCGACGGTCGCGGGACCCTTCGACGTGGTGTTCGTCGATCCGCCGTTCGTGGCCGGTCTCTGGCGAGCGGTGCTCGACGCGCTGCCGGGCATGCTGGCCCCCGATGCCTGGCTCTACCTGGAAGGCCCCGCGGACGCGCCGCCGGCGGCGGGCGAGGCCTGGATCCCGCATCGCGCGGCGACCACGCGGGACGCGCACTGCGCCCTCTACCGCTTCCGTGGCCCGGCGGCGGGGGGCGCTGCTACACTCCCGGAAGGTTCCGGCACAGGCGGCGCGACATCAGGATGAGCGTGGCCCGCACCCGCATCGCGGTCTATCCCGGCACGTTCGACCCGGTCACGAACGGGCACGTCGACCTCGTCGAGCGCGCCGCGCCGCTGTTCGAGCGCCTGGTGGTGGGCGTGGCGGAAAGCCCGTCCAAGCGCCCCGCGCTGCCGCTGGCGCTGCGCGTGGACCTGGCCCGGCGCGCGCTCGCCGACCATCCCAACGTCGAGGTGCGCGGCTTCGACGGACTCCTGGCGCACTTCGTCGCCGAGCTCGGCGCCGGCGTGCTGCTGCGCGGCCTGCGCGCGGTGTCCGACTTCGAATACGAGTTCCAGCTGGCCAGCATGAACCGCCACCTCATCCCCGACGTCGAGACGCTGTTCCTGACGCCGGCCGAGGAGTACGGCTTCATTTCCTCGTCGCTGGTCCGCGAGATTTCCCGGCTGGGGGGCGACGTGTCCGCGTTCGTCCCGCCGGCGGTGGCCCAAGCGCTGCAGGCCGAAAGGCAGCGCAACGTAGCTTGAGAAGCATGCAATCCCTGGGGGAGTAGAGACGATGATCAAGACCATGACCCGACTGCTGGTGATCGCCTGCCTGGCGCTGCCGTTCGCGGCATGCAAGAAGCACGAGGCGCCGCAGGCCGCGGTGAAGCCGGCGATGAGCGCGCCGAAGACGGACGATCGCCAGGCCTGGGTGGACTACCTCAACGACGTCGTGCCGCGCCACATGGCCGGCATCCCGAACCAGCCGTACGTGTACCTGCTGCCGGGCGAGAGCGCGGCCGACTTCCAGGACCAGTACGACCGCATGCTCGAGAAGGCGCAGTCCGACGTCGCCCGCGGCATCATCTCCGGCAACATGCTCGCCTACGCGTCGCCGGCCTCCGCGAAGATGGGCGACCTCGTGATCGCCGCCTTCGACGGCGTCCCCGCCGGATCGATGAAGGGCGTGCGCGTGGTGTTCATCGGCAAGGCCGCCGACGGCGAGCGGGTGAAGGCCGCCGTGGCCCCCGCCGGCGTCGAATACGTGTTCGTCGACACCGACAAGTAAGCGGGCAGCACCGGCGCGGGCGCCCCGCGTGGGCGCCCGCGCGCGACAAGAGGGCCGGGCGGTTCGAGATGGCGCTGAAGATCAACGACCTCTGCGTCAACTGCGACGTCTGCGAGCCGGCCTGCCCCAACCAGGCGATCCGCCAGGGCGAGACCATCTACGTCATCGACCCGGCGCGTTGCACCGAATGCGTCGGGCACCACGACGAGCCGCAGTGCGTGGTCGTCTGCCCGGTGGAATGCATCGATCCCGATCCCGACCATCCCGAGACCGAACCGCAGCTGCTGGCGAAGCTGCTGCGGCTGCAACAGGAGTCGCCATGAACCCGCCTCGTCCGCACGTCGCCGCAGCGCTCGGCGCGCTGTTCTCCCTGCTGCTGCCGTTCGCGGCGCCGGCCGCGACCCCGGCCGCCGCGCCGGCTGCGCACCCGCCGGGCGCCGCGATCGCCAGCGCGCACGCGCTGGCCACCGACGCCGGCCTCGACATCCTGCGCGAAGGCGGCAACGCCTTCGACGCGGCCGTCGCGGTGTCCTCGGTGCTGTCGGTGGTCGAGCCGATCAGCTCCGGGCTGGGCGGCGGCGGCTTCTTCCTGCTGCACGACGCCCGCACCGGCAAGGACACGTTCCTCGACGCGCGCGAGATGTCGCCGGAGGCGGCGACGCCGGAGCGCTACCTCGACAAGGACGGCAACCTCGATCCGGACAAGTCCGAGAACGGCCCCTGGTCGGCTGGCCTGCCGGGGCTGCCGGCGGCGCTCGTCGAGCTCGCGTCGAAGCACGGCCGGCTGCCCCTGGCGCGCAGCCTGGCGCCCGCGATCCGCATCGCGCGCGAAGGCTTCCCGGTGTACGCGCGGCTGGAGCGGGGCTACGCCTCGCGTCGCGAAGTGATGGAGCGCTATCCGGGGACGCGCGCGGTGTTCCTCGCCGACGGCGACCCGCCGAAGGTCGGCGAGACGCTGCGCCAGCCCGAGCTCGCGCGCACGCTCGAGCTGCTCGCCGAAAAGGGCTTCGACGGCTTCTACCGCGGCGAAACCGCGCGCAAGCTGGTCGCCTCGGTCAACGCCGAGGGCGGCAAGTGGACCGCCGCGGAACTGGCGGCCTACCACGTCCGCGAGCGCGAACCGATCCGCTTCCGGTATCGCGACTGGGACATCACCACCGCGCCGCCGACCTCCTCGGGCGGCGTGGCGCTGGCCGAGATCCTCAACATCGTGTCGGGCTGGAACCTGCAGGAACTCGATGCCGCGCATCGCACCCACCTGCTCGTCGAGGCGATGCGCCGCGCGTATCGCGACCGCACCATCTACCTGGGCGATCCGGATTTCACCCGCGTGCCGGTGGCGCGCCTGACCAGCGCCGACTACGCGGCCGGGCTGCGCGCCACGATCCATCCCGACAAGGCCACGCCGAGCGAACTGCTGTCGGGCAAGCCGGCGCCGCTCGAGGACGACGAGACGACGCACTTCTCGATCATCGACGCCGACGGCAACATCGTGTCGGCGACGCAGACGGTGAACCTGCTGTACGGCTCCGGCCTCGTCGCGGAAGGCACCGGCGTGCTGCTCAACGACGAGATGGACGATTTCGCGCTCAAGCCGGGCACGCCGAACGCGTTCGGCGTGATGGGCTTCGAGGCGAACGCGCCCAAGCCCGGCAAGCGCATGCTCAGTTCGATGACGCCGACCATCATGGCCTCGCCGTCGAAGGTGGCGGTGCTCGGCGCGCCCGGCGGCAGCCGCATCATCACCGAGGTACTGCTCGGCATCCTCGGCTACGACGCCGGGCTGTCGGCGCAGGAAGTGGCGGCGCTGCCGCGCATCCACCACCAGTGGATGCCGGACGTGATCTCGGCCGAGAAGGGCGCGCTCGACGCGGACACGGTCAAGGCGCTGGAGGCGATGGGGCACACCGTGAATGCGGCCGAAGGCACCTGGGGCAACCTGCAGACGGTCGCCTGGGATCGCGCCGCCGGCACGCTAGAGGGCGGCACCGACCCGCGCAACCCGGTCGGCAAGGCGGCGACGCTCGAGGCAACGGAGCGATAGAATCCGCGCCATGAGGCTCTGGTCGATCACCGGCAACTCGCAGAAGCTCGACGGCGGCGCGATGTACGGCAACGCGCCGCGCGGGATGTGGGAACGCTGGTCGCCGCCGGACGAGGCCAACCGCATCGCGCTCGCCTGCCGCGCGCTGCTCGCCAGCCCGCTCGCCGGCAAGACCGTGCTGTTCGAGGCCGGCATCGGCGCGTTCTTCGAGCCGAAGCTGCGCGAGCGCTACGGCGTGCAGGAATCGCGGCACGTGCTGCTCGACTCGCTGCGTGCCGCCGGTTTCGCGCACGAGGACATCGACGTCGTCGTGCTGTCGCACCTGCACTTCGACCATGCCGGTGGCCTGCTCGCGGCCTGGGAGGAGGGATCGCCGCCACGGCTGCTGTTCCCGAACGCCACCTACGTGGTCGGCAAGGCGCATTGGGAGCGCGCGCGGCACCCGCATCCGCGCGACCGCGCCAGCTTCATCCCGGAACTCGCCGGCCTGCTCGAGGCGAGCGGGCGCCTGGAACTGGTGGACGGCCCGCATTCGCGCGCACTGGGCCAGGCCGTGCGCTTCCACTACAGCGACGGCCATACGCCCGGCCTGATGCTCGCCGAGATCGTCGGCCCCGAACGCGTCGGCGGGCAGGCGCACGGCGGCGTGGTGTTCTGCGCCGACCTCATCCCGGGCCGGCCCTGGGTCCACGTGCCGATCACGATGGGTTACGACCGCAACGCCGAACTGCTGATCGACGAGAAGCGCGACTTCCTCGCCGACAAGCTCGCGCGCAACGTGCACCTGTACTTCACCCACGACCCGGGCTGCGCGCTCGCGCGCGTGGTGCGCGACGAGCGCGGCCGGTACGGCACCGCGAACGAGGTCGCCGAACTGCACGCGAGGGCGCTGGCGGCATGAGCCGCCGGGCCGCGGTGCGCGCGGCCATGCCGCTCGCCGTCGCCGCCTGCCTCGCGGCGACGGCGTTCGTTGCGATGGCGCAGGAGGCGCAAGCCGGCGCGCCGGATCCCGGCGCCACGCCGGAGCCCGTGTCGACGGTCCGCGATCCCGACTTCGGCGTCGTCGCGCGCCATTACGGCCTGCAGCGCGAAGTCGAGATGTTCCAGTGGACGCCGCGCGGCGATGGCGGCTACACCCGCGCCTGGAGCCGCGACGCGCTGGAGTCCTCCGGGTTCGCGCCGGGCCACGACAATCCGCCGTTCCCCTTGCGCAACCGGCAGTGGCTCGCCGCGGACGTGCGGGTGGACGGCATGCCGCTGGATCCGGGCGTACTGGCGGCGCTGGGTCGCTGGGTGCCGTTCCGCCCGAGCTTCAGCGCGCTCCCGGGCAACCTCGCCGCGACGTTCCAGCCGCAGGGCGATGGCCTGGGGACCGCCGAGAACCCGATGGCGCCGGAGGTCGGCGACCTGCGCATCCACTGGCGGGAACTGCGCCTGCCGCCGCTCGCCGGCCGCATCGAACTTCGCGCGGGGCACTGGGTCCTCCGCGCCC
>JANINR010000145.1 GCA_024508915.1 Lysobacteraceae bacterium | reverse complement strand
TCGGCGGCCTGTACTACGCGCCCCCGGCGTCCGCCGAAGCCGCGCCCGCCGCCGCCGCCGCCCCCGCCGCGCAGGCGCGCGCCGACATCGACATCCCGTACCAGCAATTCACGCTGCCCAACGGCCTGCGCGTGATCGTGCACGAGGACCACAAGGCGCCGATCGTCGCCGTCAACCTCTGGTACCACGTCGGCAGCAAGGACGAACCCGCGGGCCGCACCGGCTTCGCGCACCTGTTCGAGCACCTGATGTTCAACGGCTCGGAGAACCACCAGGGCGAGTACTTCGACCCGTTCGAGCTGGCCGGCGCCACCGACATGAACGGAACCACCAACACCGACCGCACCAACTACTTCGAGAACGTGCCGACCACCGCGCTCGACATGGCGCTGTGGATGGAATCCGACCGCATGGGCCACCTGCTCGGCGCGATCGACCAGAAGACGCTCGACGAGCAGCGCGGCGTGGTCCAGAACGAGAAGCGCCAGGGCGAGAACCAGCCCTACGGCCAGCTCAACGAGATCGAGTCGAAGGCGATCTATCCGGTCGGCCATCCGTACCACCACACCGTCATCGGCTCGATGAACGACCTCAACGCGGCCTCGCTGGAGGACGTGAAGAACTGGTTCCGCACCTGGTACGGCCCGAACAACGCCGTGCTCGTGCTGGCCGGCGACATCGACCTGGCCACCGCGAAGCAGAAGGTCGCGAAGTACTTCGGCGACATCCCCGCGACGCCGACGATGGCGCAGCCGAAGGTCGACCTCGCGCCGATCCCCGCCGACGCGCGCACCGTCGTGCAGGACAACGTGCCGCAGACGATGGTCGACCGCGTCTGGAACGTCGCCCAGGCCGGCACCCGCGACGCGGACCTGCTGGACCTGTTCGCGACCATCCTCGGCGGCTCCAAGTCCTCGCGCCTGCAGAGCCGCCTGGTGTACCAGGACAAGCTGGTCGACAACATCAGCGCGTACTACAACCCGGCGCAGATCGTCGGCATGTTCGGCATCCAGGGCAACGTCAAGCAGGGCGTCGACCCGACGAAGGTCGAGGCCATCGCCAACGAGGAGCTGCAGCGCCTGCTGAAGGACGGCCCGACCGCCGACGAACTCGAGCGCGCGAAGACCAGCTTCCGCGCCGGCTTCGTCCGCGGCATCGAGCGCATCGGCGGCTTCGGCGGCAAGGCCGACGCGCTCGCCTCCTGCACCATCTACACCGGCAACCCGGGCTGCTTCCGCGACACGCTCGACACCGTCGACAACGCCACCGCGGCGGAACTGGTCGCGGTCGCCAACAAGTGGCTCGGCGGCCACAGCCACACGTTCGTCGTCGAGCCCGGCAAGCGCACCGCGCTCGCGGAGGAGCCGGCGGTGAAGCCCGCGCCGATGACGCTGCCGGCCGTGGACGGCAAGTTCAAGACGGTCGCCAGCGACGTCGACCGCAGCAAGGGCGTCCCGTCCGTCACCAGCTTCCCCGACCTGAAGTTCCCGGCGCTGCAGCGCGCGACGCTGGCCAACGGCACGCAGGTCGTGCTGGCCGAGCGCCACGACGTGCCGGTGGTGCAGGTGAGCTACGAGTTCGGCGGCGGCTACGCGTCCGACGCGAAGGACCGCCTGGGCACCGCGAGCTTCGCCATGGGCATGCTCGACGAGGGCGCGGGCGACCTCGACGCGCTCGGCTTCGCGGAGCGCGCGCAGGCGCTGGGTGCGCGCCTGGGCGCCAGCGCCGACGTGGACGGTTCCGGCGCGTATGTGTCGGCGTTGAAGGAGAAGCTCGACCCGTCGCTGCAGCTGTTCGCGGACATGCTGCGCAAGCCGGCGTTCGCGCAGGCCGACATCGACCGCGTCAAGGCGACCTGGATCGCCGGCATCGCGCAGGAGAAGGCGCGCCCGAACGGCGCCGCGCTGCGCGTGCTGCCGCCGCTGCTGTACGGCGCCGGGCATCCGTACGCGATCCCGTTCAGCGGCACCGGCACCGAGGCCTCGATCAAGGCGCTCACCCGCGACGACCTGGTGGCCTACCACGACGCCTACGTGCGCCCGCAGAACGCGACCGTCATCGTGGTCGGCGACACCACGCTCGGCGAGATCGTGCCGAAGCTCAACGCCGCGTTCGGCGACTGGCGCGGCACGGGCAAGGCGCCCGCCCCGGCGTCCGTGCCCGCGGTCGCCCGCCCCGGCGACGTGCGCGTGTTCCTCATCGACCAGCCCGGCGCGATCCAGGCCAACATCTTCGCCGGCGAACTGATGCCGTCGACGCGCGATCCGGCGGCCGACGTGTTCGACTTCGCCAACAAGGTGCTGGGCGGCGCATTCTCCTCGCGCCTCAACATGAACCTGCGCGAGGACAAGCACTGGGCCTACGGCGCCTACAGCTTCAGCTCCGACGCGGTCGGCCAGCGGCCGTGGATGGCGTTCGCCCCGGTCCAGATCGACAAGACCGTGCCCGCGCTGCAGGAGATGGTGCGCGAGATCGGCGAGTACGCCACCGGCGCGAAGCCGGCGACGCAGGCCGAGGTGGACAAGGCGCGCGCGGACGAGATCAACGGCCTGCCCGGCTCGTTCGAGACGGCGAGCGCGGTGATGAACGCCATCGGCGACATCGTCCGCTACGACCGCCCGGACGACTACGTGGTGAAGCACGCCGAGCGGATCGAGTCGCTGACCGTCGCCGACGTCAACGGCGCCGCGAAGACGATCGACCCGAAGGCGCTGACCTGGGTGGTGGTGGGCGACCTGTCGAAGATCGAGCAGCCGATCCGCGACCTGAAGCTCGGCACCGCGACCGTCATCGACGCCGACGGCCACCCCGTCAAGAAGTAAGGCGCGTAGAGCCGACCCATGGTCGGCTGCGTTCGCGAGGCGCCGACCATGGGTCGGCTCTACATGAACGTTCAGATGCCCCGGGCCACAATCCCGGGGCATTCTCTTGCCACCTGCCGCCACGGAGCCCCCATGCGCCTGCCGACCCTCGCCGCCGCCATCGCCACCGTCGCGCTGCCCGCCCTGTCCGCCTGCACCTGGGTGCACATGGCGCCCGGCGCCAGCGCCGTCCGCGTGGTCTCCGCCACTCCCGCCAATTGCCAGAACCGCGGCGAGGTCGAGGTCTCGGTGAAGGAGCGGCTGGGGCCCTACGAGCGCAACCCGCTTCGGGTCCGCGACGAGCTCGAGACGCTCGCCCGCAACGAGGCCCCCGGCCTCGGCGGCGACACCGTGCAGGCGCTCGACGGCTACGAGGACGGCAACCAGCGCTACACCGTCTGGCGCTGCGGGGGCTGAACCGCGGGCGCGCGCCACCGGCCCGGCGACCGGGAGCAGACAGGCCGGGTGCTAAACTGGCTTGTTCCCGCAAGCCTTCGGGTGCCTGCCCATGCTGTTCCAGCACGTCGCCATTGCCGGCCTGGCCCACATCGACGCCCCGCGCCGGTTGAGCACGGACGAGATCAACGCGCGCCTCAAGCCGACCCTCGATCGCCTCGGCATCAAGGCCGACGTCCTGAAGGACATCGCCGGCATCGAGGCGCGGCACTTGTGGGACGAGGGCGTGCAGGCGTCCGACGCGGCCACCCTGGCCGGCGTCAAGGCGCTGGCCGACGCCGGCATCGATCCGGACAAGGTCGGCCTGCTGGTCAACACCTCGGTGAGCCGCGACTACCTCGAGCCGTCCACGGCCTCGATCGTGAGCGGCAACCTCGGCTTGCCCGACACCTGCCAGAACTTCGACGTGGCCAATGCCTGCCTCGCGTTCCTCAACGGCATGGACATCGCCAGCCGCATGATCGAGCGCGGCGAGATCGAGTACGCGCTGGTCGTCGACGGCGAGACCGCGAACCTCGCCTACGAGAAGACGCTCGAGCGCATGACGCGCGCCGACGCGACCGAGGCCGACTTCAAGAACGAGATGGCCACGCTGACGCTGGGCTCCGGCGCGGCGGCGATGGTGCTGGCCCGCGCCGAGCTGGCCCCGGGCGCGCCGCGCTACAAGGGCGGCGTCACCCGCGCCGCGACCGAGTGGAACAAGCTGTGCCGCGGCAACCTCGACGGCATGATCACCGACACCCGCATGCTGCTGGTCGAGGGCGTCAAGCTGGCGCAGAAGACCTTCGAGGTCGCGCGCCACAAGCTCGGCTGGGTGGTGGGCGAGCTGGACGAGTTCGTCGTCCACCAGGTCAGCAAGGTCCACACCGCCGCCTTCACCAAGGCGATGGGCATCGACCCGCGCAAGGTCCTGACCATCTTCGGCGAGCACGGCAACATCGGCCCGGCATCGGTGCCGATCGTGCTGAGCAAGCTGCGCGAGATGGGGCGCCTGAAGAAGGGCAGCCGCGTGGCCCTGCTCGGCATCGGCTCCGGGCTGAACTGCTCGATGGCCGAGGTGGTCTGGTAAGCCGACCCGGAAGGGGCCGATCGGGTACGGGCGCTTCGTGTATAGAGAAGCGCGATTTTCCATACATATCCTGGCTGACATGTCCATAAAAGCCAGAATCTGGACACTTGGCCCTAAACGTGTATAAGAAACCCTAGATTTCTATACACGATATCGGCATGCCGATCCCATCCCTCGACCAGCTCGATCCGGCCCGCTTCGATTCGCCCGCCCTGCTCAAGCAGCTGAACGCGGCCAGCCGTGCCCTGGCCGAGCTCAAGGGGGTGGCGGCCAGCATCCCCAACCAGGACATCCTCGTCAGCACCCTGGCCCTGCAGGAGGCGAAGGACAGTTCGGCGGTCGAAAACATCGTCACGACCCACGACGAGCTGTACCGGGAGGACAACCCGGCCGACGCTGCGGGAACGGCCATCAAGGAGGTCCTGCGCTACCGGCAAGCCTTGCGCGCGGGCTTCGAGAGCGTCCGCGCGTCCGGACTCCTGACGCTCAACACCATCATCGACGTCCAGCAACAGCTGGAATGCAACCGGGCTGGCTTCCGCAAGCTGCCCGGCACCGCGCTGCGCAACCAGGCTGGCGACGTCGTCTACGAACCGCCGCAGGATGCGCGCGACATCGAGCGGCTGATGTCGCGGCTCGAGAAGTTCATCCACGACGAGCCGCCGTATCCTGCCGACCCGCTGGTCAAGATGGCGCTCATCCACCACCAGTTCGAAAGCATCCACCCGTTCTACGATGGCAACGGCCGCACGGGACGCATCGTGAACGTGTTGTACCTGGTGAAGGAGGGCTTGCTCGACATCCCCGTCCTGTACCTGAGCCGCTACATCGTGCGCACGAAGCCGGACTACTACCGGCTTCTCCAGGCGGTGCGCGAGCAGGACGCCTGGGAGGAATGGGTCGGCTACATGCTCGACGGCGTGGCCGCCACAGCGGCGGAAACGGTCGCGACCATCCAGGCGATCAAGGCGCAGCTGCAGGAGGCGAAGCAGCGCATCCGATCCAGCTACAGGTTCTACAGCCACGACCTGATCAACAACCTGTTCAGCCATCCCTACACGAAGGTCGAGTTCGTGCAGAACGACCTCGGAGTTTCGCGCCTCACCGCGACGCGGTACCTGGATACGCTCGCACGGGACGGGATGTTGGAAAAGCGCAAGATCGGGAGGACCAATTACTACATCAACCAGCCGCTGTACCGACTGTTGAGCGGGGATGCCTGACCGATGCCCCTGGGCTGGAACGAGATCAAGGACCGCGCGCTGAAGTTTTCGCGGGAGTGGGCCGAGGAAGCGTCGGAGGATGCCGAGGCCAAGTCGTTCCGGGACGGGTTCTTCGCTGCGGTGAAAGTCTTTGGCCCGATGCGCAATGGTGCCGCCTTCATGGCAAAGCCAGTCGAACGTCTCGACCAGACCCAGCGCAATCTCATTGCGCAGGCACTCGCCGTCCGGTACCCCGAAATTCAATAGCGATGCGATTCCCCGACTACCCGTTCACACCGCGCACGTTCGAGGCGCGCCCCGGCATCACGATGTCGTACCTCGACGAGGGCCCGCGCGACGGCGAGGTCGTCGTGATGCTGCACGGTAATCCGTCGTGGAGCTACTACTGGCGGCATCTCGTGCTCGGCCTGCGCGACGCGGCTTCCGGCAACGCATACCGTTGCATCGTGCCGGACCACGTCGGCATGGGGCTCAGCGACAAGCCCGACGACGGCGCGTCGGCGACGCCGCGCTACGACTACACGCTGCAGTCGCGCATCGACGACCTCGAGGCCTTGCTGCGGCATGCCGGCGTGGACGATGCGACGCCGGTGACGCTGGCGGTGCACGACTGGGGCGGGATGGTCGGCTTCGGCTGGGCGCTGGCGCACATGGCGCAGGTGAAGCGGCTGGTGATCCTCAACACCGCCGCGTTCCCGATGCCCGGGGCGAAGCGGTTCCCGCGGCGGCTGGCGCTCGGCCGCGATTCGCGCATCGGCGGCTGGCTGATCCGGCGCTTCAACCTGTTCGCGCGCGGCGCGGCGCGCTTCGGCACGACCCGCAGGCTGCCGCGCGAGGTGCGCGACGCCTACGCCGGCGTGTACGACGGCTGGGAGAACGCGATCTCGACGCTGCGCTTCATGCAGGACATCCCGCTCGGCGAGGGCGATCGCGCGTGGCCGCTGCTGGTGCGCGCGGGCGAACGGCTGCCGGATTATGCGGACCGGCCGGCGTTCATCGGCTGGGGATTGCGCGACTTCGTGTTCGACCGGCACTGCCTCGACGCGTTCCGCGCGGCGCTGCCGCAGGCGGAGGTGCATGCGTTCGCCGATGCCGGCCATTACGTCCTCGAGGACAGGCACGAAGCGCTCGTGCCCGCCATCCGCGCCTTCCTGGACGCGAATCCCCTGTAGGGCGGGGCTACGCGGCGATCGGGGGCGGCAAGGCCGGCGGGGTATGCCCGCCGTCGTTCGGATTGTCGTCCGGGTGCCCGTCGTCGTCGTTCGCCGGCGCCTCGATGCCGTGCCAGTCGGCCGGGGTCAGCGGGGCGAGGCCGTGCGCGACGCGGGCCTTGTCGCACTGCGGGCTGGAGGCACCGAATTCCCAGGACGCCGGCACGGCGCGGCACACGCTCGGCCGCAGCGGGTGGATCGAACAGCGCGAGCGCACGCCGATCTCGGCGTCGAGGGCGACGCAGCGCGGCGACTCCTGCGAGGTGCCCTGCATCACCCGTTCGTGGCGGCGCAGGGGCTCGGTGAGTTCCGGGGGGACCGTCCCGCCCAGGGCGGGATCGGCCTCGGACCAGTGGAAGCTGATCCGGAAGTGGGCGCAGCACGCGCCGCAGGTCAGGCAGGGGTGCTGCATCGCGCGCCCGGGGCGGAAAGGGGGAAGGGCGCGGATTTTCCGTGATCCGGCGCCGCGCGCAAGGGGGCGCCGCGACCGGCGACAATGGGCGCATGGACGCGCCGCCCACCCCCGCCCCCGGGCCCTGCAACATCGCGGCCGCGCTGCCACGGCTCGCGCGCGCGCATCCCGGGCGCGTGGCCATGCGCTACCCGGGCACGGACGGCGCCTACCGCGATGCGCTGACCTACGGCCAGCTGGATGCGCGCAGCGACGCGATCGCCGCCGGCCTGGGGAAGCGCGGCATCGGCCGCGGCACGCGCACGGTGGTGATGGTGCGGCCGACGCCCGAGTTCTTCCTGGCCATGTTCGCGCTGTTCAAGGCGGGCGCGGTGCCGGTCCTGGTCGACCCGGGCATCTCGAAGCGCGCGCTGGCGCAATGCCTGGACGAGGCGCGGCCGGAGGCGTTCATCGGCGTGCCGCTGGCGATGCTGGCGAAGGCGCTGCTGGGCTGGGCGCGGGGCGCGCGGGTGCGGATCACGACGGGCCGGCGCGCCTGGTTCGCCGACGCGACGCTCGCCACGGTGGAACGCGAGGGTGCGGGCGCGGGCGCGCAACTGCACGACACGCAGCCCGACGACGTCGCCGCGATCCTGTTCACCAGCGGCAGCACCGGCGTGCCGAAGGGCGTGATGTACCGCCACCGCCATTTCGTCGCGCAGGTGGCGATGCTGCGCGAGGCGTTCGGCATCGGCGCCGGCGGCGTGGACTTGCCGACGTTCCCGCCGTTCGCGCTGTTCGATCCCGCGCTGGGGCTGACCTCGATCATTCCGGACATGGATCCCACGCGGCCGGCGGCGGCGGACCCGCGCAAGCTGCTGCGCGCGATCGAACGCTTCGGCGCGACGCAGCTGTTCGGCTCGCCGGCGCTGATGCGCGTGCTCGCCGACCACGGGGCGCCGCTGCCGGGCGTGCGCCTGGCGACGAGCGCCGGCGCGCCCGTGCCGCCCGCCGTGGTGGCGCGCATGCTCGAACTGCTCCCGGACGATGCGCGCTTCTGGACGCCCTACGGCGCCACCGAATGCCTGCCCGTCGCCGCGATCGAAGGCCGCGAACTGCTGTCGCTGCGCGCGCGCACCGAGGCCGGCGCGGGCACCTGCGTGGGCCGGCCGGTACCGCCGAACGAGGTGCGCATCATCCGCATCGAGGACGACGCCATCCTCGAATGGAGCGACCACCTGCTGGCGGCGCCAGGCGAAGTCGGCGAGATCACCGTCGCCGGGCCGAGCGCGACCGATGCGTACTTCAACCGCGACATGCAGACGCGCCTGGCGAAGATCCGGGAAGGCGCGAGGATCGTGCACCGCATGGGCGACCTCGGCTATTTCGATGCGGAAGGGCGCCTCTGGTTCTGCGGCCGCAAGTCGCAGCGCGTCGTGGTGGATGCGGCGACGACGCTGTGCACGGAGCAGGTCGAGCCGGTCTTCAACGCGTTGCCGGGCATCGCGCGCTGCGCGCTCGTCGGCGTCGGCCCGCGCGGTGCGCAGCGTCCGGTGCTGGTGTACGAGGTCGAGGCCGGCGCGGTCGGCCGCGAGCGCGGCGACATGCCGGCGAGGTTGCGTGCGATCGCCGCGCGCGACCCGCGCACCGCCCTGGTCGCGGCGTTCATGCGCTACCCGAAGCCGCTTCCCGTCGACATCCGCCACAACGCCAAGATCGGCCGCGAAGCGCTCGCGGCCTGGGCGGCCCGGCAGCCGCTGGAGGACCGCGCATGAGGCTCCTGGTCACCGGCGGCGGCGGATTCCTCGGCCAGGCGCTGTGCCGCGGGCTGGTCGAGCGCGGCCACGAGGTCGTCAGCTTCAACCGCGGCCACTACCCGTCGCTCGATGCACTCGGCGTGCGCCAGGTCCGCGGCGACCTCGCCTCGCGCGGCGCCGTGCTCGCGGCGGCGCAGGGGTGCGAGGCGATCTTCCACAACGCGGCGAAGGCCGGCGCCTGGGGCAGTTACGACAGCTACCACCGCGCGAACGTCGTCGGTACCGACAACGTGATCGCGGCGTGCCTGGTCCATGGCGTCGGCAGGCTCGTGTACACCTCGACGCCGAGCGTCACGCACC
Source organism: Lysobacteraceae bacterium (assembly GCA_024508915.1). Classification (GTDB taxonomy): domain Bacteria; phylum Pseudomonadota; class Gammaproteobacteria; order Xanthomonadales; family Xanthomonadaceae; genus Cognatiluteimonas. Next base: position 8,143 of record JANINR010000145.1, on the reverse strand, counting down.
GCGCCACGCATCCGGTGGCCGGCGGCACCGCGGACGACGTGCCCTACGGCGAACACCTGAAGGCGCCGTACGCGGCCACCAAGCTGCTGGCGGAGAAGGCGGTGCTGGCGGCGAACGGCGGTTCGCTCGCCACGGTCGCGCTGCGCCCGCGGCTGATCTGGGGCGTCGGCGACCAGCAGCTGCTCCCGCGCCTCGCCGAGCGATCGCGCGCCGGGCGCCTGCGGCTGGTCGGCGGCGGCGACAACCTCGTCGACACCACCTACATCGACAACGCGGCGCAGGCGCACTTCGACGCGTTCGAGCACCTCGCGCCGGGCGCCGCCTGCGCCGGTCGTGCGTACTTCATCAGCAACGGCGAGCCGAAGCCGATGCGCGAAATCGTCAACGCGCTGCTGGCGGCCGTCGGCGCGCCGCCGGTGACCAGGTCGCTGCCGTTCACCGCGGCCTACGCCATCGGCGCCGCGTGCGAGGCGGCATGGACGCTGCTGCCGCTTCGCGGCGAACCGCCGCTGACGCGCTTCCTCGCCGAGCAACTCGCCACCACGCACTGGTACGACATGGGGCCGGCGCGGCGCGACTTCGGCTATGTCCCGCGCGTCTCCATCGCCGAGGGCCTCGCCCGCCTCGCCGCCGCGCCTACAATGCGGGGATGACAAGCTTGCCGTTCAACTGGAAGGTCCCGGCCGGGCGCGCGCTCGAAGCGGCGCTGGACCGCGCGCTCGCGCTGGATCCGGAGACCCGGGCCGCGCTGGCGACGCTCGACGGCCGCAGCGTCGACCTGGCGCTGGAGGCGCCGCCGCTGGCGCTGCGACTCACCGTGGACGGCGACCGCCTGCGCGTGGGCCCGTCCGACGCAGCCGCCGAGGCCGATCTCGGGGTGCGCGCCACGCTCGGCGCGGTGCTCGCGCAACTGCCGCGGCTGCTCCCGGGCGCGGGTCGACACGACGACGCGCCGCCGGTCGGTCGCATGCGCATCTCCGGCGACGCCGACCTCGCCCGTCGCCTGCAGCGGCTCGCCGGACGCTTCGATCCGGACTGGCAGCAGCCCTTCGTCGCCGTGTTCGGCGAGGTCGTCGGCGTGCGGGTCGCGAATGCATTCGCCGCCGCCCTGCGCCATGCGCGCGCCGCGGGCCGCGACCTGGCCGGGGCCACGGTCGAATACCTCACCGAGGAATCGCGCGACATCGTCCCGCGCGCCGAACTCGACGCCTTCCACGACGCGGTGGATACCCTGCGCGACGACGCCGCGCGCCTCGCGGTGCGCGTCGCGCGGCTGCGCGACGCGGCCGCGATCCGCGGCGGTGTGGCATGACGTCGGGGCTGCGTGCGCTCGGCATCGGGCGCGTCCTGCTGCGCTACCGGCTGGACGAGCTGGTGCGCGACACGCCGGCGGAGCGCTGGCTGCGGCTCATGCGCCCGTTCGTCCCGCGCGCCTCGCGCGACGTCGCCGCGATGCCGCGCGGGTTGCGCCTGCGCCTGGCGTTGCAGGAACTCGGACCGATCTTCGTCAAGTTCGGGCAGATCCTCTCGACGCGCCGCGACCTGGTGCCGCCGGACGTCGCCGACGAGCTGACGCTGCTGCAGGACCGCGTCGCGCCGTTCGACGGCGAGGCCGCGCGCGCGATCGTCGAGCAGGCGCTCGGCCGCCCGGTCGCCGAGGCGTTCGCGAGTTTCGACACCCACCCGCTGGCCTCCGCCTCGATCGCGCAGGTGCACGCGGCGACCTTGCCGGCGCATGCGGGCGCCGCGCCGCGCGAAGTCGTGGTCAAGGTGCTGCGGCCCGGGATCCGCCGCCAGATCGCACAGGACATCGCGCTGCTGCGCCGCATCGCCGCGCTGGTCGAACGCACGCATCCCTCGGCCGACAAGATCCGCCCGCGCGAGATCGTGGCCGAGATCGAGAACACGCTCGCCGCCGAACTCGACCTGCAGCGCGAGGGCGCCAACGCCAGCGTGCTGCGCCGGAACTGGCGCGGTTCGCCCGACCTTTACGTGCCCGAGCCGATCTGGAGCCATACCGCCGAGCGCGTGCTCACGCTCGAGCGCGTGCGCGGCATCCCCAGCGACGACATCGCCGCGCTCGACGCCGCCGGCATCGACCGCAAGGCGCTCGCGGCCAAGGGCGTGCGCGTGTTCTACACGCAGGTGTTCCGCGACAACTTCTTCCACGCCGACGCCCACGCCGGCAACATCTGGGTCGACGCCGACCCCGCGCGCAAGGCGGACCCGCGCTTCATCGCGCTGGATTTCGGGATCATGGGCCAGCTCTCGACCGAGGACCAGTACTACCTCGCCGAGAACTTCATGGCGATCTTCAACCGCGACTACCGCCGCATCGCCGAGCTGCACGTGCAGGCCGGCTGGATGCCTTCGCACATCCGCATCGACGAGCTCGAGGCGGCGGCGCGCGCGGTGTGCGAACCGTACTTCACCCGGCCGCTGAGCGAGATCTCGCTCGGCGAGGTGCTGCTCAAGCTGTTCCGCACCGCGCAGCGCTACGAGCTGACGATCCAGCCGCAGCTGATCCTGCTGCAGAAGACGCTGCTCAACATCGAAGGCGTCGGCCGCCAGCTCGACCCGCAGATCGATATCTGGGCGGTGGCCAGGCCGGTGCTGGAGAAGATCCTCGCCGAGCGCTACAGCCCGCGCCGCCTGCTGCGCGAGTTCCGCAAGCGCCTGCCGGAACTGGTGACGCGCGCGCCGGAGATGCCCGCGCTGCTGCATGCCTGGCTCGAGCAGCAGGTCGAGGGACGCCACGCGCTGAACATGCGCTCGCGCGACCTCGCCGACCTGGCGCGTGCGGTGCGCGAGGCGCAGGCGCGCGTGGTCGCCGCGATCCTCGGCGTCGGTGCGCTGGTTGCGCTCGCCGTGCTGTACGCGTTGCGCTGACGCCGGTGGGCGACCTGCCGGTCCTGTTCGAGGACGAATTCCTCGCCGTCGTCGACAAGCCCGCCGGCCTGATGGTCCACGACAGCGCGCTCGCCCGCGGCGAGACCGACTTCGCGGCCGACCGCCTGCGCGCGCAGTTCGGGCGGCCGGTGTTCCTGGTGCATCGGCTCGACCGCGCGACCAGCGGCTGCCTGCTGCTGGCCTTCGACCGGGACACCGCGTCCGCGCTGGGGCGTGCGTTCATGGCGCCCGAGGCCGGGCGCACCGTGCGCAAGGACTATTGGGCGATCTGCCGCGGCTGGCCTGCGGAAGCGCGCTTCACCATCGACCATCCGCTCGACGGCGGCCCCGGCAAGCCGGTGAAGAAGCCCGCGGTCACCGATTTCGAGGTCCTCGCGACCTGCGAACTGCCGATGGCCTCCGCGGGCTTCGCCACCTCGCGCTACGCGTGGCTGTGCGCGCACCCGCGCACCGGTCGCTTCCGGCAGATCCGGCGCCACCTCAAGCACGCCTTCCACCACCTCGTCGGCGACAGCAGCCACGGCGACGGCCGCCACAACCGCGCCTTCCGCGCGATGGGCATCCACCGCATGCTGCTGCACGCGCGCCGGCTGGGTTTCGACCATCCGCGCACCGGCGCGCGGGTCGAGGCGGTCGCGCCGCCCGACGCGGAATTCGCGCGGGCGCTGGCACTGTTCGAGGGCGCTACGGCCGGGGGGCGGCCGGCGTCATCGCCTCCAGGTCCGCCTTCAGCTTCTCCATCATCGGGCCGATGATGCCCTGCATCGCCCGCATCGAGTTCTCCATCAGCAGCGGCGTCTTGGCGATGACCTGCTGGCCTTCGGGGCTGCCGTAGAAGCCGATCATCGCCTCCATCTCGGCGCGGTCGAAGGTGCTGCGGTACGCGTCGCGCATGGCCGGCTCCAGGCGTTCCCACGCCATGGCCTCCCGCATGCGCGCCGACGTCTTTTCCAGGTACGCGTCGATTTGCGCGCGATGGGCCTCGTCGAGCGGCTTGCCGGCCGCCGCCTGCTGCGCCATCTGCCGCTGCATCGCCTCGAGGCGGGGCCACACCGCTTCGGTGGACTCGCGCGCGTGCATGACGGCCATCAGGCGATCGACCTGGGCGTCGTCCGCCATGTCGACCGCGGAAGCCGGCGCGGGCGCCGACGCGGTTGCGGCCGGGGCCGGAGAGGCCGCCGCTGCCCCGGCGGGTGCCTGCTGCTGCGCGTGGAGGGTCGGCGCGGCGGCCAGGAGGAGGGCGCAAACGAGGAATCCTTTCATCGCGGAGCATCCATGCCGGAGGAGGACCCATGGTCGGCCCGTCCCGGCCCTGCCGTCAAATCCCCGGCGGCTACAATCGCCGCATGCTGCAGGTCGACGCCATCGCCATCCCGGACGACGAACTGGTCGAGCGCTTCGTGCGCTCTGCCGGACCGGGCGGCCAGAACGTCAACAAGGTCGCGACCGCGGTCGAACTGCGCTTCGACGTGGCGAACTCGCCGTCGCTGCCGGAGCCGGTGCGCGCGCGCCTGCTGGCGAAGCGCGACCGGCGCGTGACCGGCGACGGCGTGCTGGTGCTCAACGCGCAGCGCTTCCGCACCCAGGACCGCAACCGCGAGGACGCCCGCGAACGCCTGGCGGCGTTCATCGAGGCCGGCCTGCATGCGCCGAAGCCGCGGGTCGCGACGAAGCCGACCAAAGCGTCGAAGCGGCGGAGGCTGGACGCCAAGCGCGAACGCAGTACGATCAAGCGCGGCCGCACCGGCCGCGACTGGGACTGACACGCCCGTTCCGAGCCGCATGACCGAGGCCGCCGACGACATCGTCCTGCCGTTGCCGCCGAACGCGCCCCGGGTGGCGCCGAGCGCGTTCGCCCGCTGGTTCGGGCGCACGGTGCTGCGCCTCGGCGGCTGGCGCATGGAGGGCGCGTTCCCGGACATCCCGAAGCTGGTGCTGGTGGGCGCGCCGCATTCCTCGAACTGGGACGGCATCTGGGGCTTCGCGGCCAAGCTCGCGCTCGGCCTGGACCTGCGCGTGCTCGGCAAGCACCAGCTGTTCTGGTGGCCGCTGGGGCCGCTGCTGCGGCGCCTCGGCGTGACCGCGGTCAACCGCGACGCCGCGCAGGGCGTCGCCGAGCAGGCGGCCGCCCTGGTGCGCGACGCCGACCGCCTCTGGTTCGGGCTCGCGCCCGAAGGCACGCGCAAGCCGGTCCCGCGCTTCAAGGCCGGCTTCTGGAAGATCGCGAAGGGCGCCGGCGTGCCGGTGCTGCCGGTGTATTTCGACTACCCGCGCAAGGTGATCGGCGTCGGCCCGCTGTTCGAGCCGGGCGAGGACATGCAGGCGGACATCGACCGCCTGCAGCGCTGGTATGCGCCCTGGCGCGGGCGCAACCGCAACGTCGCGCAGCCGCCGCCGATCGCCTGAGGTCGCTGCATGAAGGCGGCCGGATCGCGCATCCGCCGCGGCAGGCGCGGCGGATGCGCGGCGCCGCTCAGAGCGGCGCACCCCCGAACTTGTGCGTGTACTGCAGGTAGATCGTGCGGCCCACCGCATCGAACCAGCTGATGTCGTAGTAGGGATAGGCCGTGTAGGTCGGGTCGCGCGGCGGCAGCTTGTTGAACAGGTTGGTCGCCGACAGGCTCAGCTTCGCATGGTCGCTGACGTCGAAGCTCACCGACGCGTTGTAGCGGTAGGTCGGGGCGACCCACGGGCTGTTCTCGTCCGACGGATCGTAGATCTGGTCGTAGGAGTCCGAGCTCGGCAGCCGGCCGATGCGGTCGCCGTGCAGCGTCGCCGTCCAGCGGTCCAGCGTCCAGGTGATGCTGGCGCTGCTCTTGGTGCGCGGGATGTCGAAGCCGCTGTTGATCGCGAACTCGTCCTCGGTCACGTCGCCGTCGAACTGCTGGAACGCGTGCTCGCGCACCCAGGTGTGGCTGCCGTTGAAGGTGAAGTCGCCGATGCGGGTGCCGAGGCGGTAGCGCACGTTCAGGTCCGCGCCGCTGGTGCTCTCGCTGGCGACGTTGATCGGGTTGACGTAGATGCCGTACAGGCGCCCGCCGATGCGGGTGACGCGCGCGATCGCGTCCTGGCAGGTGGGCGAGTTGATGTCCACGGGCGTGCCGTCGATGCGCGCGCCGAGGCGGCAGTTCGCTTCGTCCTGCAGGATCGCGTCGTTGCGCATGTCCTGCACCTGGTCGCGCATCTGGATGTCGAACCAGTCGAGCGAGACGTCGAAGTCCGACCCCGGGGACCAGACCAGGCCGGCGGTCCAGGACGTGCTGGTTTCCGCATCGAGCTCGCGGTTGCCCGCGCGCGTGCGGATCAGGCCTTCGTCGTTCCAGGAGCAGTCGACGATGTCTTCGTCCGGTTCCTCGGTGCGGCAGCGGTAGTAGTCGACGCCGGAGGTCTCGTCGTTGCCGATGCCCGCGTACAGGTAGTGCAGGTCGGCCGCGCGGAACGCGGTGCCGTAGGAGCCGCGCACGAGCAGGCTCTGCACCGGGCGCCACTCGATGCCCGCGCTGTAGGTGAACTTGCCGATGGTGGTGCCGGAGTAGCGGTACTGGTCGTAGCGCCCCGCGGCGCTCACGTTGAGCGTGTCGAGCAGCGGCATGCGCAGCTCGCCGGCCGCGGCCCAGCGGTTGCGGCTGCCGTGGCCGTCGGAATCCTTCCAGCTGTAGTAGTAGTACTCCAGCGCCTTCGGATCGGGATTGAGGTTGTAGGCCTGGTTGCCGGCTTCCACCACCGCCGCGAAGCCCGCGGGGCCCGCCGGCAGCGAGAACAGCTCGGCGTTGGTCAGGGTGAACGACACCGTGTCGGTGCGCGACTTCGGCTTGTAGATCGTGTAGGCGGCGATCGAGTCGTACTCGGCCTGGGTCAGCGGCGTGTACAGGCGCGCCGGATCGGCGTTGAAGACCGGCAGGCCGTAGTCCGGATCCACGCCGAGCTGCGGGCCCAGGAACAGCGCGTTGGCCTTGGCCGCCACGATCTGCGGCCAGCCGATCTCCGACTGGTACTGCGAATGGCTCAGCGCCGTTTCCCAGTCCCAGTCCTCGCCGAAAGTGCCCTTGAAGCCGGTGGTGATGCCGAAGGTCTTCTGCGTGTTGCGGATCATGCCGCGGTCGAGGCCGCCCATTTCCTCGGGCGAGAACTGGCGCTGCCAGTACTCGACCTGGCCGCTCGCCTGGTTGAAGAAATAGCCCTCCTCGTTGCCGTCGGGCGCCATGTAGCTCCAGCTGCGCACGTCGGTGAACAGCTCCACCTTGTGGTGGCCCATCTGCACGTCGGCGAACCATTCGTTGCCGTCGCCGAAGGCGTAGCTGAGCGAGGCGTACGCGTTCACGCCGCGGCGCTTGCTGATGATGGTGCCGTAGCCGATGGCTTCGTCGCTGCCGCAGAAGTAGCCCGGCGGATAGCTGTCGTCGACGGGATCGTAGCGGCCCCAGTTCCGGCGGCTCGCGCGGTAGGTGCTGCCGCCGTTGAGCTGGGCGAGCGCGTCGCACGTCGCCTGGCCCGGGTCGACGTAGTATTCGTTGTCGCCGTCGTCCGGGTCCCATGCGGTGCGCAGGAAGGCGCGCCGCGACGCCGCGCGCGGATCGGGCGAATCCTTCACCGAATCCTGGATGTCGCGGTCGTAGGCCCACAGCGGCTTCTGGTCGATCAGCTCGACGCCGACCACGCCGTTGAAGCTGCCGCGCGAGAAGCCGGTGGAGAGGCTCAGGTTGGTCGACTCGCCGCCGCCGCGCGAGGGCTCGCCGCGGCGCACGCTCAGGATCGTGCCGTCGGCCTGCTTCTTGAGGACGAAGTTCACGACGCCCGAGATCGCGTCGGAGCCGTACACGGCCGATGCGCTGCCGGTGAGCACTTCGATGCGCTCGACCATGCCCAGCGGGATGCTGGAGATGTCGGTGAAGTTGCTGCGACCCTTGAACGGCATGGGAAAGTCGGCGATGCGGCGGCCGTTGACCAGCACGAGCGTGTGGTTGGGACCGAGGCCGCGCAGGTCGACCTGCTCGCCGCCCGGCGAGAAGTCGCCGGCGCTCGAGGACTGCTGGCTCTGCGTCTCGCCGTTGTTCTGCGTCATCGAGCGCAGGACCTCGGGCACGGTGGTGAAGCCGGCCGCCTGGATCTCGGCGGCGGTGACGACGGTGATCGGCGCCGGGCCTTCGATCTCCGCGCGGCGGATGCGCGAGCCGACCACTTCGACGGTCTGCAGCTCGGTCGGCGCCGCGGCCTGCGCGGGTTCGGGCGCGGC
>JANINR010000144.1 GCA_024508915.1 Lysobacteraceae bacterium | reverse complement strand
GTATTCACGGCGTCCCCCGAAAGTCCCCGCACGCTTCCGCCGCCCAGCCCCGAAGACCATGAAGACGCGCCCCGACACACGAATGGAACGCTCCGTACGCCAGGATGCGCTTGGCCGCCGCCGGCTCCGCCCCCATCCTTGGAGCCAGCCCCAGAGGAGTCCGCCATGGACCGCAACACCGCCCCCGAAGCCGCCCGCGTCATCCGCAGCCTGCGCGGCATGCCCGCGTCCGACGGCGCCGGCGTCAAGCTCACCCGCGTGATCGGCAATCCGGAACTCGACATGCTCGATCCCTTCCTGATGCTCGACGAATTCGGGACCGATCGCGCCGAGGACTATATCGCCGGTTTCCCGAGCCATCCGCACCGCGGCTTCGAGACCGTCACCTACATGCTCGACGGCCGCATGCGCCACAAGGACAACCACGGCAATGAGGGCCTGCTGGTCCCCGGCAGCGTGCAGTGGATGACCGCCGGCCGCGGCCTGGTGCATTCCGAGATGCCCGAGCAGCAGGAAGGCCGCATGCGCGGCTTCCAGCTGTGGGTGAACCTGCCCGCGAGCGCGAAGATGACGGACCCGCGCTACCAGGAGTTCGCGCCGGACAGCATTCCGGTAACGGCGCCCGCGCGCGGCGTCGCGGTCAAGGTGATCGCCGGCGTCGTGCCCGATGCCGGCGGCGCGCCCGTGCGCGGCCCGATCGAGCAGCCGGCCACCGAGCCGCTGTACCTCGACATCGCGCTCGAGCCCGGCGCCGAATGGGCGTACGCGCTGCCCGACGGCCACAACGCGTTCGCCTACGTGTTCGAAGGCGATGCGGTGGTGGGCGAGGGCGACGATGCGCGGCCGCTGGCCACGCATGAACTGGGCGTGCTGGGCGGCGGCGACCTGTTCGTGGTCCGCGGCGGCGCGCAGGGCGCGCGCCTGATCCTGGTCGCCGGCCGGCCGCTGCGCGAGCCGGTGGCCCGCTACGGCCCCTTCGTGATGAACACCCGCGAGCAGGTCATGCAGGCCTTCGTCGATTTCCAGGAAGGCCGCTTCTGAACGAGTCATCCGTTTCACCTTCCTGAAAGCCGTTTTTGTGAAGCAGTACCGGGGATCGGGCGGCGGAATGCCGTCCAATGGCCCGGTCACGGGGCGGGGAAGGAGAGCGGGATGCGCAATGGACTGATGGCGGCGGGCGCGCTCGCGCTCGCCGGCCTGCTGGCATGGCTGCCGGCATCGCCGGCGGCGGCGCAGGTGATCGCGAACCCGATCCTGTGCCCCGACGGTCGCCACGCGACGGACCCGTCGCAGTGCCCGCCCGTCCCGGGCTCGGGTCCGATCGGCGGCGCGAGCTCGAGCAGCATGAGCACGCTGAGCAGCGGCGGCGACGAGAGCGCCAGCATTGCCTCGATGTACGCCACGCGCCTGAAGGCCAGCCAGGAGATCACGGCAGGCGGCGATGCGCCCTTCGGCGAGACCATCAGCCTCTACACCGGCGAACTCAATCTCCGCCAGACCGACGTCCGGGTGTCGGGCACCGGCCCGGACATCGTGCTGTCGCGCTTCAACAGCTATCTCGGCGCGTGGCTGGGCACCTTGCCGCTGCCGTTCGGAAACTGGAACGGCTCGATCCCGCGCATCGAGTTGCTGGTCGGTACGCCGACCGTCAACAACCAGGGCACCGTCGGCGGCAACTGGACCGCCAACGGCACCGGCCAGCGCTGCACCCAGTTCCTCTACACCGACGCCAGCTGGCAGACATGGTGGGCGGGCATCCAGTTCATCGACGAGAACGGCGGCGCGCACGAGATGATGGCGCGCGCCAGCGGCAACACCGCGCAGCCGACGATCTCGGTGGGCGGATCGACGCTCGCGTTCCCGATCGTGACCCAGGACAACTGGCAGGTCGGCTGCCTGCCGGCCACCAGCAACGGCCAGGCCGGCGAAGCGTTCCTGGCGGTTTCCCCGGACGGCACCAAGTACTGGTTCGACTACGCCGTCGGCGACCCGGCGGTGGAGTTCAGCGAGCCCGACCCCGACGGCGGCCCGCCGCTGCGCTTCGGCCGGATGCTCGCGCGGATGTACGTCACGCGCATCGAGGACCGTTTCGGCAACTACCTGACCTACAGCTACAGCGGCGACAAGCTCAGCGCGATCACTGCGAGCGACGGCCGCCAGGTGACCGTCGCCTGGCGCACCGACGGGCGCCGCATCAACACCGTGAGCGTCGTCGGCGCCACCACGCGCACCTGGACCTACGGTTACGACACCGGCGGCAAGCTCACCGGCGTCACCCTCCCCGACAGCTCGACGTGGACGTTCAACAACGTCCCGATCCAGGGCGGCGCAAGCCTCTACGGGGAGAGCACCCTCGGCGTGCCGTGGACGGAATGCGGCGTCAACGGGCCGATGAAGACCTACCCCACGCAGTCGGTCGGCACCATCAAGAACCCGGCGGGCCTGACCGGCACGTTCACTACGCAGCTCGTTTTCCACGCGCGCAGCTACGTGCCCAGCGTATGCCTCCAGTTCGGCGCGAACCCGTCCTACGAGGGCGTGCCGTCGACGTTCGGCAGCACGGCGCTGGTGAGCCGCGCGATCAGCGGCCCCGGCGTGCCCACCGCGAGCTGGACGTATGCCTACTCGGCCGCGACCGGCAGCCACACGCGCGACGCCTGCGCCGGCACCAGCAGCTGCCCCGAAACGGCCACGACCACCATCATCTCGCCCGAAGGTCACCGCACCGTGCTGACCTACAGCACGCGCTGGGGTGCGAAGGAAGGCAAGCTGCTGACGGAGCAGGCCTACCAGGGCACCTCCACGCTGCTGCGCACCACCACCTACGACTACGCGGACCCGGGCCATGGCCCCTATCCGGCGCAAGTGGGCGTCGCGATGATCAATGGGACATCCACTGCCAACGTCGCGACACAGCAGACCTGGACGCCCACGATCCTGCGCAGCATCAACCAGCAGGGCGTGACCTTCAGCCACACCGTCGCCCCCGCCGGCCTGGACGCGTTCGCCCACGAGATCGACGCCACCGATGCGGGCACGAGCACGCGCCAGGTCGTCACCACGTACCACGACAACACCGCGCCGTGGATCCTGGGCCAGGTCGCCACCCGCACCGTGGCCGGCGTGCAGGCCGAACGCACCGACTACGACAGCGCCGATCGCCCCTGGAAGACCTACGCCTTCGGCAAGCTGCGGCAGACGCTCACCTACAACGCAAACGGCACGCTCGCCACGGCGAAGGACGGCAACAACAACGTCACCACCTTCACCAGTTGGAAGCGCGGCATCCCGCAGTCGATCCAGTTCCCGGCCACTCCCGAGGCGCCCGCCGGCGCGACGCGCACGGCCGTGGTCGACAACAACGGCTGGATCACCTCCGTCACCGACGAGAACGGCTACACCACGGGCTACGGCTACGACACGATGGGCCGCCTGGCCAGCATCGCGTACCCCACCGGCGACAGCACCACCTGGAACGGCACGACCATCGCCTTCGTCCCCGTCGCCAGCGCCGAGTACGGCATCGCCGCCGGCCACTGGCGCCAGACCGTGAGCACGGGCAACGCGCGCAAGGTCACCTACTACAACGCGCAATGGCAGCCGGTGCTGGTGCGCGAGTACGACACCGGCAACGTCGCCGGCACCGACCGCTACACCGCCAGCGCCTACGACAAGCTCGGGCGCGTCTGGCGCAGCGCCTATCCGGTGGCCGCCGCGCCGGCGATGACGGCCGCGGCGGACTGGTCGCTGTCCGGCACGCGCACCACCTACGACGCGCTCGGCCGCCCGACCAGCGTCGTGCAGGACGCCGAGTCGCCCTACGGCACCCTGACCACCAGCACCAGCTACGGCACCGGCTTCAAGACCACGGTGACCAATGCCCGCAGCAAGGTCACCACCAGCACGTTCCAGGCCTGGGACCAGCCGGTCACCGACTTCCCCAAGGCGATCACGCTGCCGGAAGGGGCGTACGTGGACATCGTGCGCGACGCGTTCGGCAAGCCCACCTCGATCACGCGCCGCAACAGCAGCGGCAGCCTGACCTCCACGCGGACCTACGCCTACAACGGCAACCAGGAACTGTGCCGCGTCGTCGAGCCCGAGCTCGGGGCCACCGAGGCCGGCGGCGGCGCCACGCTGATGGGCTACGACGGCGCCGGCAACCTGAGCTGGAGCGCCAGCGGCCTGGACAAGGGCAGCGCCTGCAGCAGCACCGGCAACACCACCGCGATCAACGCGCGCAAGGCCGCGCGCACCTACGACGGCCGCAATCGCGTCGGCACGCTCACCTTCCCCGACGGCAACGGCAACCAGTCCTGGACGTATTTCCCCGACGGCCTGGTCAAGGACGTCACGACCTGGAACGACGGCGGCACCACCAGCGTCGTCAACAGCTACGCGTACAACAAGCGCCGCCTGCCCACCAGCGAGAGCCAGAACGACGGCACGCTGCGCACCGTCGGCTATGCCTACACCGCCAACGGCCACCTGTCGACGCTGACCTATCCGGACAGCCTGAGCGTGGCCTACGCGCCCAACGCGCTGGGCCAGCCCACCCAGGCCGGCACCTACGCCACCGGCGTCAGCTACTTCCCCAACGGCGCGCTCAAGCAGTTCACCTACGGCAACGGCATCGTCCACACGCTGACGCAGAACACGCGCGGCCTGCCCGACCGCAGCCGCGACGCCGACGGCACGACGTCCATCCACGACGACAGCTACGCCTACGACCAGGTCGGCAACGTCCTGGCCATCAGCGACGGCGTGGCCGGCGCCCGCGGCGACCGCGACATGACCTACGACGGCCTGGACCGCCTGACCGACGCGACCTCGCCGATGTACGGCGCGAGCGGCGCGCACTACACCTACGACGTGCTGGACAACGTCACCCGCATCATCGCCCCGGGCCGCGACCAGGCCTACTGCTACGACGTCAGCTGGCGCCTGACCAACGTCAAGGTCAGCGGCGACTGCAGCACCGGTTCGACGATCCTGGGCACGGGCTTCGACGTGCAGGGCAACCTGGCCAACTGGAACGGCGTGGCTTACACGTTCGACTACGGCAACCGCCTGCGCGCGATCGCCGGCCTGGAGGCCTACCGCTACGACGCCTGGGGCCGGCGCACGCGCTCGAGCAGCACGGCCGGCCTGGTGGAGAGCCTGTACGGCCGCGACGGCCAGTTGCTGTACCAGCGCGACGCGCGCACGAGCCGCCGCCGGCAGTACGTCTACCTGGCCGGCAGCCTGGTGGCCGAGCACGACCGCCCGCTGTCGGGCAGCACGGTGACGGTGACCTACCAGCACACCGATGCGCTGGGCAGCCCGGTGGCCACCACCGACGCCGCCAGGGCCGTGCTGCAGCGCAGCGAGTACGAGCCCTACGGCAAGCTGCTGAACCGCCCGATGGAGGACGGCCCGGCCTACACCGGCCACGTCAGCGACGCGGCGACCAGCCTGGTGTACATGCAGCAGCGCTACTACGACCCGCGCACGGCGCGGTTCTGGAGCGTGGACCCGGTGACGGTCGACAGCGCCGGCGGCAACTTCAACCGCTATTGGTACGCGAACGACAACCCCTACCGATTCACGGATCCCGACGGGCGACAATCATACGAAGATCTGAATTTTAGCGGGCAAGTCGCGGATCAATTGTTGCGCAACGGGGAGATTTCCAAAGAAGAACACTTGGATATGTGGGCATCTGGCGCGATATCCGGCGGCCAGGGAGTTTTGCTTGGGATGGCTATTGCGGATGGCGCCCTCCTTTCCCGGGGTGGGGCCTCAAGGCTACTTTCCTGGCGTGGAACTCAGAGCGCTGCGCGTGAGTTCAGTGTGGACAGTGCGCAATTGGGGCACAAGCTAGGGGCGCACGTAAAAGATTTTGGCGGGCATCCAGGGAGTGCGGTTGATAGAGCGGCGGTTACAAAACTAATTTACGAAATTGGCCAGAAGCCATCCAAAGTGGCGTTCGGTGTATGGCGAGGTCTTGGATCAGAAGGAAAACTTGGCCCTGCGGAATTTAGAATTAAAGGGAGCGACGTTGTCGTCACTACTTTAAAAGGTGAGTTTGTCACCATCTTGCAGGATGGGATCAAGAACAAATTTGTTCAGGCTGCAATCAATGCGACGAAATGACAGTCAATCAGTGCTGGATCGGAAAATCGCAGACGGGGAAGCACTGCAGGAGATCGAAGCATATTACTTGGGGCCTGATGTTGCTTCCCGGCCTCTTTACATCAATTTGGTCTTCAGCGGGGAAGCTATTGGTGTTGGACTGGCGCCGCACGGCGAGGGGGTGATTATGACCGCTCCATTTTCTGAGGTCGACATGGCCGAGTACGGACGAATCGTCAAACGGAAAGTTTCAGACACATCAAGATTCGCCTCCTTGCTCGGAGGGCCACTGCAATCCTGGAGTCCCGTAAGAAGCAGATCGTATGGTGACGAACTCGGCGTGGTGCTCAAGCTTTCTGCGGGAGAAATATTTGTGCTGAATATTGGTGACGAGATGTTCCTGGGCTCGGAAATGCCCGATATCGAATAATCTGGCGGCTAAATCTCGTGATTGCGCTTCATGACACGGTCGTGGGCCGATACCGGCTCTCGGCCGTATTGTGCGTCACCCGCCGCGATGACGCATAAGTGTAAATGGAGGACTATGCCGGCCGCGGAATGAACTCCATCTCGTCCCCCGGCACCTTGCCGAAGCGGGCGGCCCGCCTCCTAGTCGAGCTTGGCCTGCTCGATGCGCTCCTTCGACGAGGAGACGACGCGGCGACCGCGACATGACCTACGACGGCCTGGACCGCCTGACCGACGCGACCTCGCCGATGTACGGCGCGAGCGGCGCGCACTACACCTACGACGTGCTGGACAACGTCACCCGCATCATCGCCCCGGGCCGCGACCAGGCCTACTGCTACGACGTCAGCTGGCGCCTGACCAACGTCAAGGTCAGCGGCGACTGCAGCACCGGTTCGACGATCCTGGGCACGGGCTTCGACGTGCAGGGCAACCTGGCCAACTGGAACGGCGTGGCTTACACGTTCGACTACGGCAACCGCCTGCGCGCGATCGCCGGCCTGGAGGCCTACCGCTACGACGCCTGGGGCCGGCGCACGCGCTCGAGCAGCACGGCCGGCCTGGTGGAGAGCCTGTACGGCCGCGACGGCCAGTTGCTGTACCAGCGCGACGCGCGCACGAGCCGCCGCCGGCAGTACGTCTACCTGGCCGGCAGCCTGGTGGCCGAGCACGACCGCCCGCTGTCGGGCAGCACGGTGACGGTGACCTACCAGCACACCGACGCCTTGGGCAGCCCGGTGGCCACGACCGATGCGGCCAAGGCCGTGCTGCAGCGCAGCGAATACGAGCCCTACGGCAAGCTGCTGAACCGCCCCTTGGAGGACGGCCCGGCCTACACCGGCCACGTCAGCGACGCGGCCACCAACCTGGTGTACATGCAGCAGCGCTACTACGACCCGCGCACGGCACGGTTCTGGAGCGTGGACCCGGTGACGGTCGACAGTGCCGGCGGCAACTTCAACCGCTATTGGTACGCGAATGACAACCCGTATCGATTTGTTGACCCGGACGGTCGAGACATCACATCTGCTAATCCAGAAGACAATGCAAAAATTGAGCGGCTTGTGAACGGATTGGCAGCAGGTACTTTCAAATTTGACAAGCAAAATAAGTTGCAGTTGGTCAAGAAGGGACCAACTGACAAAAAGTCATCGACGTATGCCAAGAAACTCGTTGCCGCTATCAACGGCAAGGCCAATGTCAAAATAACTATCGCAAGCGGCTACGAAAGTGGCGGTGCTCACCAGCAGGTAAGTGGTGGAGAGACTGTTCTTGGAAAGTCAAAGAGCGACGATATAAACGTATACATCACAGGAAGATCTTTCCAGCGTCCGGACGTGAAGGATTCAAATGGAAATCAAATGGTCTTTGCACCCCAGGACATATTAATGCATGAGTTGACAGGACACGCGATTCCTGCTGCTCTTGGACGGCGAGGAGGCAATGCGGTGGGCGATGAGAATGCAGTTCGGTCAGAGATTCCGGGAATGCCACTGAGAGCGCCGGACCCTACGGACTCGGAGTAGAGCAATGCGGACCAAAATTCTCGTGGTGATCTTTTCGGCGCTTTGCGGCTTCATGCCGAATGGATGGTGCGTAGTGCCCCAAAAGGCACCATTGACTGAACTTGTGAAACAATCCGAGGTCGTGGTGATTGTCAAGGATGTACGACGTTTGCCATTGGAGATGGATGACGGTGACTACTACTTCCGAATTTCGGCGTCGGCAGTCACAGTTCTCAAGGGCGATCTTTCAGAAGGCGAACCGTTAACTATCAGAATCGACCAAACGGTCCCGGAGCGAAGCCCTGCGTGCTGCGAGAAAGACACATCGTATTTGATGTTTCTTGGCCGCAATGAACATCGCGAACTGGCGCCGATTCATGTCGTAAATTCGGTGGTTAGGCTCGGTAAGCTCCACTAACTGAGTAGAGCGGCGACATCCCACATTTGCTTCGAGAATAAGGGCAGGCTGCCAGCTGACGGCCTGCCCCATTCATTCCTGGGAAGGACGCTGTCCTTGGTATTGATCGCTTTTTAGATTGGGGCGGCGGATTCCTGCACTCCGCGCCATTACGCCGGCAGCGGAATGAACTCCGCCTCGTCCCCCGGCACCTTGCCGAAGCGCCCCGCCTCCCAGTCGAGCTTCGCCTGCTCGATGCGCTCCTTCGACGAGGAGACGAAGTTCCACCACAGGTGGCGCGGGCCGTCGAGCGGCTCGCCGCCGAACAGCATCGCCTTCAGCGGGGTGCGCGCGCGCAGCACGGGGCGCGCGCCGGCGTCGAGCACGACCAGGTGCTGCACCGGAAGATCCGCACCGTCCAGCTGCGCGTCGCCTTCCAGCACGTAGAGCGCGCGCTCCGGGTGCGAGGGCTCGATCGCGAGCTCCGCGTCGGGGGCGAGGTCGATGGCGACGTTGAGCGTGTCGGCGAACACGCGCACCGGCGATTCCATGCCGAAGCCGCGGCCGGCGATCGTGCGCAGCAGCGCGCCGCCGTGGCGCGCCTGCGGCAGGCTCGACGCGGGATGGTGGTGGAACTCGGGTGCGGTCTCCTCGTGCGCCTTCGGCAGCGCCACCCAGGTCTGCATGCCGTGCAGCGGGTGCTCGCCTTCGCGCAGGCGCTGCGGCGTGCGTTCCGAATGCGCGATGCCGCGGCCGGCGGTCATCCAGTTCACGTCGCCGGGGGTGATGTCCTGCAGGCTGCCGAGCGTGTCGCGGTGGGTGATGGTGCCGGACCACAGGAAGGTCACGGTCGCCAGGCCGATGTGCGGATGCGGGCGCACGTCGATGCCGTGGCCCGGCGCGAACACCGCCGGTCCCATGTGGTCGACGAACACGAACGGCCCGACGCTGCGTGCCTGCAGCGTCGGCACGGCGCGCCGCACCTGGAAGCCGCCCAGGTCGTGCACGCGCGGCGCGATCACCTGGGTCACGGCGCCGCCTCGAGCTTCAGCTGCGCGGCCGGCGCGGCGCCGCGCGCCAGCGACACGAGTACCAGCTGGTGCATGCCGATGCGATGCGACTGGTCGCCCTTGCCCGTGTGCAGGCTGAATGTCTCCGCCGCGCCGCCGGTCGGCTGCCACTGGAACGCCACTTCGGCGTCGCCGGCCCAGACGCACTGCACGCCGGGCTTGCAGCGCGAGTCGTTCACGAGCTTCAGGTAGGACAGCCGGCCTTCGCCGGGGACCGACACCGAGGTCCCGGGGGTCATGCGGAAGCTGTCGCCGTCGGAGAGCCTCGGGCCGCCGGGGCGGATGCCCGTCGCGCCCGCGCTGCAGGCGGCGACGACCAGGGCGGTGAGGAGGGTGGATGCCGCGATCGCGCTGCGGAACCGGACCATTGGGGCGCTCCATCGGGTGGGGCGATCCAGTCTAGCCACCTTGGGGCGAGCGTGTCGCGATGGCGGCTCAGGCGCCGAGGGTGGCCAGCCGGATCGGCTCGGGCAAGCGGTCTCCGGCGACGTAGCGCATCACCAGCTGCGCGGCGGCGGTCATCGACACGCGGTGCCCCGGCGACACGACCAGCGCCTCGCTGCCGGGCCGGCTGCGCAGCAGCCAGCCGACCTGCTCGCCGTGGTCGCGCAGAGGCGTATGCGCGCCGCGGATCTCGTGCAGCGCGGCCGCCGTGCCGATCAGCGCTTCCGTGGCGACGCCGATGCTCGGCAGATCGGCGGCGACGCCGAAATGCGCGGCGATGCCGAGCCGGCGCGGATGGGCGATGCCGTGCCCGCGCACGAACGCCAGGTCGGGACGCCGTGCCAGCGCCTCGAGCGCGGCCAGCAGCGCGGGCAGTGCGCGGACGCCGACCAGGTCCGGGTCGGTGCTGCCCGCTTCGGTGCCATCGGCCGCGGCGACGCTGGCGGTCGCGGCGGGCGCGCGCACGATCCGCTCGTCGAGTACCTGCATCGTGTCCGCGTCCAGCAGCACGGCGTGCGCGCACGCCACGCTGCCGTCGGCCTCGAAGCCGACGTCGAACCCCGCCACCGTTCGCAGCGGCTGGGCGAAGTCGTCGCGGCGGCGCACGTGCTGCGCCAGCGCCGCCTGCAACGCGCGCGCGCTCACGCCGGCCCCAGCGCGGCGAGCAGGCCGCGCGCGGCCTGCAGTCGCGTGGCGGCGTCGGGCAGCTCCAGCTTCACCCGCAGCTTGTCGGGGCCGTCCATCGCGTAATGCCGCGGCTGCTTCTGGATCAGCTGGATGACGGTCATCGGGTCGACGCGCGGCTTGGCCTCGAACTGCACGCGCCCGCCGGCGGGCCCGAGGTCGAGCTTGCGGAGGCCCAGGCGCGTGGCCTCGTGGCGCAGTTCGGCGACGGCGAACAGGTGCTTCGCCGGCTCGGGCAGCAGGCCGAAGCGGTCGATCATCTCCACCTGCAGCTCGCGCAGCTCGCCGGCATCGCGCGCCGAGCTGATGCGCTTGTACAGCGTCAGCCGCGTGTGCACGTCCGGCAGGTAGTCCTCGGGGATCAGCGCCGGCACGTGCAGCTCGACGTCGGCGCCGTGCGCGGCCGGCGCGTCGACGTCGGGCAGCTCGCCGCGGCGGATCGAGCGCACCGCGCGCTCGAGCAGCTCCGTGTACAGGCTGAAGCCGACCTCGGCCATCTGCCCGCTCTGGTCTTCGCCGAGCAGTTCGCCGGCGCCGCGGATCTCGAGGTCGTGGGTGGCCAGGGTGAAGCCTGCGCCGAGCTCGTCCATCGAGGCGATCGCCTCGAGCCGCTTGCGCGCATCGGACGTGATCGAACGCTTGTCCGGCACCACGAGGTAGGCGTAGGCGCGATGGTGCGAACGGCCGACGCGGCCGCGCAGCTGGTGCATCTGCGCCAGGCCGAGCTTGTCGGCGCGGTCCATGATGATCGTGTTCGCGTTCGGGATGTCGATGCCGGACTCGATGATCGTCGTGCACAGCAGCGTGTTGGTGCGCTGCTTGTGGAAGTCGAGCATCACCCGTTCCAGCTCGCGCTCCGGCATCTGCCCGTGGGCGACGCCGATGCGCGCCTCCGGCACCAGCTCGTGCAGCTCGCGCTCCATGCGCCCGATCGATTCGACGTCGTTGTGCAGGAAGTACACTTGGCCGCCGCGCGAGAGCTCGCGCTGGAAGGCCTCGCGGATCTGCGCGCCGTCCCAGGGCACGACGAAGGTCTGCACCGCCATGCGATGGGCCGGCGGCGTGGCGATGATCGACAGGTCGCGCAGGCCCGCCATCGCCATGTTCAGCGTGCGCGGGATCGGCGTCGCTGTGAGCGTGAGCAGGTGCACGTTCGCGCGCAGCGCCTTCAGCGCCTCCTTCTGCCGCACGCCGAAGCGCTGCTCCTCGTCGACGATGACCAGGCCGAGGTCCTTGAACTTCACGTCCTTCTGCAGCAGGCGATGGGTGCCGACGATCACGTCGATCTTCCCGTCCGCGAGCTTGTCGAGTTCGGCCTTGATCTCCTTCGTCGTCTTGAAGCGCGACAGCACCTCCACCCGCAGCGGCCAGTCGGCGAAGCGGTCGCGGAAGTTGCGGTAGTGCTGCTCGGCCAGCAGCGTCGTCGGCACCAGCACCGCGACCTGCTTGCCCGCGGCGGCGGCGACGAAGGCGGCGCGCACCGCGACCTCGGTCTTGCCGAAGCCGACGTCGCCGCAGACCACGCGGTCCATCGGCTGCGAGGACGCGAGGTCGCGGATCACCGCCTCGATCGCCGCGTGCTGGTCGGGCGTTTCCTCGAACGGGAACGCCGCCGCGAACGGCTCGTACATCGCGCGGTCCACCTGCAGCGCGAGGCCGGCGCGCGCCTGCCGCTTCGCCTGGATCTCCAGCAGCTCGGCGGCGACGTCGCGAACCTTCTCGGCGGCCTTGCGCTTGGCCTTGGTCCACTGTTCGCCGCCGAGCGAATGCAGCGGCGCCGTCTCCGGCGAGGCGCCGGAATAACGGTTGATCAGGTGCAGCTGCGCGACCGGGACGTACAGGCGGTCGCCCTTCGCGTATTCGATCTCGAGGTATTCGGCCGGCATCCCGCCGGCCTCCAGCGTCACCAGGCCGCGGTAACGGCCGACGCCGTGGTCCTCGTGCACGATCGGGGCGCCTTCGGACAGTTCGCCGAGGTCGCGGATGATCGCCTCGGGCTCGCGCCCCGCGCGCTTGCGGCGGCGCGGCTGCGAGGCGCGCTCGGGGAACAGCTGGCGCTCCGTGAGCACGGCCAGCGCCGGCGATTCCACCGCGAAGCCGTCGTCCAGCGGCGCCACCGCGATCGCGAACGGCTCCGCGCCGCGCGCGAAGTCCTCGAACCCGGCAAGGGTGCGCGGCTGCAGCGCGGCGGCCTGCAGCACCTCGAGCAGCGCCTCGCGACGCCCCGGCGAATCCGCGGCGACGAGCACGCGCCCCGGATAGCTGCCGAGAAACGCCTTCAGCGCCGCGGCGGGCGGCGCATCCTTCGCCGCCAGCGGCAGCTCAGGCGCCGCGTGCACCGCCAGCGCCGAGGCTTCGGCGCGGCGCGGGTGCGCGGCGCCGCAGACCTCGATGCGCGCGCCGTCGTTGAGCCGTTCGCGCAGCTGCTGCGGCGACAGGTACAGCTCGGCCGGTGGCAGCAGCGGGCGCTCGATATCGTGGCGATGCTGCTCGTAGCGATCGGCCAGCTGCGCGTGGAACTGGTCGGCCGCGTCGCCCGCGCCCTCGCCGAGCAGCGGCAGCACGGACGGCGGCAGGTAGTCGAACAGTGTCGCGGTCGAATCGAAGAACAGCGGCAGGTAGTACTCGATGCCCGCCGGTGCGACGCCCGCCTTAAGATCCTGGAACAGGGCGCTGCGCCGCGTGTCGATGTCGAAGCGCTCGCGCAGCGCGTCCATCGCGCGTTGCGCCGCCGCTTCGTCCAGCGGGACTTCGCGCCCTGGCAGCAGGCGCACCGCTTCGACGCGGTCGAGCGAGCGCTGGCTCTCCGGGTCGAAGGCGCGGATCGTCTCGATCGTGTCGTCGAGCAGCTCGACCCGGAACGGCGCGTCCGCGCCCATCGGGAACACGTCGAGCAGGCCGCCGCGCACCGCGAAGTCGCCCGGGTCCAGCACCTGCGGCACGTTGCGGTAGCCGGCGGATTCGAGCCGGCGCTTCTCGGCATCGAGATCGAGCCGCTGCCCGGTGCGCACGTCGAAGCTGCTGCCGGCCACGTAGCGCACCGGCGGCAGCCGCTGCAGCAGCGTCTGTACCGGCACCACGACCACGCCGCGCGACAGCGAAGGCAGCGCGATCAACGCCGCGAGCCGCTGGCCGACGATCTCCGGATGCGGGCTGAAGCGGTCGTAGGGCAGCGTCTCCCAGTCCGGGAACGCGAGCACGTCCACGCCGGAACCGGCGAGCAGCGTGCGCAGGTCGGCTTCGAGCTGGTGCGCGGCGTGGTTGTCGCGCGCGATCGCGAGCAGCGGTCCGGCGTGGGCGCCGGCCGCGCCGGCGATCGCGCACGCGAGCGCCGAGGCCGAGCCGGGCGCGCGCCAATAGGCACGGGGCCGTCCGGCGCCGGGCAGCGGGGGAGCGGGGAAGGGAGCGATCATGGACCGCTCATTTTAGCGGCCTTACTTCAGGTCGAGCACCACGCGCACGAAGCCGGGGGCCGGCGCATCCTCCTCGCGTCGGAAACCGAGCGACTGCGCCAGCGCGAGCATCGGCTGGTTGTCCTCGGCCACGTCGCCGTACAGCGCCTCGAGCTGCTTGCCGCGCGCCCAGCGCACCAGGCGCCGCATCAGGTGCCGGCCCAGGCCCATGCCGGCGAGGAAGCGGCCCACGAGGATGGCGAATTCGCCGCGCTTGGTGGCATCCACCACGCCCACGCGCGCGACCGCGCCGATCAGCGCCTCTCCCGCGGGCAGCGGTTCGGAGGCGACGATCGCGAACTCGCGGCGCGGATCCGGGTGGGTGAGGCGCTCGGCGGCCTCTTCGGACAGCGTCGCATGCGCATCGCCGGCATCGAGCGTCTCGTCGAAGCGCGGACGCAACGCGCCCGGTTCCATCAGCGCGAAGCCGGCGCGCAAGGGCACCGCGTCGTCGGGGCGGATGGGGCGGATCAGCAGTTCGCGACCGTCGGCGATGCGGACCATTTCATGCCAGGGCGGGAGTCGGTTGCGTGCGGCCATGCGAGGGATGCTCGCATGGTGCAGGTGAAAGCCGGCTCCACGTTTCCTTCACGAAAGCACGGCATCAGCCGAGCGCAGGGGAGTCCCATCCCGGACGTGGCGCGAAGCGGTCGCCGTGCCGCGCCTGCAGGTCGCGCAGGCGCCCGAGCAGTGCCTGCGCGCCGCTCTCGCGGACGTACTGGATCGGGCCGCCGCGGAACGGCGCGAAGCCGGTCCCGAAGATGACGCCCGCATCGAGCAGGTCGGCGTCGGCGACCACGCCGTCGTGCAGCGCCGCGACCGCCTCGTTCAGCAAGGGCAGGATGAGCCGGTCCTCGAGGTCGGACGGCGCCACGTAGTCCTTCGGCAGCGCGGGCTTCTGCGGCTTGCCATCGACCCACTTGTACAGGCCCTGGCCGTCCTTCTTGCCGCGCTTGCCGGCTTCCGGCGGCGTCGCGAGCGCCGCGGGCACGCGCAGCCCGAGGAAGGGCGACAGCTCCTGCGCGACGCCGGCGGCCACGTCCAGGCCCACCGTGTCGATCAGCTCGATCGGCCCCATCGGCATGCCGAACTTCTTCGCCGCGCGGTCGATGGCCGCGCCCGGGATGCCCTCGGCGTACGCGGTCGCGGCCTCCAGCATGTACGGGAACAGCACGCGGTTGACCAGGAAGCCGGGCGTGCCGGCCACGGGCACCGGCAGCTTGCCCAGCGCCTTGCAGAACGCGGCCAGGCGCCGCTGCGTCTCCTCGGCCATCGCCTCGTGGCGCACGATCTCCACCAGCGGCATCAGCGCCACCGGGTTGAAGTAGTGCAGCCCGGCGAACTGCGCCTGCCGCTGCACGTGTTCGCGCAACTCGTCGAGCGGGATGGACGAGGTGTTGGTCGTCAGCAGCGCGTCGGCGCGCATGCGCGGCTCGACCGCGGCATAGAGCTCGCGCTTGGCGTCGGCGCGCTCGATGATGGCTTCGATGACCAGGTCGGCGTCGGCCGCGCCGTCGCCGGCGAGGTCGCCGCGCAGGCGCGCCGCCACCGCCGGGCGCTTCGCGGCGTCCTTGACCTTCTTCTCGAACAGGGCCTGCGCGCGCTGCAGCGCGCCGTCGATGAAGCGCTGCTCGCGATCCGACAGCGTGACTTCGAATCCCTTGTAGGCCGACCACGCCGCGATGTCGCCGCCCATCACGCCCGCGCCGACGACGTGCACGCGCGCGATGCCGCTGTCGCCGGACCCCTGCGATTTCAGCCGCTCCTGCAGGAAGAACACGCGGACCAGGTTGCGCGCCGTGGGCGTGACCGCAAGCTTCGCCACCGACTTGCGCTCCGCCGCGAGCAGGCCCTGGATGCCGCCCCCGGCGCGACGCCACGTTTCGATCAATGCGTAGGGCGCCGGGTAGTGCGCGCGCGGTGCCTTGCGCGCGACCTGCTTCACCAGCATCGGCGCGAGCAGCTGCCGTACCGGCCAGGCGTTCGTGAGCCACGCCAGCGCGCGCTGCCTGGGCGCGCGCTGCGTGCCCTTGAGCGCGAGCACGGCAGCGGCGTCGACGAGCGCGCCCGTGTCGACCACGCGGTCGACCAGCCCGATCGCGCGCGCGGCGTTCGCCGACAGCGCGCGGCCCGTGAGCATCATGTCCATCGCCGCCGGTGCGCCGACCAGCCGCGGCAGGCGCACGCTGCCGCCCCAGCCCGGATAGATGCCGAGCTTCACCTCGGGCAGTCCGATCCGGGTGGAGGCATCGTTGCTCGCGACGCGATACGTGCACGCCAGCGCGAGCTCGGTGCCGCCGCCCATGCAGTAGCCGTGGATCGCGGCGACGGTCGGGCAGGGCAGCGACGCCAGCTTCTGCAGCACCTGCTGGCCGCGGAACAGCGCGTCGTTCACCGTGCCGCGGGCGTCGAACGCCTGGAACTCGCGCACGTCGGCGCCCGCGACGAAGCCGGTCGCCTTGGCCGAGCGGAACACCACCCCGCGCGGCGGATCGATCGCCAGCCGCTCCAGCAGCGCGTCGAGTTCGACCAGCATGTCCTGGGAGAGGGCGTTGACCGACTGCCCGTCGCGGTCGATGGCGACCACGATCACGCCGTCGGCGCGGGCCTCCAGCCGCCAGTGCCGGAACCGGAGCCCGTCGAAACCTGCCAGGGGGGCCTTGCTGCTGCCGCGTTCGTCCGCCATTTGGGCCATCCGGAGCGGTATGGGAGCCGAGTATCATCCGGGCGGCATTTGATTGCCGTCAATGCCGCCCCCATACCCCCTTGGACACGAGGGGGAACTTTCCCGATGACGACGATGTCCCATGGCCCAGGTTGAGCCGTCCCAGCAGATGGACCACGAGCTCGTCGCGCGCGTCCAGCGCGGCGACAGCAAGGCGTTCGACCTGCTGGTGCGCAAGTACCAGCACCGGATCGTGGCGCTCATCGGGCGCTACGTTTCGGACTGGAGCGAATGCCAGGACGTGGCCCAGGAGGCGTTCCTGCGCGCGTATCGCGCGATGGGAAGCTTCCGCGGGGACGCCCAGTTCTACACGTGGCTGCACCGGATCGCCGTGAACACCGCCAAGAACCACCTGGTCTCCAATGGCCGCAGGCCCCCCACCGACGACATCGATGTCGCCGATGCCGAGCAGTACGACTCCGGCATCCGCCTGCGCGACAACGACACGCCCGAGCGCGAGCTGATGCGGCAGCAGATGGAACAAACGGTCATGCGCGCGGTCGAAGCGCTGCCGGAGGAGTTGCGCACCGCGATCACCCTGCGCGAGGTCGAAGGCCTCAGCTACGAGGAGATCGCGGCGCGGATGGACTGCCCGATCGGCACGGTGCGCTCGCGGATCTTCCGCGCGCGCGACGCGATCGAGCAGGAGCTGGCGCCGTTGCTGGACGGCGAAGACACATCGGAACGGGTGACGCGATGAACGCACAAGACAAGGTCCTCGACCACACCAGGGAGCAGCTGTCGGCCTTGTTCGACGGCGAGCTCGCGCTGGACGAGGCGCGCTTCCTGCAGCGCCGGCTGCAGCACGACGCGGCGCTGGCCGGTTGCGTGTCGCGCTGGCAGTCGATCGGCGACGCGATGCGCGGGCAGGCCGCGGCGGCCGCGCCGGCCGGATTCTCGGAACGCGTGGCGGCGGCGGTCGCCGCCGAGCC